>JAVHRK010000157.1:0-32688 GCA_036171615.1 Bacteriovoracaceae bacterium
CTTACATTTGTGAAGTCAAGTATGCGATTGAAAGATGTGGGTAATTGTTAGAAAAAAGTAATGTAGTCATGTATTTTTTTCATGCTCTATGCTTAAAAAATCTTAAAAATAAGCTTTATCCTTCACCAATTTGTCCGATAAGCATACCAAGGAGGCGGCCATGCTAAAAAAGAGAGTTCAGGCTTTTACTATTGATATGTTTATTGTCGTACTTGCAAACTATGCTTTGATGACTTCATTCACCCAATTTATAAAAACAATTTTTTTCCATTTTCCCGTCAGAGTACAGTTATTTCTTATTCAAAAATTAAATATGATTAATTCGGTCTCACTTCTTTCTATTATGTTCGCTTATTTTTCTATTTTTTATTTTGTTACCAATGGAAAAACTTTTGGGAAAATGATATTTGGCCTAACTGTTAAATCATCACATTCAGAAATGACACTTACAGAATCAATGAAACGATCAATTTCATATTTACTTTGTGCAATGACTGGTTCATTCCTATTTGCACTTCCCTACTTTAGAAAAGATAAAAAAAGCTTAGCAGATTTATTTTCTAAAACTTCTGTTGGAACAGAAGACGAAAACTCCGAAGTCAAAATAGACTTATTAGAAAATTATGAAGAAGATCAGGCCGCTTAAATTAATTATTTTGTCCAATTAAAATGTAATTCTTTCAATTGAGCTTCACTTGGTCTTGATGGCGCCTGAGACATTAAATCACTTGCGGAAGTTGTCTTTGGAAATGCAATTACATCTCGAATAGAATCTGTTCCTGCTAAAATCATCATTAAGCGATCTAATCCAAAAGCTAATCCACCATGCGGAGGAACTCCATATTTTAAGGCCTCGATAAAAAAACCAAACTGGGATTTTGTTTCTTCTGGTGTAAAACCTAAAACTTCAAACATGCGATCTTGA
Source organism: Bacteriovoracaceae bacterium (assembly GCA_036171615.1). GTDB lineage: Bacteria > Bdellovibrionota > Bacteriovoracia > Bacteriovoracales > Bacteriovoracaceae > Bacteriovorax. Next base: position 926 of record JAVHRK010000157.1, read on the forward strand.
ACTTTCTGATCATAAATTCGAATTGATCCACCACCTATTTCATATCCATTACAAACCACATCGTACGCTTCTGCTCTTAGATTACGAAGTGCTTCGTTAGAATCACGATGGTCAGTATTCATAAAAATATCAAGCATTGCTCTAGTTGGCATTGTGAATGGATGATGACATGCCGTATATCTTTTGCCTTCAGGACTCCACTCTAAAAGTGGAAAATCATAAACCCACAGGAATGCATTTGTATTACCTAATAAATTTAATTTTGTTCCTAAAGATCTTCTGAGTGCATCTGCACTTGCATGTGCCACAGAGTGATCAGCATCAGCAAAAAATAACCACGTCCCATCACTTTTTTCTGTATTGAGTGAAAACAACTTTGCTTCAATATCATCAGTGATAAATTTAGCGATTCCACCTGAACGCTCACCTTTTGATGTTTTATAGAAAGCTACACCCTTTCCACCGTGAGGTTTCACAATTTCTGTAAATCCATCAGTATCTTTTCTAGTGAAAGTTCCTATTGATTCTGGAACAAAGAAAGCTTTAATAATACCTGCATTAGTTGCAACACTGGAAAAAGTTGTAAATTCTGAATTTGCAAATAAATCTGTTGCAATAATATGTTTTAAACCAAATCTAATATCTGGCTTATCACAACCGTAAAAATCCATAGCATCACGATAAGACATCATAGGAATTTTAAAATTATTTTCTAACGAAAAAATTTCTTTAAGCATTTTTTCAACTAAGTTTTTCATATATTCTTGAGTGGCAAATGAAACTTCAATATCTATTTGTGAAAACTCAGGTTGACGATCGGCACGTAAATCTTCGTCGCGAAAACAGCGGCAAATTTGAAAATACTTATCAGTTCCGCCAATCATTAATAATTGCTTAAGCGTTTGTGGTGACTGAGGTAGAGCGTAGACTTGTCCAGGGTGCACCCGAGAAGGTACAATATAATCTCGAGCGCCCTCTGGTGTTGATTTATAAAGGATTGGAGTTTCAACTTCAATAAAATCTTCATTACTTAAAAGTGCTCTCACTTTGTTAGTAGTTTTTGAACGAAGTAATAAAATATCTTGTAATTTTTTTGTTCTCAAATCTAGATAACGATATTTCAATCGTAAATCTTCAGTGGCCTCAACTGCACCAAAAGGTAAAAAAGGAATCGAATCAATATCTGAACGAGAGAGTAATGTTAATTCTTCAACTTGAACTTCTACTGTACCAGTACCCATTTGAGAATTTTGTGCTTCTGGTGGACGTGCTTGCACAATTCCTTTTGCCATAATCACTGATTCTAGCGAGCATTTTTTTAATTCATCAAAATTGCCATTAAAATTTACAAATCCTAATTGCGTTATCCCAAACTTATCCCGAAGATCTATAAAGTGCAGACTTCCAAGATTTCTATATTTATTTACCCATCCACACAACGTAACGGTTTTTCCAATATCTGAACTTCTAAGCTCGCCTGCATGGTGAGTTCTCATTAGTCCTTTGATTGCTGTTACCATTGCCTTCTCCTCATTTTTTAGCGACAATTCCTTAATGAACACCATAACAGAAAAGACCTTAAAGCTCATTATATTTTTTTTGATATTCCAAAGCGATCTTTTTGCTAAAGACATTTTCAAGCTAGAAAATAATAATCACCAATCAGTTCAGTTAAGATTGGCCATTACACCTCAAGAACAGAGACAAGGACTCAGTGAATTAAGATCTACTGAATTTAAAATTACAGAAGGGATGTTATTTATTAATACTATTGAATCACCAAGAACTTTTTGGATGAACAATACTTATTTTAATCTAGATATAATTTTTCTTGATAAGAATCTCAAAATTGTCGGCATTGAAAAAAATGCTCCGGCCCATCCTGGAACCAATCAAATTCCTAAAATATATGTGACTCAGACATTTCAGGCACAATATGTTCTTGAAACTAAAAGTAATTCTCCTTTTAGTAAGTCTTTAAAAATAAATGATCAATTGAAATTTAGTGGTAAAACTACTCTTTCGGAAATAGTACTAAAAATTCATCAGCAGCAATAAATCCTAAATTATCTCGTACTAATCTTTTTTGATAACCAGTATCGTTGTGCATTCTTTCAATTTCACGAACTAATTGCATATTTTCATTTTTTAATTCAAATAGCTCTGAATGTCGTTGGTTTAATAAAGTAAATTGATCATAAAAATCAGTCACTCCTCCTTTTGCAAATACAAGACGCAAAACTAAGAAGGCAGCAAAAATCCATGCTCCCTTTGAGAGAAACGAAACGATGGCAGGATCGAGAGGTTTAGATTTTTTTCTGTTTGAAGTTGTATGATAATTAAGTGCTGGAGCTCGCTTGGCCGCCGGAGTTCTCTTAACGGCCACAAATTCTGTATCATGTGGTCTTGCGACAGTTCTTCTAGTCGGTTGTTCTATTATTGGTTCTTCTGCTTGCAGTGGAGCTTGGTGTTCAAATTGTGGAGGTGGAGGTGGCGGAGCTTGAGGTCTCATTCTTGGTTGTGGTTGAGCCTGCTGTGTTTGTTGTTCCTTTTCTTCCCGTTCTTTTTGACGTTGACGATTGCGTTCAATGGCTTTTTTCAATCGCTCATTGGCAATATTAGATGGATCGCTATCCTGTTGTTTATCAAAAGAAAATTCCAAGTAAACATCCTGTCGTTAAAAATGAACTAAAACATCCTGTTTCATTTTATTTTAACTTAGCTTTGTTTGGAGTTCAATCCAAAATTTTCGAATAGCTGCCAATTCTTGAAAATAGAAGTAAAGTGTCCGGCCGAATCCATTTTCTGGAAAACTTTCAAGTGAAGTTTGATTATCACCTTTTAAAAAAATATCTCGAAAAGATTTAAAACCTAAATGATCAGGCTTTAAAGTACCAATAGCAAAACCTTTTGATGTATTAGAAAATTCGTTTACTTGAAATGAACTTCGAATAAGATTTTGAACCTGGCCTAAACGTAGAGTGGCCATTTTCTGGTCCCCAATAGGGCCTAGTTGTATATATTTATCAGCGCGATTAATTCCGTGGGAGCGAAAAAATATTTCAAAACGATCAGATTGTAAATCCATCCACCAACTAAAACCTGGGTCACTAATATTACAAAGAGAATCTTCTTGTTTAGGAAATCGACGGTTACATAATTGTTCAATGACTGCTTCGGCCTGCTCAATTGTTGGCAATTCAAAATAAAAAAGAGATTCTAGAGGAAAATCCTCTGTTATTTTGAGAGCTGCAAAATTAAGGTTATCGAACTCATGGTCAATATTTTTAGTTGCAATAGCGCGCACGCAAAATGTGCTTCCCCCATCATCAATTCTGTAAATTAGCCCTGGTGAGGCAGGCTTAGCAATGACTTTGGCCATTTCTGCTAGTGCAAAAGTTTCTTGCAGTAGAAAATCTAAATTAAAATTAAAATCAAGTGAATTTGTAGTCATTATCTAAATTGTAAAAGTATTAGCTTAGATTTGACAAGTTTTCACCAAAGAAAAGAGAGAAGTTCGATTATAAAAATAACTAATATTGGTGAAATATCAATTGGCAAGTGAGGTGGAAGCTGTTTTCGAATTGGTTCGCATGAAACATCGGCCAGTTTCTTTATTTTCATTCTCCATTCTTGCCTCTGCAAATTGGGAAAATAGCTAAGAATTGCATCCAGAATAATTACATAAATATAGATATCTAAAATTGTACGTATCACCATCATTTAATTAGGTCCTTGAATTATTAAAAGTCTCTTTTTATTATATACCTGACAAACACAAGCACCATAAAAGAAAAAGCACATTAGGTAAAATAGCCAAATTAACCCCAAGATTGAAGTATAAAAATCACCATAATTACTGATCATTCCATCACGAACATAATAGATATAAACCCAAAATATATATTTCCCAATAAAAACGGAAAATGAAAATGCCAAAGATGCGACAAAAGCTTCTTTAAAACTGATCTTCCATGAAAATAACCAACGATAGAGCAAGGTAAAATATAATAATACAATGGAGATGTGTAGTGTGTTTGAATTAAGCCAATATGACTTTCGTAAATTAATTGTTTTAAAATAGCTTAAAAGTGGTCGTGAAAAATCAAAATTATCATAGAAAAATTGTGTCACAAGATTGGTTTGTATAAATTTTATCATCCATATAACGATAGGAGGCAGGACAAAAATCATCCCCAGGATCAATAATGTCACCCCGATAATTACAAATCCTTTCAGGTGTTTCCAAAAAGATAATATTTTTTTATCTTCAGTGATAAAATATATCCCCATCCAGATAGAATTTAGGAAAGTTATTGCGGAAATAGCTAAGAAGATAAAATTTAAAATAGTGAAATTATGATTTGCAAACAATGGCCCCTTGATTAAGGCCTGTAGTTGAATTAATAATTGTGGTGCTATTTTTGGAAAAAATCTCTGTCCCAAAATAAAGAGATATTTTTGGGTTTGTGCAAGATTTCCAAGAAAATATCCGATGCCACGGATGATTAATAAAAAAAACGGTACGCTTGTTATAATGGCAAAGAAGCTTGAGGATGAAGCCAGGGTTATTCCATGTTTCTCGAAAAAGAGAAGCCAGGCCTTATATAAATTTCTTGCACTATCGATAACAAATTCCATTCACTCATGTTATCTTAATTTTATTTTTTAAAGGAATATTTTTATGTATCCAGAAATTGAACCATATCACTCAAGTTTTATAAAAGTCTCAGAACTACATACTGTGTATTATGAACAGTGCGGTAACCCTAACGGTAAGCCTGTTGTTTTTTTACACGGCGGCCCAGGCGGGGGAATTATTCCTAACTATCGTCGATATTTTAATCCAAAAAAATGGAGAATAATTCTATTGGACCAACGGGGCTGTGGACAAAGTACTCCTTTCGCCGAACTTCAAGAGAATACAACCTGGGATCTTGTTTCAGATATAGAAAAAATTCGAAATGAGTTGGGAATAAATCAGTGGGCAGTTTTTGGCGGATCATGGGGCTCAACATTAGGATTAGCCTATTCCATTACTCATCCTGAAAAATGTACCGAACTTTTTCTGCGTGGAATTTTTCTCCTTCGAAAAAAAGAAATTGATTGGTTTTACCAAGATGGTTGTTCAAAAATTTTCCCTGACTTTTGGGAAAATTATCTTAAACCAATTCCTGAAAATGAACGTCATGACTTAGTGTCAGCTTTTCATAAAAGACTTACATCTACAGATATGACAACTAGAAAAGAAGCTGCAAAGGCTTGGTCAATTTGGGAAGGGCTTACGTCAAAATTGATCCCAGATCTTGAGAATTCTAAAAAATTTGGTAACGATGAATTTGCAGATGCCTTTGCTCGTATTGAATGCCACTACTTTACCAATAAAGGTTTTTTTAAAGAAGATAATTTTCTATTAAATAATGTTCACAAAATTAGTCAAATCAAAATAGTTATAGTTCAAGGAAGGTATGATGTTGTTTGTCCGGCAGAAAGTGCATGGGACTTACATCGTGCACTTCCGCATTCGGAACTACACATAATTAATGATGCTGGACATTCACTGGCCGAGGTAGGTATCACTAAAAAATTAATTGAATACACCGATCGCTGGAGTTAAATTTTTTTTATTAAAAACATCCCGTCTCGTATGGGAAGTAGTGTTCCATAAAGACTTTGATCGGCTAAAATATAGTCATTCACTTCTCTTATGAATTTTGTATTACGGTGCTCTTCCTCTTGGTCTATTTCAGCACCAGGCAGAACTCTTCCACTCCATAATACATTATCTATGACAATTATTCCGTTTTCCGACAATTTAGGAATTACTAATTTTAAATAAGGAAGGTAATTTCTTTTGTCTGCATCGATAAAAACTAAATCAAATTCTCCAGCTAGAGTGGGAATTATTTCTAGCGCTGGACCTATTATACTTTTAATTTTTGCTCCAGCGGCCGATTCACTCCAGAATTTCTTTGCTAGCTCCACTGTTTTTTCATTTATATCTAATGTAATGACTTCACCGTCTGTCGGTAAATTCTCGGCCATGGCTAATGCTGAATAGCCGGTATAAGTCCCGAGTTCTAGTACACGTTTAGCGTGAATTGATCTTAGCAAAAATCCTAAAAAAGACGCTTCCATCTTGCCTATAAGCATATTTGCACCGTGGACATTGGCCTTGGTGTGTTCTTCTATTCGCAGACAGTCCTGAGATGGTAAATTACTTTTTGCCAAGCAATAATCTTCTATTTTTGGATCAATTAATTGCATATATCCCCTCTTAACTTTACATTAAAAAAAGAGTAAGCTCGCCAGAATGAAAATACAACCACTGTCTTCTTGGATTGATAATGTCACTGGCCCTCTGGTAATAGCTGGTCCATGCTCCGCTGAATCTGAAGAACAAGTTATCGAAACAGCTAAAGAATTAAGAAAAAATTCTCAAGTAAAAATAATTCGAGCAGGAATTTGGAAACCTAGAACTAGACCAAATAACTTTGAAGGTCTTGGAGAAATAGCTCTGCCGTGGTTGGCCAACGTCAAAAAAGAGACAGGTTTACTCACAACTACTGAAGTTGCAACTGCTAAACACGTCGAATTGGCACTAAAATATGGAATTGATGTTCTTTGGATTGGTGCTCGTACAACTGCAAATCCATTTTCAGTCCAAGAAATTGCAGATGCATTAAAGGGTGTTGATATACCCGTCATGATAAAAAATCCCATCAATGCAGATTTACAATTATGGATCGGAGCTTTGGAGAGAATTTCTGCAGTTGGTATCACTAAATTATTGGCCATTCACCGAGGATTTTCAGTTGCCCATCAATTAGAACTTAGAAATGATCCGATTTGGCGAATCCCAATTGAATTAAAGCTACGCTTTCCCGCTTTACCAATGATTTGTGACCCTTCACACATCACTGGTAAAAGAGAATTAATTGAAGGAATTTGTCAAAAGGCCATGGATATCAACATGGATGGATTAATAATCGAAACTCATATGAATCCCACAATGGCATGGTCAGATGCTGCTCAACAAATCACTCCTGCTAGGCTCTTGGAAATTTTAGTTAAATTAATTGTAAAATCACCAAATTCTAGCGATGTTAATTTTGATCATCTTCTTGAAAATTTACGTAATCAAATTGATCGCCTTGATCTTGAAATTATTCATACCTTAAAACATAGAAAAGATATTGTTATTAAAATTGCAGAAGCCAAGCAGGAAAAAAATATTACGGCACTTCAGTTAAAACGTTTTAATGATCTGATTCTAGAAAGAGTTCAAGCAGGAATCTCGGTTGGTCTTGATGAAGAATTTATTAAAAATATTTTTGATTCTATACATGACAATTCCGTTAAAATCCAAACTGATTTTTTTGATAAATTAAAATTGTAAATAGATTTAAGTACTATGAAGCTTTTTGAAATTCACAGTACTGAGCGAATTCTTTTCGCACAAAACCTGGATCAAGAATTTCAACTTGATCTTTCATTTCGTACAACCATTCAAATATGGATTCACACATTTCAAGTGTTGCGGCCCATATCATGTCGCCCTCTGAGTTGGTAGTGACATAGGGATTATGTAAATAATGAAAATCTGGCAATACATCCACTTCGGCCTTGGCATGAAATTTTAGAATGATTCGTTCCTGTCTACCATTTACTATTCGCAAATCATTGATAAATTCGCTTACTTCAATCTGACTTAGATTGGCCTTATACTCAATCTCAATCTCATTAATATCAAGCAATTCTGAAATTGGAAAAAACTTTAAAATTTTGTTATGAATATCTTCACCAATTACGCAAAGTATTCCATCAAGATAAACTAAGCGATGCGGGAACATGTCGCAGTCTTTAGCTTGTTGAAAATGTAATTTGATTGGTTGATTTCTAGCGATGTCATAATTGATTTTCTTTTTTAAGTTTTCTATCATCGGGGATAATCCTTAAGGTTATTTTAGGGAGACCAGAACCTTACCATTCTTGTCGGATATGCTCATGAAAGACTTAACTTATAAATCAAAAGATGTGACATTTCAGGATATTAGTTAAGCTCCGGTGAAATCAACGGGACTAATTTCGAATAGGTAGACATGTTCTAGGTATAAAATTTTATAGCTTTTAGCATGTAAATAAAGTCGCTTGGCCGGTTTCCCGCCATAAAGAATGTCACCTCTAATTGGATGGCCCATAAAGGCCATCTGGGAGCGAATTTGATGGCGTAAACCTCTCCCTAAAAGTACTTCCACCAGTGTTGCATTGATCTCAGGATTATATATTTTAGGTAGGATATCCAGTTCGCCTTCTTGGAAATTGCTATCTTCTTTGCTATCACTGACCCTGATTTTTCTACCTTTTTCTTCAGTGGCCTTAAAAAAATGTTTAAAATGGCCTGAGAGTTTGCAGTCACCTTCAACCCAGCATAGATATTTTTTTTCTTTAGCACTCTCTTTAAATGTATTACGTAACTCAGTGTACGCAGCTGCCTGTTTTATATAAATAAGTACACCAGATGTTTCAAAGTCTAATCGATATAAAAGACCACGATCATATTGAAGGGAATTAATTTTCAAAGCTTCTGCTTTTTCCTGTCGAAGAAATGATAGGCAATTATTCTTCTCGAAGTAAGTAAGTGGATGTGAAAAAATATTAGCGGGTTTATTTAATACTAAAAATAAATCATCTTCATAGGTAACTAAAACTTCTGGCCCATCGTAGACTGGAAAAATAGTGAGATCATTTACAAAATTTAGTGGCAATTGCAAAACTGAATGTGCAGAAAAAGCACGTTTCAAAAATTTTTTATCAAAATAAAATTTCAATTTATTTTTAGAAACATGAAAATACTCAACTAAAAAATTTTCAACAGAATCTATGGGATATAAAAGGCAATACTCAATCATAATCAATAAAAAAAAGGCCCAGCATTACTGCTGAGCCTATTAGTACCAAAACCGAAAGTCCTACTGACAAAAGGTTTAACTAAAAACTTGCATCTAAATAAGAGAGAACTTTTTTACGAAGCTCAATCACACTTAATTCCTGATCATCAGAAAGCAAAAGCTCTCTTTTTATATAATCAACAGGAAAACCCGTTAATTCAGAAAGAGTCTCTAAACTGACTCCTTCTTCTTCAGTGCTTGGCTTATCATTATCCTTTAAACCTAAAGCTACCATTCAACACTCCTTTGTCGATTTTTTTTGGTCTTCTGACCAATTTGTCAAATACTATGACGCAAAAAAATTGTATCTAGTGTCTAAAAAGCATGTCAACTATTCTTCGACTTTAATCTGTAAATGTAAGATTTTATTTGAAGTTGCCTAAAGTGCTCGGATAAAACTCTCACGTTTAGAGACCATCTCTCTAAACTCCTCTAATGATTCGCTTTGGAGTGTAATTCCACCTCCAGATTGATATGTCAGAATTTTATTTTGCAGATCTACTTCAGCAGATCGGATATTAATTGATGCAGATTTCATATGCTGAAAACAGATCATAGTAGAACCGCAATAAAATTTTCTTTCTCTTTTTTCTAAGTCAAAAAGCAATTTTATCGCACGTTTTTTTGGAGCACCGGTAACACTTCCACCAGGAAAAATATTTTCTAAAATTTTTTTAACAGTTATTTTCTCAGATAGTTCAATTTCTATTTTTGCATATTGATGAAGTAGCCCAGGTACTAATAAAGGGACTTTTTTCTTTACCACATTCACTTTAGGTAATTCAATTTTTGCTAAGTCATTTTTCATTAAATCAATAATCATATATAGCTCTGATTGATTTTTTTTATTGTCTTTTAATTCACCCCAAACTGAATCAAAATCAGAATGATCAAAAAATGGCAGAGTTCCTTTGATAGGCATTGTAGATAATACATTTTTCTTTATTTGGAATAAACATTCCGGTGAATTGCTTAAGTAAAGTCTATCAAACATTGGTATATAAGTGGCACTTCCAAAAGCTCCTCTTGTACTATTGGACTTCCATAGGCCCATGACAAAATCTAATGGTTGATAATCCTCACTCCATTTATATACATGTTCACAAGTTAGATTAAATTGATAACAATTACCTGCTAAAAGTTGAGTTTTACCTTGGTCAAACAGGATTTGAAATTCTTCAAAACTAATAGTCTTCTCTAGAGTCACATTTACTTTTTGTGATGAGGCCTGCACATCAAGAAAGCTAAAATGTTGAAACTCAATATCAATAGCAAGAATTGTAAAATCCTCTATAATGTTTTGTGCTTCAAGTAGAAAACCTAATTCATAAAATAAATGAGTCACACGAGGTTTAGAAAAAGTTTTCCCAATTGAAAATGAATATTCTTCAAACCAATTTTTCCAATCTGAATTTACTTCTTCACAATTTAATAAATTAATAATTTTATTTTTATAGATAGCGCGTGCCCTAATAGGACACGAAAGCTTAATCAAATTATTTTTATACGGAATAATTGTATAAAGATTATTTTTAGTCACGATGTGATAGCGATTCAAAACTAGTATAGGCGCCTACCCACGCAAGCTTGGCCGTCCCGATTTCCCCTGCTCTATTCTTACCGACTATGATTTCAGCAATACCAGGTTCTTTTGTATCAGGGTTATAGACCTCGTCACGATAAACAAACATGACAATATCGGCATCCTGTTCAATCGCACCAGACTCTCGTAGATCAGCAGTTGTTGGACGTTTATTAGGTCTAGATTCAACTCCACGGTTAAGCTGTGAGAGACCAATGACAGGACAACCCAATTCCTTGGCCATTGTTTTTAGACCTCTAGAAATTTCTGCAATTTGTTGTTCACGTTGCATCGTTTTACTAGTTGAACCCATTAACTGAAGATAATCGATAACGATAAGACCAAGTCCCTGATCGGCCTTTATCTTTCTACTTTGGCTCTGAATATCCAGGATAGTAGTACTACCCGAGTCATTAATATAAATTGGAAGTGCAGAAAGCTCTTGAGTAGCTTTTGCAATATTTCTTAAATCTGTATCGAGAAATGCTTTCTTTCTCACTCGCTTCGAATCAACTTTGGCCCTTCCTGTAAGCAGTCGCATAGACAATTCCGTTGCTAACATTTCCAGTGAAAAAATAGCAACAGGTAAACCCGATTGTAAGCACGAATGGACAGCAATATTTAAGGCCAATGAAGTTTTTCCCATTGCAGGCCTTGCGGCCAATATGATCAATTGACCAGGTTGCATTCCTAAAAGTCGTTGATCCAAATCTGGGTATCCGGTAGAGAGTCCCGAAATCTCACCAGTCATTCGAGTTGTATCTTCTAATTCTTTTAAATTTTGCTTAAGGGAAGCATTAAGTTTAATCATCCCAGCAGATTTTGCATCGTTTGTTAGTTTGAAAAAACTCGACTCAACATCTTGAATAAAATCATCAGCATCACCTGTATAATTCATCCCCATTTGAACAACTCTCATCGCAGTACGAATAATTTCGCGCATTGATGATTTATCTTTTACTATTTTTGCATAATCATAAACGTTGGCAACTGAAGCTTGATCTTCAACGATTGTTAGAACAAAAGATTGTCCTCCAATTTCTTCAAGTTTCCCCTTCTCTTGTAATTTTGCACAAACAGTAACGTAATCTATTGCTCGATTGGCCAGAGACAAATCAACAATAATATCAAATAGAATTCCATATCGAGGATCGTAAAATTGAGAAGAACTTAATTTTAAATTTGAAATTTCATCAAAGATACTTCCATCAACGATAAGACAACCGATGAGGGCCTTTTCTGCTAAAAGGTCATGTGGTAATTCATTTGGGGTATTATTTGTGGCCACTTGTAAAACTCCAAAAAAGTGGAACCTCTCATCTTAAATGTGAGGTTCCACTACTATCGAACTAAGGAAAAATTACGATCTTAAAAGTTTATCAACTTCAGCTTTCAATCTTTGCTCTTCAGTCATTTCCTCAACAGGAACATCACTTAGACCAGCAGCTTTAGCTGCTTCAAGAGCAATTTTTTTAGCTTCAGCATTTTTAACTGCTTCTTCTTGAGCTTTTTTAAGCTCTTCAGCTTGCTTAGGATCAATGGCAATTTTAATTTTAAATGTAGCTTCTACATCATTAAAAAGTTTTGCTTTTGCATTGAAAATTCCAAGTCCTTTAATAGGAGTTTCAAGTTGAATTTGTCTTCTTTCAACATCAAAACCTTTTGCTAATAATTCTTTAGAAAGTTCAGCATTTGTAACAGTTCCGAATAATTTTCCAGAAGCTCCTACTTTTTTAATTAACTCTAAAGTTAATCCTTCAATCTTTTTCTTAATTTCAATTGCTGCATCTTTTTGCGCTTGCATTTTTTTAGCTAAGCTTTTTTGTTGAGCAGTCAAAAGTCTTTTATTGCTATCGTCAGCAACCATAGCAAAACCATTTGGTACTAAATAGTTTCTTGCATGTCCTGCAGAAACATTTACGATTTCACCGATATTTCCTAGAGCAGGAACTTTTTCAGTTAATATAACTTTCATTGTTAATCTCCTTAACCTTTCGTATCATTTTTATTATTCGTATTTGTTAAATATTTTCTAAAATCAAACCATAAATCAAACATTCCAATAATTGCTAAAAACTTAAAGGCCATAACCAATGTAAAAACAATAAATAGTGTTTTTACAAATCCCCTTATTCGTAAGTATTTCAAAAAATCATTATAAATACCAAATCCTTGAAATAGATACAAAACACCTAAACAATAAAGTAGATTTCCGCCAATTATAGAAGCTGTTTTACCCAATCCGTAATCTGCACCTACCATTAAAACTAGTGAAGTTATTAAGGGATAGACAAAAAACTCGGGTGCTTTAAAATTAACTAAATCTTTCAAACCAAAGGCGTAAAAATTTCTATAGCGCCAAACTAAAGAATTGCGAAGAGTCATATAAAAACTCACCCATAATCCCAAAAAAGCACTAATAAAAACGATTGAAGGCAAAAGACTATAGATTTCATTAACCAGATCTTGCGGTCTAGCTAATACATCTTGAACAACTCTTGCATCTTCACCACCAGAAGTTAAAACTTCTTTATTATTTTCTTTTACTTTAGCAAATGTTGCTTCAATAGCAGATGTTAATTGAGACTTTATAGAAATACTGCTCTTTTGGTTATACCAAAAAAGAGATACTCCACTGATTGTGATTAATACGAGACCTGCTCGAATTAATCCCGTAACAGGATGTATATTTCTAAAAATGATCTCAGCGATTAACACAGCATAAAGAAATGCAACTAAATACAAACTCAATAAGAGAAAAGGTATTTGAGAAAATTTTACAGAAATAATTCCTAAAATTATTGCACTTATACCTCCCACTATTAAAGTTGTGCTTCTTCCGTAAAGTAGAAACGCCAAAATTAGTGGAACAGGGGCAAACACAGAAAGTGGTCCAAAGGAACACAACGCTACAGATATAATTGCCAAAAAGATCAATTTTGCAAAAGAAGTTTTTTGATCAAAAATGTGCATCGTACTTGTTTCTGTCTTTGTCATAAACCCGACTAAGCTCTGTCCGCAACATGGTTAGAAAGATAACTTGAAATTCCAAGTTGTCTTGCTTGTTTAATTGCTGAATTTGCAAATCGTTGATGCTTAGTAGAAATTCCAGAAACTCTAGCTGGTGAAATTTTTCCAAATTCACTTACTAACCAATTCCATGTTTGAGGATCTTTCCAATCTGCTCTAATTTTCTTAGCTGTAAACCAGCAAGATTTTCTCTTCGCAAATTTTCTTCGATCATCTTCTAATTCTTCAAATCCCATTTCATCGTCATCTTCTTTCTTGTTATCAAGAACTGATCCACGGTGAGTTTTTGAAAATGGACATTTAAAGTTTTTCACTAATTCAACTTGTTCAGCATCTTCACCAAGATTGAAAACAACTGAGCGAATTACGCCTTCGTTGATCCCAAATCTTCTCGTAAGCTCTTTGTTAGCTTGAGTGTTTGACTTGAACATGAAGTAATGAAAATGCGCAATCTTAGCACCGTTGGCGTAAGGTTGAGCAAGGTGAAGTTTTCCCCAATCGTCAGCAATTAAAAGTTCTCCTTGGAAACCTTTTAATGTGTCTTTAACGATGTCGAGAATTTGAGTGTGGCCTTCTGAGCCTAGCTCGGATTTTGTCACAACAGACAACTCATAAATCATAGATATCCCCCTGGACTAATATACATTAGGTTCAAATCACCATTGATCTGAACGAGTATTCGTAATTTAATTGTTGGGAATATAGCATCAATTTTATAACATAGGAAGAAATTTCAAAGTTACATTCTGTGATGAATCACTGCACAAGAAGGCAAAATTATAATTTTCATGAATTTCTAAAGCTTCTGGCGTAAGAGGTACGCAACCATCTGGAATTGCCACGCTTAAGTTCATTGGGCGAATGAATTGATTCTCTTCTGCTACCATCACATACAGGCGTTCGCCAAAAATAAGCGTAGAATTGACAAATACACCAGGAAGTCCGTCGGCCAATAAGGGAGTTAGAGTCTCTGAAAAGTTGGCTCCTGGAAAACTAGAATCTCTATAGACTGGTAAATCAAGAGACGCCAGGCCCTCTCTTGTTAATGATATTGTATATCTACTTTCGATAAATAATAATTTTTCTCCATTTTGATTAAAGGCACCAATCATATTCAGGATAGGATTTTCCCAATTTTGCTTTACGATCGATTGGGTTGATATTTCGGATTGATTCAGAAGTAAATATTCGGCACTTGATCTATTTAGAAGCGTTGTTAATATAAAATCACTCGAATTAACAACTGGATAAATCAATGAATCAGAAATTGAAAGATTAGTTTTAATAGGATTAATTCTCATATCTTTATCACTAAATAAAACTTCAAAAAATTTTGAACTATTTTCGTCACTTGAACTAAATAGTGCGTGAATAGTTCCTGCAGAATACTGTTCTACTGATTGAGGTATTGATTTTAATAAAGTTAAACTTTGATCAGAGAAAAGTTGTAATTTTTTTCTGAGAATCTTCATTGTCTGTACACTATCGAAAACCCTAGACTCAAGAGTCACTTTATTATCAACAATCGAAGGATTAAGAAAAAACAAACGAGGTGTTTTACCAACTACGCGATCTAATATATTTTTTGAGTTATCTAATTCTGGCAACTCAAAAGCTTTGTAAAAAGAAGGTACTAAAATTCTTCCCAGATCTTTATTTGTAACAGCTACCCAATCAAATCTTTCTTGACCACCATCTATTGGTAGGCCTTCAAAAGTACTAAGTGGAAATGCCCAGGTTGAGAACTTGCCAAAAACCGGAGTCAAATTTTGAGATAAATTGACAATCAAGAGTTCTTTTTGATCGGCGGATAATGCATAAATAAAATAATCAAGATTTCCATCTAAGTTGATATCTTGTCTATGAATTGAAAGTACTTTAGTTACTCTCGGAAGTAAGATTGATTTAATTACATGTTTTCCATTCTCTTTTGTAAGTAAAGAAATCACTGTAGCTGAAGCAGTCTGCTTATTCTTCTCCATAAAATAATATTCAGGAAAATTTAATTTGTGAAATTTATCTAAAACTCGTACCATTCGAGATAATTTTCTCTCTCCTGAAATCAAGGCCATGTCACTAAATGAAGCATTCGCAATTGGAAATGATTGTAATTCAGAATCAGCATTTAAGTTTCTAGTAAATACAACCGTTGATAAATAAGACTTTCCATCAATTGTTATTTTTAGAATAATATGTGAATCAGAATTAATTTTTCTAATTGTTCCAGTGAGCGCTAATTCTACCTTACCACTATCCTTAATATCTTTCACATCAAAACAATTTTGATCTAATGTCACATTATCTGATTGTAAATCAGCACAGACAATTCCGGTAAAGGCTTGTTGTGATATATTTTTCAAGGGAAGATTGATCTTAAACCTAAGATCACTTTTATTAAAATGAATTTCTGTCACATTTTTAAGCATAGGTATAAGAAATGATTTTTCTGCCAAAACAGAAGTTGAGTTGAGCATAGATTTCATGTCTAGCATACCGAACTTAACAAAACGTTTATTCTCATTATTCAATGAACGAGCAGTTTGAAATAAAACTGATCGTGCATGCTCATTTGTCATATTAGGATTAAATAATTTGAGAGTTGCAAGTGCGGCAGTAACAAACGGAGCAGCTTGGCTTGAGCCACTTTTGACTTCGTAATTTTTAATTCTCATAACTCGAGATTCAATCAATCGAGGTAAAGTGCTTACAATATATTCTCCAGGAGCAACCATATCTACTTTTGAACCATGGTTTGAAAAATCAGTTAACTCTCCACGATTGTCTATTGCTCCAACACAAACTACAGTTTCATAGGCACAAGGAAAGGTTGGTAAATCTTTATTGTTATTTCCGGAAGCAGCGACTACTAAGACATTTTTATCTTCGGCCATTTGAAATGCATTTCTAACTCTCAAAGTATCAACTAACTTAGGCCATCCTAAACTTAAATTAATAACCTTAGCACCATTCTGAATAGCAAACACCATAGCATCAGCAATTATATCCGTTATTAATTTTCCTTTATAAACAAAGCCATTAACTTGTGTACTTAAAACTTTGATTGGCATGATTTTAATTCTTGAATCAGCAGCTCCCACTATACCAATTGTGTTTTTATTTGCTGCAATGACACCCGCGACATGTGTGCCATGCCCCATATCATCGGCAACATTAATATTACCATCAAGAAAATTCCATTTTGTATCTGTAATTCGTCCTTTTAAGTCTGGGTGCTCAATATCAAGTCCACTATCAAGTACAGCAACAATTATTTCTTCGTTTGGTGCTTGATAATTTGAAGTGTCTGTCCAATTAATATCAATTCCCGGAATCCCTTTTACTTCAATCCTAGATAGATCAGAAACTTTACGTAAAATGACTTGACCATTATTTTGCAAGGCCCATTGATTGGGAAAAAGTGTATCGCGATTTTCCGCAGAATTTGCTTGTAGGCATAAAGTAAATAATAAAAATAAAAATATAGTTTTCATACTAATGCCCACCTTCTCTTAACCATCCGCCAGAGAACTCGCCATCGGAAATACCAACCATATCTCTTACAATTTGCAATGGTCCTTGCCAATGATCACTACCAATCTTCCCAAGTGAGTTTGAGTAAATAGTATCATTGAGTATTTCTGACTTCACACGAAATCCATCGATGGAGCCGTATACATATAAATTATTTTCTCCAATTAATTTTTTAAAATCCTCGAATTTTAAATCGTTAAACATTTCCTGAACTAAGTTTGTCAAACAGACATGAATTTCTTCCTGATGCTTTTCATCACGACACTCTACAACTTTTGACTTAAGTGATCGCAAATTACCGCAAAACTTAGATCCATAACCAGGGTAATCTTCCGTACAAGCTTCTTCCTTAATATATCTTGTTTCTAGATCTTTAATGTCGGTGATTGAAACATCTGCCAACTTTATTATTCCGCGCTCATAGATATTCAGATGATATCCAACTCTATAGAGTCTAATCTTGGCAAAGTCTATTTGTTGAGTATCAAATAAATCAGTTTGAAATTTTTTATTGGTAGTATTAATAAAATTTATTAATCCTTGTTTGCTAGTACTCCAACCTTGTTTTAAATTGGCCAATGACACAAACTTTCTAGTAAATAATTTATTCTCATCAAGCTCTGCTTCAAAGTTCACTGTTTGAACAGTTGAATTTCCAAACAAAGTTTCTCCTGGATTTTTGTCATCGATACTCGAGATTGAAAAATTTTTAACTCGATCAGAAAGATAATAATTAGCAAGTTGTTTAGAGAATGACTCTATATTGATTCCAAACATATAATCTTTAGTGTAATTAAAATATGATCCGTGTACTCCGTCTTTTGCTTCAACATCATAATACGTTTTTCCCGATAGTGATTTTAATTTCCAAAGCAAAAACGAGAACCGAAAAGATTTATCAAGAAAACTTGCTTTAACGTCGACAGGCGTATTAACTGTATTTAATACCTCAAAGCTTCTTTTATTTAAAACATTAGAAAGTCCTAAGGCATTTGTGTAGAAATTGGGATTTTTAGTCAGATCAGATGATATATTAACATTGTAAGATTTAATTCCATAATGGCCTTTATCTAATTTTGCACTAATCTTTAAAATTGGAATTAAATTTTTCATTTGAAAACTCATGTCAATACTCTTAACTTCACCGAGATCATCAAATATTTGAATAACAGTTGCAGACTTTTTATAAAAATGAATTCTCATAATTGTAGATATTGATGTGTTGACACCTACACCTGCAGAAAATAAACCTTGATTTAAATTTAATTTCATATCTACAGAAGGCATAGATCGATCAGTCATAATTAGTGATTCACCAACATCTAATTCTTTCTCTATAACTTTTAAGAGTTCAGCGACAGCTTTATTTTTTTCAACATCAGTTGTATTTAAGTTTTTTAGCTCTGCCAATGTGAAATATTTTTTAGCCAATTTATTTTTCAAGTGACTAACGAACATATTTCTATACGGTTCTTTCATAGAGGCTTTTAATGTTTTAACAGGTTTTAAATGGGAAAATGTTCGAACGATTGACATGCCAGTTCTAACACTACCAGATAGGCCGTATCCCATCCCCTCTACCCCAAGGTGTGCTCCTAAATCTATACTTGCACCTATAGTATCTGCCATTTGAACTAAATTATTTGCACCAAGGTAATTTCCAATAATAATATCTCGTGAAAAGATAAGATGTGTCCCTACATAAGGACTTATCCATGTGCCAACACCAATAGGGGTAAATTCACCAGTTTTGACAAAATGATCAAGTCCATCTTTAAATTGCTGATTAAAATATTCCGATCGTGCGTCAGAAACACTTGTATCAATTAATTTTAAGTTAAACGCGCTTATAAGATTATCAATTATATTACTTTGAATAATTGATGTGAAATAATATCCCATTTGCTCCATGGGAGACTCAGCATCACCATAAGCAAAACGGGCAGCATATCCTTCGTAGTTTTTTTCCTTAATTTTTCCCTCTGAAACATTAGGATCAAATGTTAATGGAACTACGTTATTTAACAATAATTTATTTAGAAAGTTTCTTCTCGATATGATTTTTTCTAATATCAATGCTGCTACATCAACCGGGAAAAATGCTTGATCAACTACTTCTTTTAAATCGGTCCGTCCTAGTTTGTTTATTTTTCTCATCATCCAATTGACGTCATCAATAGAAGCTGGAAATTGGTTATTGGTAAAATGAGAAAGAATTAAATATTTATTATCAATTTTTCCACTTACCCAGCTAAATTTATTTACACTTTCTGATAAGTCTAAAAGATTATATGGAAGTACTAATGATCGTATTGTTCTACTATGTACTGATTGTGATGGAATCCCCATTGCAGAGTTATAAAAATCTGTTTCCGATGGTGCTGTTACAGCAACGTCTTGTAAGATAATTTGCAAATTGTTATTTGATTTTACCCAACGCTCAGGGGCACCAGAGGTTGCTTCTGGTATTTCTTTTTTAAGGAAGTTATCTAATTCATCTTGTGATTGAAAACTGACTGTTAAGTTTTTTAAATATTTAGTTTCAGGAACTTCATAACCTAATTTTCTAAGTAGGTTCTTACGCAAAAGCAAAGTATGAAGGGTTTTATCTAAATGTACAGTATAGTAAAGGCCATCATCTCCAGCGAGAACGTTAAAACGTAACAGACCTGAATTAGATAATAAAGCACCTTTGTATTCGACAATAGATGTTTCACTTAATGAGATATTGTTTTGATCATCTGTTAATGATTTTGTAATTTGATTTGGCCAAACGTCATTAGTTTGTGGTTCTAGAGTAGATAAATCTATATCTTTTAGCAGTGAAGCTTCTCTTGAGGATAACACTTGTCCTTGATAAATGAGATCATCACTAGGAAGCACAAGTCCCTTTCTCATGGGAATCATTGAATCCCCTGCAAAGAGGTTTAAAGACATAAAAGATATTAGAAATAACAATAGTGTATTCATAATTAAACTTTAAGCAAGATTCAGGCCTTCCTTTTATCTAATTGATAGATGAATCTTTGCGCTACAGACCTGTCTAAAAGTTAGTCAATTGTATAAAAAAAAGGGGACAATGAATGTCCCCTTTTTTTTAATAACTATTGAGCATTTTTTATTAAAGAGTTATACCAAAAACTTCTGGTAAAATTCTTTGTTCTAAGTTCTGAGCATTTGTTCCAATTTTAGCTGCAACTTTTGCTAACACTTCAGCTTTTGTCTGAGAATCTTCAGATGCTTTCTGAATTTCTTCCATGCTAACACCTGTAAGAGTTTTCATATCACTTAATAAAGCACTTTGATCTGCTTGAGTTAATTCACCGTTAGTTCTAGCTAACATTTTCTCAACTTTTGACCCTAAAGTAACCATAGACATAGATGTTTCAATGCTTACGTTAAACACAAGAGAAACTTTTGCTGCTTTTGAGTAAAACTGTGATTGCTCTTCTTCTTTTGCAAGTAAGCTTACGTCTGTTGAACCAGCTTCATCTTCATATAGGTAACCTGAATTTCTTCCTTGGTAGTAACCGCTTGAAAGAAGATCCGCAACCTCATAGTCATTACCATAAGTATCACCATTAAATCGTCCTGAAAGAATATCGCTTCTTTCAATTGATCTAAATTCAGATGCTACTGCACTATTGTTCGAGTAATAATCATAATAAACAATTGCTCGTACATAATTTAAGCTTACAGCTTTATATTCACCATATTTTGCATCCCAGATAACAAACCATTGTTCTTGACCAATTTGTTGTGAACGTAAAGTTTCATTAGTGTATAAGGCCACTCTTGATGAATAAGTACCGTCAACACTATTTAAAGCGTTTACAAATTCCGAAGCTAAAACACCAGGAGATGTATGCGCTCCAACTGTTGCAGGAGCTCCACCGCCGCCACCGCCACAGCTAGTAAGTGCAAGTACGCCAGTTAAAAGTGCAACTTTCAAAACCCCAGATAAAACATTTTTCATAATTCCTCCCTTTCGTTTCTCTTTCTATTGATTAACATTGAGCTTTTTCTTAGTCGACAAATTTAATCAGATGTAATTATTTTACAAAATCCAACATTAATTCAGTATCTTTTTGACACTTATTTTTTAAAGTTGGTGTCAGGTTATACCGTTAATATAAATTGAGAGGAAGCGAGTATGTATTATTTACTTAATGTTTTTTTACTTATATTGGTATTAATAGATGCTAATGCAACTGATATTTCTGCAATCTCACTTTATGAACCAATTTCTTATCATCGAGACTCAAGTTTCTTGCAATATGCCGCTTCAAAGGTAGGTGTAAGTACTATCGGACAGTTTCTTAATATTGATGAAGAGATCAAAGAACATATCATGCCTTTCGCTCCAAAGTTATCAAAATATTATCCAAGACCAAATGAATTTTCGAACTTAATTAATGAGTCATTAATTGAGATTAATAAAACAATAGTTAAGGGAAAAATAACAGACGACAAAGTTACACAAATTTATTCGTATGTTGGAAATAATATTATTTCAAAAATAATTGATCGAATAATGGAGAAAGAAGGCGTCCTTGATCCTAAACGACGTCAATATTGGAGAAATAAAATCGTTGCTCCCTTTAACTCATGTATTACTACTTCTGTTAACTCACAATTCACCGCTAAAAATTGTATGAACGCTCTTTCGGCAGGACTTATACCCAATATTGGAATTGGTATTGTTTACGAATTATCGCAAGCAAGTTTATCATCTGCTTTGCCAACAAACGAACAAACGAACTTTAATCTTGCACAAGTTAGTATCTACAAAGATTGTATAACTAACTTTTTACCTAAGATAGAACCTGAAAATGTAAGCACTTGCGCACTTAAGGCCATGAAAGATGGTGTGGTTAAAATAACTGAACCAAAACTAAATCAGACTCTGCAAAACTCTTCATCAAGTATTGATAGAAGTAATAATATTAAATCTCAAGTTTGGTCACCATTTAAAACTTGTGTACAAGAGGTCGGATCTCAAAGTGCAAGTAGTCGCACTCTAGCGAACCAATTCAATGATTGCGTAGATCAACTTGTTCAATCTACTGGTGTTGAAATAGTAAAAGATAAAGTTGAAAAAAATAAGTCATTAATTTTAACATTCAATAAGTCAGAATTAAAAAAACTCAGCAACGAGAAATCAGCACAATTTAAAAAATGTAGTGATGAACTTCTTGCTAAAAATATTAGAAAAAATGGGATTATAGATACATCAACTTGTGAAAATGAAATTACAAATGATTTAATTTATCAATCTGTTTTGAAAAAATTTAATGAAAGTGCATTTGAACAAGTAAAAGGCACAGATATAGATGCAAATCAACTGGGGATATCTGGAAAGAAAATTCTAGATAGTTGTTGGAGTCAAAAACACGGCCCCACTCAAAGAGAGTCTTGTCTGCGAAAAAGCCTAGTCGAATTTTCTACTATTATCGCAAGTAAGCGCTTGGATTTCTCAATTCCTGCAGCAGTTCAAAATAAAGAGAAAATTAAAAACGATTCACTAGTTTCATTTAAAAAATGTTTAAATAAAAATCTACCACTAAGCATTTCCGATGAATCTAACCTTTCCGCAAAGATGGATCCATGTACATCCTCTTTATTGCATTCTGCTACTGGAAGCGTAGTTGAAGAAAGTGTTGAGGCAGCTATTAAAGAAAATTTAAAAGATAAAAAGAATATTGATCTATTGTCAGAAAGAAACCGTGTCAGAAAACTTATTTTAGACAATTTTCACCAATGTATGTCTTCTCAATCAAAAGGAGATCTTACTCCTTGTACAGATTCAGCAACAAAGGATGCTACTTTAGCAATTGCATTGTCTGCTGGAAGAGTAAGTCGCACAGAGCAATTACAAAAATCAAAGACTCCTTCTAAAGAGTATTTAGCAATTGAAGAAAAATTAAAATCTTGTACAAATACTGATTTAACGGGTGTGCCTCTAACTAAACATTTAGATGATTGTAAAAAATCTTTCGTCATTGAAGTGGCCAGAAACCTAGGTATTGAAAAATTTGAAAATACTCTCAAAGATTTATTAGGTCCCAAAAAATATGAAGCTTCGCTGCCACATACAAAAATAATGTTAAAAAAATACAATGATTGTCTTGATAATCTTTATGCTGATTTTCAAGATGTCAGTATATGTACTAATCAATTAAGTCGCGATGGAGAACTAGTTTTTAAAGAAAATGTTAATCAATGGATGTCTACGGAAGAAAAGGATGCAGCGACTCTTGCCATCAAAGCACAATTTACTAATTTTCTCCCTTGCCTAGGTGGACTTTTCTCAACAGGAGGAAGTACTCCGGCCTCGGAAGTTGATCAAAACATTGCACCACTTATGGAAGTTGTATCAAAAGCAATTGCTCAGTACATTGAATATTCTCCAGAAAATGCAAAACAGAATCTAGATGAGATAATTAATCTACTGGCCAAAGATTTACGAGAAACAAGCGACTCTTCTGTCGCCAGAAAAAATCTTGTTGATCTTTTATATAAGAATGGGGCCTTTGATCAATTTTTAAAATCATATGTTAAAAAGATTGTGAGCGATTCTTTTGCTGATATCCCAGATAGTTTCTTACCAAAAGATTTAAAAGCATCCTTAATTTCAAAAGAAAATTTTGATGCAATTTTCAACGGGCCAGAAGGACAAAAAATTAAAGAATCAGTCTTGAGAGATCTCATTAATCCAATTATAATTGATGGAAAAAGTGGTTCCTCACCTGAAATGGTGGCCAAAGTTGCTCAAGTCACAAATCAAGTTACTCAACTATTGGTAAACTCTCCGCACTTTGGAGAAAAAATAATTGCTTCTCAAGTACAAGGTTCAATTGATAATTTGAATGTTTTTAAAGGTATTTTTGTTAGAGTTTTTTACGGAGGATCAAATGCTCTCGATTGGCAGAAAGTTCGTACAACCCCAGAAGGACAACTGGCAGAAAATTATATTAAAGAAAATATCATGACACCTAAATTTAAAACGATTAAACTATCTGAAAAGGAAACTAAAGCAAGGAATGATGAAGCTGAGCGCTTAGTCAGTCTGGCCGTCAAAAAATATAGAGATCCAAAATAATGAATGTTCATTCTGGTACAGCTTTTACGATTCTATTAGCTTCTGAAACTCCTTCTTATCGAAACAATCTTGCGAGCTCTTTAAGAATGCAGGGATATAGTGTCGAGGTTGCTACAGGTGGTTTTCACTTACTTCATTTGATTGAAAATTCACCAGATATCTCGCTCATTATTATTCATGATGATATGTTTGATATGTCTGGATATGAAATCGTTTCATTAATTCGTGTTAGTAAATCTAATAAAGAGCTACCTGTAATTTTTATCTCAAAAGATAATAATAAAGAGAAATTTATTAAAATGCTTGAAGTAGAAGCAAATGACTATGTTGTTCAAACGCCCATTTTTCAACCAGTAATTTCCACTGTTAAAAAATATTGTTCTAATTAAAATTTTCTAAAGGAGAGATTTGTGAAAAAAATTAAAGTAACTAATCCTGTTGTCGAACTTGATGGCGATGAGATGACTCGCATTATTTGGAAATTTATTAAAGATAAACTAGTTCTACCTTATCTTGATATCGATATTAAATATTATGATTTAGGAATGGAAAATAGAGATAAAACCAATGACCAAGTTACTGTCGATGCTGCAGAAGCAATAAAAAAATATAACGTCGGTATAAAATGTGCAACGATTACTCCTGACGAAGCAAGAGTAAAAGAATTTAATTTAAAAGAAATGTGGAAATCTCCCAACGGAACTGTCCGTAATATTTTAGATGGAACTGTTTTTCGTGAACCAATTATTTGTAAAAATGTCCCTCGTCTTGTTCCTAATTGGACAAAACCCATAATGATTGGTCGTCATGCATTTGGTGACCAATATAAAGCAACAGACTTTGTTACTAAAGGTCCGGGAAAATTAACACTTACTTTTGAAGGAACTAATGGTGAAAAAATTCAAAAAGAAGTTTTTAATTTCAAAGGTGATGGAGTTGCTTTAGCAATGTACAACACTGATGAATCAATTAAGGGCTTTGCTCATTCATGTTTCAACATGGCGATGACAAAAAAATGGCCTCTCTATTTTTCATCAAAAAATACTATTTTAAAAAAATATGATGGTAGATTTAAAGATATATTTGAAGAAATTTATGAGGCCGATTATAAGAAAAAATTTGAATCTTTAGGTATCAGTTACGAACATAGACTTATTGATGATATGGTTGCTTCAGCTCTAAAATGGAACGGTGATTTTATCTGGGCCTGTAAAAATTATGATGGCGATGTACAATCGGATACAGTTGCTCAAGGATTTGGTTCTCTGGGACTAATGACTTCTGTTCTTATCACTCCAGATGGAAAAACAATGGAAGCAGAAGCTGCGCATGGAACTGTAACAAGACATTTTAGAATGCATCAACAAGGGAAGCCGACATCTACAAATCCTATTGCTTCAATTTTTGCATGGACTAGAGGTCTTCATCATCGCGGTAAGCTCGATGGCAATAAAGAATTAATGCATTTTACGGAAATATTGGAAAAAGTATGTGTAGCAACAGTTGAATCAGGTAAGATGACGAAGGATCTTGCTGTTTGTATTCATGGAGAAAAAGTAGGACCTGAACACTACTTAACGACTGAGGCTTTTCTCGACACTTTAGATATGAATTTAAAAAACGCTCTTTAAAATACTTCACCAGTAGGACGCTTATTATTTTCCTACTGGTGCCTATATTTTTTACACACTCTCTTTACTCCCTGTGATCATCTTTCTATAACCTCTTTTATAATCTAGGGGGAACTTATGAAATATATTATTCTTTTATTAACAGTGACCGTTTCGTTAAATTTGTATGCGGAAGTTGATACAACTGATTTAGCATTACCTGATGAAACTTTAGAGACTCCTAGTTTAAATATTGAAGGTCAAGTTCAACAAAAGGTTGCACCACTTGAAAAAAAGATTATTGTTCAACAAGAAGTAAGAAAGCCACTTTCCCCTTCGGAAAGATTAAGACAACGTCGTGAACAACTAGAAATTCGCAATCGCATTATGGTAGAGAAAAAAATGGAACAAATTCGTTGGCAACAAGAACTTGCTCTAGCTCGTCAGCTAGAAAAGTCCATGAATCAAACGATTAATGCTATTAATATAAAGTAAATTTTTATTTACATTCATCCTGGTCTTTATCTGTAACATTAAGACTATTTGTATCTCTATCTAATTCTAAACATACTGGTTGATGCTGCTCTTGAGTATCAACTAGAAATTTATCAAACTCTAAACATGATTTTTCAGTCATCACTATTTGTCTTTCATATTTGCCATGTTGATAAAAATACATCCCCATTACATATCCCTGGCAATCAAGAACTACCTTTTCATACTGATTGGTCTTAATTTCATGCATCAGTTCAAATTGCGTAGGAAGGTAAGCGAGGACAGGTAAATTGACTACCGATTCTGCTTTTACTGCAAACGCCCCTAGTATCCCGACTAAAATTAGTATACTTTTCATTATTACCTCGATTATTGGTTAATAACCTAGTCGGCTAATCGGATATATAAGTTGAGCTTTTTATTTTTTAATCTAGACTTTAAAAATAAATTCAAGTTTTATTATAAGTAGTATTAAGTAAAAAAAATTTATACCGATAGGGGGCCTCATGAAATTAACACTAACTTTTCTTGTACTAGCTTTTTTCTCACTTGCTTCATTTGCTCAAACAGAAGCAGCACCAATGGA
This sequence comes from Bacteriovoracaceae bacterium, assembly GCA_036171615.1. Taxonomy (GTDB): domain Bacteria; phylum Bdellovibrionota; class Bacteriovoracia; order Bacteriovoracales; family Bacteriovoracaceae; genus Bacteriovorax. Next base: position 27,813 of record JAVHRK010000157.1, read on the forward strand.
AGCAACGACACCTGCAGCTACAGTTACTACAGAACAACCAGCTGTAGCTCCAGTAGTAAAATCTGAAAAAAAATCAATGAAAAAAACTAAAATGAAAAAGAGTAAAGTGAAGAAGTCCCATAAGAAAGCTAAAAAGCATCACAAAAAAATGAAAAAAAATAAACACATGTAAGTAGAAATAAAAAAGGGCCCGAGGGCCCTTTTCTTTTAACTAAAACGGAATGTCATCCGCAGTAAAATTTGTATCCGTAGAAATATCATATTCCTGATTAACCATACTAGTATCGTAAGTTGGACCACTCGTATTTTTGCCTTCAGATCGCTCTGAACCAGCACTGGCTTGTCCACCAATAAACTGAACTGTCTTCGCTACTATTTCAGTTGTATAACGTTTTTGACCGCTTTTATCGTCCCATGAACGTGTTTGAAGTGAACCTTCAATAAAAGCTTGTCTACCTTTCGTTAAATACTGATTACAAAGATCAGCGAGCTTTCCCCAAACAACAACACGGTGCCATTCAGTTCGTTCTTGCTTTTGGCCAGCTTTATCGGCCCATGATTCACTTGTTGCAACTGTAAAGTTACAAACAGACATCCCACCTGGAGTGTGTTTCAACTCTGGATCTTGTCCTAAACGGCCGAGGATAATAACTTTGTTTACACTCATAGAAGTTCTCCTTGATATTCATAGTAAGTACACGCGTAATAAACTTACTACTACCTGATTAATTTGGTTTAAGTTGCAACATTAAACGTTACTTTAAATGAATTCAAAAGAAGAATTTTCTAACATTTCTTACGCTTTGAAATTACTAAGATTATTTCTGAATTATAGGTGATTTGACATTTTCTAAGGCATTTTTTTGAATCCAAAAGTCCTTAACTACTTGACGAGCAACTCTAACATCTTTTTTGTACCAAGTGGCGTCAAATCCACAATGTGGACAAGGCACCTGTTTTTTAAAATCAGTTCTTATGGCCAATTCAAATACGGCCCAAATGACAAAAAATATAAAAAAAGAATTGAATCCCATTAATGGAAATAACAACGCTCCAACCATAATTGAAGTTAAAAATATTTGTATATAATTTTTCTTTGTCACTCGGGGTGAGATAGAAATTCCACGCTCAGTTCTGCATAGTGGACAAAAAAATGCTTGAGATGGATTTTTATATTTATATGTTCTTTTTACTAATGGCTTCAATAGATTCTCCTACCATATATACTACTTCAAAAATCTCTAAAAATATTTTGATGGATTATTTTTCCTTATAAAATGGCGGGCCAGGATTCCTTCGAATCCTGGTGATTGATTGTTCAGTCGGAGTGCGCTTGCACAGTATGAGGGGGTGTTAGGTATGTTTGCCGAAATACAACGAACGTACTGCATATCTAGACTCGACGATCCAGACTCAACTATTTAAACTTCAAGTTTCATACCAAAACAGTCGGACCTATTTTCAATGTATTGTTTGACCGAGGAAATTCACTTCGGTACCATTGAGACACCTAATTTTTTCAAGAGGACTAATTTCTAGTGTTTAAAAGCAACCGCGGTCAACTCAGCATCTTTTTAGGTATCACTTTGGTTCTCGTCATGGGAATGCTGGCCTTTATTGTCAATATTGGTCTCTTTGTTAAAGCTAAAATTAATTTACAAAATTCTGTAGATGCCGCCGCTTATGCAGGAGCTGCTGTTCAGGCCAGACAACTTTCCAATATTGCGTATTTAAATTGGGAAATGAGAAATAATTATAAAGAATGGATGTTTAAATATTATGTTTTAGGACAACTTGGATCTTTGAGAGTGAGTCCTGATCCAAATGGCCCATTCCCACTTGCCAGATCACTTGCGGCCTCAGAAAACCAAGTCGACTTTACTTTAAAAACACTTCAACCAGTTGCAGGTCTAAATATTGGTGGAGGCTTTGAATCTAATGGTGGGCTTGCTTTCGATCACTATAATATGCCCTCTATTTGTGTTCATAATAGCACTGCTACAGATATTTGCCCCCAATACATTATTCCAGGACTTCCTCGATTTCCAGCAATTGGTGTTGCTGGGATTTCAGAAGTTCATGAAGCTGCAGTTTCTGAACTAGTTTCGATCAAAGCACTTAACTGTTCTGTTCGATCAAAAGAAAATTTCACCGCAGCACTCTCCTGGGCCTATGGCGCAGGTATGGCAAATGTCCCTCCAACTATCCCTGCACTTTATGCCGCTGATAGACCTGGTGCTTGGCCCCGGTCTGTTGAAATGGCAATGCGTATGCGAAACCTTGAAATGATTGTAAACCTGCCCCCCCATGATGGGCCTATTACTTATGCTAATGCTCGAACGCTTCCAACTGAAGCCGGTAATACATTTGCATTAAATGAAAGACCGTATAAAGCTTTTATCTCTGCTTATAAAAATTTAAGCGGAGGGAAATATAAGGAAAGTGGAGATGATGAACTTTCTGCTCAATTTAAATTATATGAACTTGCACCAGAGCCATATATTACTACAAAAGATACACTCTCAGGATTTTTGATTCCAAGTGATGCCTCTTTTCCTGGAACTTCAGGTAAACTTGTTTTACATAAACAATATCTTGATTTACAAGCAATGCCTCTCAATTTAGCTACTATGTTTACAACTTTTACCACCGCTACTAATGAACTCGGTGGAGGAATTCGTTCTGAAGGTACCTGTGCAATTTCTAAAACAGCGATGCCCGTGCCAGGATTTATTCTTGGCTTTGTTAAAAATCCACAAGTGATGACCTATTATGCAGTTAAAGGGGAAAGTAAGTTTATAGGGCTATTCTCGCCCTTTAGAGGAACTACAAATGAAGATGGTGTCACCCTTACTGCTTACGCTGCAGCCAAACCATTCGGTGGCCGTGTAGGGCCGAAGCTATTTAGCTTTACAGGAAATAATACAACAGTTTCCGTTAGAAAAAGTGATAGTGGTAGCCGAAGAAGCTTGCCATATGTTTATGGTTTAAAAATTGGATTTGCAGATAGTACGTTCAAACCAGGTGCTCCAATTCCGGTTAGTTCAACTTTTTGGATAAATAGTTTTGATCAACAGGCCACTCTAGGAGGTGTTCCATCTATCGCGGGTCAACATATCTCTTTTGGAATTCCCAATCTCCTTTATGACTACACAAGCAACATCAATCGTCACACTCAAACGACTGTCGTTAGTAGTACCGATACCGTAGCTGATATTCTGCCTAAAAGTCTAATTACAGATCAATCAAGAGAAAATTTAGGCCTATATGATCCTGAACAATATAAATTACTTAAAAATAGCTTAGCTCCAGAAGTCATTAATGGAAGTAGTTATACTAGTAGTTTAATTTTAGACGGGATTGTTAAAGCCAGAAGAGCAACCAGGTATGATGCTGTTAATTACTTAATCCCAGACTATATGCATACAGGTTCAACTCTACAAAGTTCCCCTCCGGTTGTGACGCAGTCTGAGCCAGCTCTCGCGGGTACTCACAATGTCATGCGATATCAGATTTTTGCACCATTAGTCGGTGAAAATTTATTATATAAAACCCTAGAAGAAATTCAGAATATTGTGGGCGAGTATATTACGACGATGGCCCCAGCGGTAGAAGTTTATGAGAAAAGTTTATTGGAAGTAGCACAAAATATATATGCATTACGAACAACTGGATTATCCGATACAACATCGTCTGCTGAAACGATTCATGCCAAAGTAACAACTGGTGACTGGAGACCAGAACTCCTGAATGAGGCAAATTGTAAAACTGATATTGCCTCAAAATTTTGGTATTTTTTCCAAACACAAACCACAGTCAAGAAATGTGGAGTTGAGCCCTTGCAATCGATGATGACACAATTTATTGATGCCCAACGACAAGGTGACAAACAATATTTTTTCAATACAGAATATTTCACAGGTAATGAGACTGAAGGTGCAATTGATCAAAACTTACTACTCACAGGGTATTTTCCAGGGCCAAGACAAGGTGTCGCTATTAGTAGCTCTGGGAATAATTTAATGGGAAGTCCATTGGGCCTTAGTAATAATACAGTTTATAATTCCCGACGAAATTACTATTCTACAAAGTTTTTTAGGTTGGCCATGGTTATTCAAGGCTCTGCTGGAATGATCAATGAACCTACGTTAAGAGAAGAATTACTACAGTCTCCTATAATAGAGGAAGATATACCAAAACCAATACTTAACTTAATAAAAAGAGAAGATGTCCCCGGAGACTATTTTTTAGATTTTTAGTACTTGAAATAATTTGCAACATACAGCTATACTTCAACCATCTTTTCAATAAATGTTAATCATCCCAAAGGAACAGTTATGGCAAAAAAAGCAGTAAAAAAATTAACGAAGAAACCAACTCCAGCTGCTAAAAAAAAGATCGTTACAAAAAAAGTATCAAAGCCTGCTGGAAAACCAATTGCTAAAAAAGCAGTTAAAACAACAGCAATCAAAGCTATCAAAAAAGCTATAAAAAAAACGATTAAAAAAACAGCCAAAAAAATAATGCCAAAACCTGCAAAAAAAGTTTTAAACAAACCAATCGCAAAAACGACAAAAAAAGTTGTCGAAAAAAAATCCGCAGTAGTTAGTAAAAAGAAAGTTATTAAAAAAGCTACAACAGCACCAAAAGAAAAAAAGGTGGCTAAAGTCTCTAAATTCTCTAAAGAAGAGGCAATAAAAAAATATAAAAATGCTTTAGCAAAACCTATTTCAAAAAAAGTTACACCCATATCAAAAACTAAAAGAATCGTGGAAGATGATGAATTTGATGATGATCTTGATCTAGAAATAGAAATTTTTGACGATGAAGACGAAATTATAGATGAAGCAATGGGAGACGCTGACTTCGATGAAGA
>JAVHRK010000158.1:0-32608 GCA_036171615.1 Bacteriovoracaceae bacterium
CTTATCTTTTGTGCTTTGACCTGGTGAAATATCATATCCCATCACCCAGGGGATTGAAATATGATTAGATGTTGGAATTAAATCAGCAAGGTAAATATATTTATCATCATATGGATGCATAAGAAATGGAGTATGTCCCATTGAGCATTTAAAAAATAATCCCTCTATTATTTTTCCACTCATACCAGTTAGCCAGTGAATACGATTTTTATTTTGATAAAAATTAATAAGAGGTAAAAAGTCTTGAGTAATAAATGAACCGCTATCTCGTTCTGTAGGATTTAGGGCATAATTATAATGTTCTTGATGTAAATGAAGAATTGCATTTTTCATCACTGGAATTAATTCTTCATTTTCATTTTTTTTACCGATGCCACCCACATGATCAAAATGTAAGTGTGATATAATTAAATCTGTAATATCGTCAGGTGTAAGCCCCACTTTTTCTAATGCACGCTCTAGGGGAGAGGATGATGAAACAATGGCAAATCGTTCATCAAATTTTTTTCCGTGATAATCACCGATACCAGTATCAATCAAAATATTTTTATCGGGTGTTTGAATAAGTAATAATCTGAGAGCAAGGTTAATTCGATTCATTTCATCCGCTGGATGTACTTTATTCCATAAAGGCTTTGGAATTATACCAAACATAGCACCACCATCTAGCTTAAACGACGCAGGTTCAATGAAGTAATAGTTTTTATTTGTCATAAATATATCCTGAGTAAAACGTTCATACTATTTCAACTTTTTTTTAGCACAAAATCAATGTATCATACCCTAGTTTCAATTAAAAACTCTCGAGGAGAATCTATGAACGTTCATGAGTATCAGGCGAAAGAGTTAATGCGTAAATTTGGCATTAAAGTATTAAATGGTCAGGTTGCTAAGTCTGTTGATGAAGCTGTTGCTGGCGCAAAAAAATTGGGTGGTAGTGTTTGGGTTGTTAAAGCACAAATTCACGCAGGAGGAAGAGGAAAGGCCGGCGGTGTAAAGCTTGCAAAAAATTTAGAAGAAGTTAAGCAATATGCTGGAGAAATTTTAGGTAAAACTCTTGTTACTCATCAAACAGGACCTGAAGGAAAACTTGTTCAAACTTTATTGATTGAAGAAGGTTGTATGATCGATCATGAATATTATGTCGGTCTAGTCCTAGATCGTAATACTTCTAAAATTACTTTTATGGCCTCCAGAGAAGGTGGAGTGGAAATTGAAAAAATAGCAGAAGAAACTCCTGAAAAAATATTTAAAGTCGCTGTAGACCCTGCGACAGGCTACCAGCCTTATATTGGAAGAATCTTAGGTACTTCAATTGGCTTAACTGGTGAGACTCTAAAAGAAGCTTCAAAATTTTTTGAAGGTCTTTATAACCTTTATATGCAAACAGATTGTACAATTGCAGAAATTAATCCTCTGGTTACGACTAAGGATGGAAAAGTTTTAGCGTTGGATGCAAAATTAAATTTTGATGATAATGCACTTTTTAGACATCCAGAAATTGCTGCCTATCGCGACTTATCTGAAGAGTCAGAAAAAGAAATCGAAGCTTCAAAATATGGATTATCTTATATTTCTCTAGATGGAAATATTGGGTGTCTGGTAAATGGAGCAGGTCTTGCTATGGGGACAATGGATATTATTCAACTGCACGGTGGAATGCCTGCAAATTTTCTAGATGTAGGGGGCGGAGCAACTAAAGAAGCGGTTGAAAAAGCATTTTCAATTATTTTATCTGATCCACATGTTAAAGGAATTTTAGTAAATATTTTCGGTGGAATTATGAAGTGTGACATTATTGCAGAAGGTATAATTGCTGCAGCTAAAAGCTTGGGTGTTAAGGTTCCATTAGTTGTTCGTTTAGAAGGAACTAATGTTGAGTTAGGTAAAAAACTTCTTAGTGAATCGGGATTAAAAATTACTGCTGCAAATGATTTAGGTGATGCTGCTGCTAAAATTGTATCACTAGTGAAAGGAGTTTAATCATGACTATATTAATAGATAACAATACAAAACTTATTACGATTGGACTTACTGGTAAACAAGGAACTTTTCACTCATTAGGATGTCGTGACTACGGCACTAATGTTGTTGGTGGAGTTACTCCTGGAAAAGGAGGAACTGTTCATGAAGGAATTCCTGTTTTCAATACTGTTAGAGAAGCAGTTGCTGCAACTGGTGCTAATGTTGCGATGATTTTCGTCCCACCTCCATTTGCTGCAGATTCAATTCTAGAATGTATCGATGCAGAACTTCCTTTAGCTATTTGTATTACGGAAGGTATTCCAATTATAGATATGGTAAAAGTAAAAGGAGCATTAGCAAGAAGTTCAACCACTCGTCTGATTGGACCAAATTGCCCAGGTGTTATTACTCCAGGTCAGTGCAAGATTGGAATTATGCCAGGCTCAATTCATAAGCCAGGAAGAGTAGGGGTTATTTCTAGATCAGGGACTCTTACCTATGAGGCAGTATTTCAATTAACTCAAAGAGGAATCGGTCAATCTACATGCGTTGGAATTGGTGGAGATCCTGTGAATGGAACAAACTTTATTGATGTTTTAAAAATGTTCAATGCAGATCCAGATACTGATGCCGTGATTATGATCGGTGAAATCGGTGGATCAGCTGAAACAGATGCAGCTCGCTGGATTAAGGCCAATATGAAAAAACCAGTTGTAAGCTTTATTGCTGGTGCATCAGCGCCAAAAGGCAAGAGAATGGGCCACGCAGGTGCCATTATTTCAGGCGGAGATGACACAGCAGAGGCAAAATTTAAGGTTTTACAAGAATGTGGGATTACTATTGCAAGATCTCCATCAGAACTTGGACAAACTCTAGAATCTGTATTAAAAAGTAAAAAATAAATATTTCTTAGGAGAAACAAATGGAAAGAACTTTTTCAATTATTAAACCAAATTCTGTTCATGATAATAATATCGGAAATATTATAGCTCGTTTTGAAAGCGAAGGACTAAGAATTGCGGCGTTAAAACTAGCTAAACTTTCTAAAGAAAAAGCAGAAGGGTTTTACATCGAGCACAAAGAAAGACCATTTTTTGGTTCACTTGTATCTTTTATGACTGAAGGTCCTGTTGTACTTATGGTTCTTGAGGGCGAAAATGCAGTTGAAAAAAACAGAAAAATCATGGGTGCAACTAATCCTGCAAATGCAGAAGAAGGAACACTTAGAAAACTATACGCTAAATCAATTGAAGCTAATGCCGTACATGGATCAGACTCACAAAGTGCCGCTGATAGAGAAATCAACTACTTTTTTGACAAAAATGAAGTTGCTTCTCGCTACTAATTAATACACCACTGAATATATTACAGAGTCGATTGTACCTAGTCTAAAACTAGTGTACCTTGACTCTGTAAGTTATAAAGTGGAGGTTTGTTATGTTTAATATTGGCGATTATGCGGTTTGCCCCGGACACGGTGTCGGACAGCTTGTTGATATAGAAGAGCGCGAACTGGGCGATTTCAAAAAACAATTTTATATTATCAAAATATTAGCTAATGGTATGACCGTTATGGTTCCTACTGATAGTGAAAATGGGATTAGAAACCTTGTGAAAGAAGATGAAGTAGAAGAAGTGTATCAACTTTTAAATGACCATGATGTAAAAGTAGACCAATCAACTTGGAATCGTCGCTATAGAGATTATTGTATTAAGATAAAAACGGGTTCAGTTGTTGAAATTGCAGAAGTTTTACGTCAATTATTTTTATTAAAACAAAAAAAGAGTCTTAGTTTTGGTGAAAAGAAAATGCTAGAACAATGTCGAGAATTACTAGCGCAAGAATTTTCAATCTTAAATAATATCGACAAAAATACAATAAACAAAAAAATTGATTCTTATTTCCAATAGGCCACCAGGTTTGTTAGACTTTTTATAAACAATAAAAGGGTCTAATGTATGGAAATCAAGCTTTATAATAATCTCACTCGTCAAAAAGAAATTTTCAAAACGCAGGCTAATGGCGAGCTAAAATATTACTCTTGCGGTCCAACAACTTATGATTTTCTTCATGTCGGAAATGCTAGGGCCTTAGTTGTCGCTGACCTTATTCATCGAATTTTTAAAAGTTTTGATTATAAAGTAACGTTTGTACGAAATTATACTGATGTTGATGACAAGATAATAGATCGGGCCAAAGAATTGAAAGTACCGGCGCTTGAACACGCTGAGCGATTTGTTAAAGAATGTGAAAAGGATATGATTTCTCTTGGAATGTTACCAGCTACTTTTACTCCCAAAGTGAGTGAATCAATGCCTGAGATCATCTCATTAATTGAAGCAATTTTAAAAAATGGTTACGCATATATTGTAGATGGGGAAGTTTTATATAATGTTCCTAAATTTGCAGACTATGGAAAATTATCTAAAGTTAAACTGGAATCCCTTCAACATGGAATTCGTGTTGAAGTTGAAGGTCATAAAAAACATCCATCTGATTTTGTATTATGGAAGCCTGCAAAGCCAGATGAGATCTCATGGGATTCTCCATGGGGAAAAGGGCGACCAGGCTGGCATATTGAGTGTTCAGCTATGGCAAAAAAATATTTAGGAAACACCCTAGATCTCCATCACGGTGGAATTGATCTCATTTTTCCACATCACGAAAATGAAATTGCACAATCAGAGGCAGCTAATTCTTGTGAGTTTTGTGGACACTGGGTTCATAATGAATTTTTGAATTTTGGCTCTGAAAAAATGTCTAAATCATTAGGCAATGTTGTGACTATTCGAAAATTTGTAGATGAATATTCAGGGGCCGTTCTTCGACATGTCTTATTGTCAGTGCATTACCGATCGAAACAAGATTGGACAGAAGATGCTATCTCAAAAGCGATTGGTGAAGTTGAACGTATACATGAATTTGTAATTCGATTAGAAAAAGTTGATTCTTATATTGAAACAAACACTAACGAACTAAAAAGTGTGAAAGATAGTTTTGAACTTATTCAAAATGAGTTAGCAAATGACCTCAATGTTCCAGGGGCCCTTGGTGTCTTTTTTGGAGTAGTAAAAGATTTTAATCGCTTAGAAAAAACAGGTGTCTCCAAAGAATATATATCGATTGTAGCAACAATAGTTAACTTTATGAAAACAGCAACAGGTTTAGTGCATGATAATCCTCAAAAGGTATTAAACGATTTAAATATTGCTAGAAAAAATCTTTCTGGAACAAGTTCCGGCAATGAAGCAGAAGTTGAGATGCTACTTAAAGAAAGAAATGAAGCTAGAACTTCAAAAAATTGGACTAGGTCTGACGAAATTAGAAATCGGTTAAATGAAATGGGAATTATTGTGAAAGATAACCCTGATGGCAGTGTCTCTTGGAGTTATAAATAATGACTAAAAATGTTTTTACAGAAATGGATGGAACATTTTCTCAAAATGCAGAATTTCAAAAGATGGGAGCAGACTATCGCAATCCACTTGAATTTAGAAAACTTGTTGAAGCCAGACGTTCAGTTAGAAAATTTAGTGATGAAAAAATTCCCGATGAAATTGTTGAAGATTGTCTAGACTTGGCCTTGCTTGCACCTAATTCGTCAAATTTACAAACATGGGAATTTTATCGAATTATTTCTCCAGGTATTAAAAGTAAAATTGCAATTGCATGCTTTTCTCAACCAGCTGCTACATCGGCCAGCGAACTAATTGTCTGTGTTGCTGTTCCCTCAAGCTGGAAAAAAAGTTGCAAGCAGATGCTTGAAATTTTTAAGACCTTACCATTTGAGACACCAAAATCTGCTATCTCTTATTATTCTTATCTAGCGCCCTTTGTGTATACAGTTGGTTTCTTCAATTTATTTACTCCCTTTAAATGGCTTTTTAATACAACTATGGGCCTTTTTAAAGTTGTACCCAGAGAACCAATTAGTTCATTTGGACTTACAACCTGGGCCTCTAAATCATGTGCGCTTGCATGTGAGAATTTAATGCTAGCATTTCGCTCCCATGGTTATGATTCATGTCCGATGGAAGGCTTTGATTCTTGCAGAGTCAAGCAGGCCATGAAGCTGTCTAGAAAGGCTAAAATTGTGATGATAATAGCAGCTGGAAAAAGAGCGGAGGGTGGTATCTATGGCCCACGTATTAGATTCCCGAAAGAGCAATTCTTAAAAAGAATTTAACACTATAATTTTTACATCCTTAATTTTTTATTTAACTCATAAATGATAAAAGTTTTCATGGCTTATACTAAAATATTTTTACTTCTTTTATTTGTCAGCTTAACAAGTTATTCAGCAGATGACTCAAACTCCAAAAAATATGAATCTCTAAATTCTGTATCACCGGAAAGAACAAGTTGGGTACTTGAACAAAATAATAAAATAAATAATCGCTTAAAAAATAGTTTGAATTTTAATATAATTGAGCAGTCTTTTCGTAAGACCTTTGATAATGAAAAAATTATTCAGACTGAAGCTGGTAAAAATGGAAGTTCTTTTAAGTTAATCGACAGAGGGCTAGGTAAAGCTCAAGAGTTAGAAATTAGTAATTTAACTACGAAACAAGTAGTTTTTTCAACAAATACTCTTGCAAGAAATAATACATACAATGCACTTCAGTTTATTCTTAATTCGGCAGAGACTAAAGTTGCAATCGCCTTTGATTATAAAGGATCTACAGACAATTTTTTGTTACTAGTAGTAGATCTTCAGAGCGACAAAATACTCTTAGAAAAAAAGCTTATAAACCTTCGAGGTGGAAAAAATAGTTTTTTCTTTAAAGATGATTCAACAATTGTTGTTGTTGATCAAGAGTCAAAAGAAAAATGGGGATTAAAGGCCTATCCACTAGATACTCAAGAGGCTGCTTACTATTTATATGATAAAACATGGATGGAAGCAGGGAGTGAGGGGTGGACATTTGTTTATGGAGAAAATACACCTTATCAATTAATTTCAAAAGATGAAAAAGTTTTAGTCGAGAATTTACCAGATGGTGATGTTCATTTCCTAGCTCTGCGGAATAATTATTTTTACTTTTCAGTCGAAGGAAATTTAACCACTCAATTTGTTAAGGTCTTAAAAGATACTCCTCTCAAAATTGAAGTTTTTCTTAATGTCGATAATAAGATAGACGGAACTTATTTTCTCAAAAATTATTTGGTCTTAAAAAATTCTTGGGGAGTTAAGCGAAATATAACCGCCTATCAATTAGACAGCTTGAAGAAGTCTATGATCGAACTTCCAAATTTTGTCAGTTTAATTTCGATTAAAGAATCAAATAAAAATAATATTTTAAATTTAAAAATTCAAAGTGAGTTAATAGCATCTCAAAGTGTTGAGTGGAATCTGATTGAAAATGTTTTTGAAAACACTGAAAAATTAGAAAATATGATGTTATCTATACCTTCAATTTCAATTATTACAAAGTATGTAGAAATTAAAAGCTTTGATGGTACGCTCGTGCCGATTAAAATGATTTACCGGGAGGGCCTTGAATTAAAAAATGTACCAGTTTATATTGAATCATACGGTGGTTTTAATTCTGATAGCTATTTACATCCTACCTATAATTATTTGAATGCTGAATTTGTTCGTCACTCAGGTATCTATATTGGTACTGCTCTGAGAGGTGGTGGAGAGTTCGGTGAAGATTGGCACAAGGCCGGAACTCTACTTAATAAAATGAAAACTTATGAAGATTTAGCGTCAGTCTCTAAATGGCTTATTGATCAAGGTATTTCTACTAAAGACAAAATAATTTCTGCCGGTAGTTCTAATGGTGGCTTAACAGTCGCTGCGACCGGTTTACTTTATCCTCAATTTTTTGGTTTAGTTATTCCTCATAACGGTGTACTGGATATGTTAGGAAAAGAAATTCTTGATAAACAATTTGATCAGGGGTGGAGTTATGAATATGGGAATACAGAAGTTAAAGTAAACTACGATTATATAAAATTATTTTCCCCACTTGAATTGATTAACAGTTTATCAAATGGACCTCAATTTTTAATTATTAACGGAAGAAATGATAGTCGAGTAAATCCAGCTCATTCAATTAAATTTGCAAAGGCCGGAACTGAAGTTTTAAATTCAAATATTGAATTACTATCCTTAAATAATTCAGGGCATTTCAATGTTAGTATAGCATATAATGATTATATTGCTTGGCGAGCTCTTGTTGTAAAATGGACTACGATCTACGATTTTTTAAATATTAAATACTAAACTAGAAATTCTTTAGCTTTAGGTCGTACATTATAATTGGAAGCCATAGTGTGTCCATATGCTCCAGCGTTATCTATTACAAGCAAATCTCCAGATTCCATTTGGGAGATTTTGCAACCTTCTCCAAAACAATCGGAAGTTTCACAAATTGGACCGACAATATCGGTAGTTCTGGTTTTTGGATTTTTTATAAATGGGTGAACTTCGTGATGGGCTTCATATAATGCCGGTCGAATGAGATCATTCATTCCTGCATCGATAATTGTAAAATGTCGTCCATCTGATAATTTTGTTCTAATTACTTTAGAGACCAATACTCCCATTTTTCCAACTAAAATTCTTCCAGGTTCAAAAACAATACGTAATTTGTGAGTTGTATTTGCGAAATAATATTCTTGTAAAGATGTACTGACAATTTTCATATATTGTTCAATTGAAGTTAATTTCTTACGATCGGATTCGGTGTAATCTATTCCCAAGCCACCACCGACATCTAAAAATTCTAATTTTTGATCAATTGTTAAGGCCAGTATAGATAATTCTTTTATCGCATCCCTTGTGGCCTTCATATCTGTTAACTGGCTACCGATATGGATTGAAATCCCCACTAGAACAGTATTAGTCCAAAGTGATTCAAGTTTTAAACATTCTAAGATATCTTCTTTTAATAGGCCAAATTTATGAGTTTTATTGCCTGTAGCTATATGTTTATGTGTTTTCACATTAACTTTGGGATTAAGTCTAAATGCTACCCTCGCAATCTTTTTTTCCTTCTTCGCAATTTGATTTATAAGTTCTAGTTCCTCAATAGATTCTAAATTGAACGAATAGATTCCATCTTTATGTGAACGAAGGGCAAACTTTATTTCCTCAGCGGTTTTTCCAACCCCAGAGAAGACGATTTTTTGTGGAGAAATTCCCGCTTTAAGGGCCTCTTTAAGCTCTCCTACAGAAACTATATCTGCACCGCTTCCTAATTTTTGTAAAGTTTTTAAGACTTCTAAGTTAGAATTAGCTTTAACAGCATAACAAACAAGCGGATTAGGAATCTTTTCTTTTTTAGCCGATTTTATAAAGTAATTATAATTATAGTTAAGTGTTTTTTTACTATAGAGATAAAAGGGAGTCTTTTTATTAGAAGCAATTTTGTCGAGCAAAATTCCATCAAAAGTAAGCTGATTTTTTTTGTATTGAAGGGGAGTTTTAAGTATAGTTTTCATATCCAACTATACTAAAGCTTGTGAGACTATGAATAAAGAAAAAAAAACACTCTTTCAATTAAAGTCTCCTTTTATGCCAGCGGGCGATCAACCACGGGCGATTGCAGAATTGCTCACTGGTTTTGCTGATGGAAAAAAAGAACAGACTCTTCTTGGAGTTACTGGGTCTGGAAAAACCTTTACCATGGCCAATATTATTCAGACTCTTGGCAAGAAAACACTTATTTTGGCCCATAATAAAACCTTAGCGGCTCAGCTATATGCTGAATTTAAAGAATTTTTTCCAAACAATGCTGTTGAATATTTTGTCTCTTATTATGACTATTACCAACCAGAAGCTTATGTGGCAGGCAGTGATACTTATATTGAAAAAGATTCTGCGGTTAACGATGAAATTGATAAACTTAGACATTCAGCTACTAAAAATTTAATTGAACGTGAGGACGTAATTGTTATTGCATCTGTTTCATGTATTTACGGTATTGGATCTAAGGAAGAGTATGAAGCACATAAGGCCACAGTTTTTGTGGGTGAAATTCTAGATAGAGATGAGTTGTTAAAAACATTAGTAGCTATTCAGTATGAACGAAATGATATCGATTTTTCTCGTGGTTGCTTTAGAGTTCGCGGAGATACTGTAGAAGTCTTTCCCTCTACAGAGGATAGTAATGTAATTAGAATAGAGTTTTTTGGTGATGAAATAGATTCAATTTCAATGGTGGATCCCCTCAGAGGAAAAGTATTAGAAGTCCTTACCAAAGCAACTATTTTTCCTAAATCTCATTATGTAGTAGGTCAGGAAAGATTAAAAATTGCGATGGAAAATATTAAACTTGAATTACGAGAAAGATTAATTGAGTTTCAAAATACTGAAAAATTAGTAGAAAAGCAAAGACTGGAGCAAAGAACACTCTATGATTTAGAAATGATGGAAGAATTAGGTTTTTGCTCAGGGATCGAAAACTATTCACGTCACTTAACGGGAGCAAATCCTGGAGATCCACCGCCTACATTAATGGATTATTTTGATCGAGATTTTTTACTCATTATAGATGAATCACATATCACTGTTTCTCAAGTTGGTGGAATGTATCGTGGGGATCGGGCCCGTAAAGAAAATCTTGTTAATTATGGTTTTCGTCTTCCATCGGCCCTTGATAATCGTCCATTAAAATTTAATGAATTTGAAGAAAGACAAGATTTAACTCTTTATGTGTCAGCTACTCCTGGAAAATTTGAGTTAGAAAAAACACATGGTGAATTTATAGAACAGATTATTAGACCGACGGGACTATTGGATCCACTCATTGACGTTAGGGATGCTAGTAATCAAGTAGAGAATCTTTTAATTGAGGCCAGAATTATCATTCAAAGTGGTTTTAGAGTACTGGTTACGACTTTAACTAAAAAACTTTCTGAGGAGCTGACAAAATATTATACCAGTGTTGGAATGCGAGTCCGATATCTCCATTCTGAAATTGATACCTTAGAGAGAATGGAAATTATTAGAGATTTGCGTTTAGGGGTATTTGATATTTTGGTAGGTATCAATCTTTTACGAGAAGGGCTAGATATTCCAGAAGTGGCCTTAGTGGCCATTTTGGATGCAGATAAAGAAGGTTTTTTACGTTCAGAAAAATCGTTGATTCAAACGATGGGAAGGGCCGCAAGAAATTCTGAAGGGCGAGTAATTCTTTATGCGTATAAAGAAACTGAAAGTATGCGAAAAGCAATAGGTGAAACTAAGAGAAGACGTATTATTCAGCACCAATATAATACAGAACATGGAATCATTCCTAAAACAATAATTAAAAAAGTGTCTGGAGGAATTATTGATGCTCTTCGTGGTGCCAAAAAAGGTAAAGGTGTAAAACGAAAAGTAGAATTGACTACACTTAGTGCTGATGCAATCGATAAACAAATTGAAAATTTAAAACTTGAAATGAAAATAGCATCACGAGAATTACGATTTGAAGATGCCGCCAATATTAGAGATGAAATTAAATCGATTACTGATCTGAGGATCCTCTTATAAAACCTTTAGTTGTAATTAGCGAGGAAGTAAGTTTAGCAATTCTCACTCTGCAATCAACTGACGTATTATAGTCTAATAAGATTTCCTGCAATTCCTCACCAAAACCTAAGTCAAATGCAAATTGATCAGCTTCAATTTGGGCCACTAGAGTGTCAATTTTATTTTCAGTATGTTGGTGATAGATATGTCCCAATTCATGCGCCAATACGGCCAGACCGTGAGTACTGCTTCCAGACTTTAGAAGTTTAATTAATTCGGGGAACACTAAGATTAAATGGTTATTATTAGTTTTTCCAATAGCACAACTTAAATGCGCCTGACAAGGAATCATAAATGTTTTATTTTTTGTAAAAAATTTAATATGCTCATTACTCAGAGATCTCAAAAGGATTTCTATGGCCCTTTTAACATAATGATCTTCCAGTATCCATTGGTGATCATTTTCACTGAAAAATTGTTTAATAAAATCATCTTTAGAATATTGGAATAGTTGAAACATAAGTATCTCCTTAAATTACTTATCGACAAATAAATTAAAAATTAAACTAAAGGGTATTACTCCGGTATATAGTGCTATGTTTTTCTAAAGAATTTTACTAAAATTATGGTGAGGTTTATTTTCATGACAAAGTTTTATTTCCTGATTATTCTAGTTTTTTCTTTTAATGCTTTTGCAGTTGAGAGTCATAATGGATTTTTAATTTCGGCATATGATGATCGTTTTAAAGTAGTCTCTCCTGAAAAGTTTAAAAATCCAATGGAAGTCATTGTTGAAAATAAAACGCTAGTAAGACTAGTTGGAAAACTTGTAGTCAACCATGAAAAAATTCTTAATTTTTCTTCTGTGGATTCAGAAAAATACCAACGCTTTATGATAACGATTAAGAAGGGAGATCGATTACACTTTGTACCGTTGTCCCCAGCTTTTCAAGAAGTAGAATTGATAATTGGAAATAAAATTTATGAAATTCCACCAAAAAAGTGACATCTTAAAAACTATTCTGGTCATTTCTGATTTGCATTTAAGTGCAGGTTTAACCGTGAATAATCGTAAAAATTTTTTAGAAGATTTTCACTATGATAAAGAATTAATTGAATTTATCCAATATCATTCAAATGGATTGTACCTAGAAAGAGAAGTTGAATTGATTATCAATGGAGATTTTTTTGATTTGTTAGCAGTTCCATTTGTTCCTTACTTTGATGATGAGTATTGGAGCGAAGAGGCAGCTTTAGACAAATTAAAAATGATTATAGAAGCACATTATGGAGTAATAAAAGCATTTCAAAATTTTTTGTCATTTCCACAAAATAATATTGTTTATATTATTGGAAATCATGATGCTGAATTAATCTTTCCAGCATTGCAGAATTATCTGTTTTCATTGTTTGGAGAATTAGATCAAAGTAAATTTAAAATACTATTAAACATTACTGATAATTATAGTCCTGAGCCAGGGATCATCTTAAAGCATGGTCATGAATTTGAAGTTGCTCACCATTTTTCTGAAGAATCAATTATTCAAGATGTTGAAGGTAATAAATATTTTTTACCGCCTTGGGGGTCATACTATGTCACCCGTGTTATTAATAAATTTAAAGAGGGAAGAGATTATATTAATGCTGTAAGACCAGTTAATAAATTTATTATTAATGGAATTATTTATGACACTCTTTATACAATAAGATTTATATTTTCAAATTTTTATTATTTTTTTATGGTGAGATTTATGCTTCTCTTTAGGAAAAATAATAAGTGGAATAAAATTTTAGAACTTATAAAAAGTGAAATTATGCTTTTTAAAAATTATGAAACACTTACAGAAGAAGTAATTCTAACTGACCCTAATCTACATGCACTTATTGTAGGCCATACCCATGATCCAGTTTTTAGAGAGTATGATGATGGATCTATCTTTATCAATACTGGAACATGGACTAAAATGTATAATCTAGACTTTGGAAAAAACTCATATGGAGCTCGATTAACTTTTGCTAAAATCGATATTAAGCATAAAGAAGTTCAAGATACCTTTGATCATTTAGATATTACTCTAAATGAATGGAAGGGGAGAAATGATCTACCTTTTAAGGAATTTCATTATTAAAATTAACTTTCACTTTCTTGGTAACAAAGTTCCATATACATATCACCATGGGCCGATTTAATAGGTATAAGCACAACTATTGTGCTGTTTGGATACTTGATGGTATGTTCTTTACCTTCAATCATAGTTGGAATGGCCATATTAGAAGAGTATCCTAAAACTTTTAGGTCTCTTTTTGCGTTACCCATAATCATATTTACTATCTCACCACCGACGTCCGCAATATCCGGCCCATATGCAGTATATGATTCCATTAACATTGCGCTAGCAATTTTAAAATAGGTTTCATAAGGGAAGGATAGTACAAGCATTGCTTTGTAAGTAACTTTAGAGCCATTTTTTTCTAAATCACCTGAAAGACCTAAGATTGCTGATACTTCACCTCTGGCGGCATTATCTTTTTTTATTGTAGGTTTTTGAGGTTCAAGTTTCGTAAAAACCATTGTCTCAAAAACATTTTTAGCTGCATCTATAAAAGGTTTAGAAAATTCTATAAAATTACTATCAACTGACATATCACGATCTCCCAGTAGTTATTAGAGGCCTAAGCTTTGCATTAAATCATCAATTGAGTTTTGGTTTAAGTTTCCATTTACTGCACATGAAGATCTTTCAATATCTTTAAATTTTTCAGATAACCAAGTAAGTCTTGTTGCAAATGCTTTTGTATTAAGGTTTTTCATACAATTATTATTTCCATCTCTTATCGCTAAAATCATTTTTCTAAGCATATGAATGGCATCAAATAAAATAGCAATTACAACTTCGAGTAGTGGAACATCGCTAATTTGAGAAGATTTATATCCAATTAATTTTCCAAGTTCGCAAAACTGGGCAATTTCGGTTGCGCCAATTGACTTAGCGGCCCCCATAATTCGATCAATAATTTGACCAAATTTTTCTAATTCCACATGATTCAGTGGTGTATCTTCCAGTATGTTTAAAGAACCCTCGAGTTGATTAAATAAGTCATCTGCTTCGTTACAAAAATCAATAACAATTTCTTTCATCGAAGGATCATTAAGCATGCTCATCTATAAATCCTTATTTGAAAATCTTATCTATTTTTTCTTTTAAAACCTGAGCAGAAAATGGTTTAACAATAAAATTGCTAACACCAGCTTTAACTGCGATAACCACGTTACCTTGCTCAGCTTCAGCAGTAATCATAAGAAATGGTAATTTTTCTAAGCCAGGAGTGTCTCTAACATTTTTTAATAAATCAAGTCCTGACATTTGAGGCATATTCCAATCTGAAAGAATAAATTCAAACGGTTTTCCTTCTGCAATTGCGGCTTGAATTAAAGGCCATGCACTTGCTCCATCATCAGCTTCAGTAATATTTTTAAAACCAATTTGACCAAGCATATTTTTTATAATCTTTCTCATAGTCGACATATCGTCAACTACCAAAATTTTAATATCAGCATTTAAGGCCATTTCTATTCTCCTCAGAAAAAAAAATTATTACGCACTTTTCTTATATTGTTTAGTATCGGTATTAATTATATTTACTATAATATCAATCATTTTATCGCCAAAGTCGAATTCTAGTCCAGGAATAAAATTTCTATTTTTAATATTTATTATAACTGACTTCAATGATTGCTTATTTCCATTTATTTTTCCGGATGAAAACTCAAAGATATGCGCGATGGCACCTACAAGTAATGCAAGTGGGTCGATACTTTCATTAATCTTTTCTCCAGGGTAACCACCACCTGAAGAGCGTTCATGATGATCAAAAATAATTTTTTTACAACGTTCTGAGATGTCGATAGCACCACGTTTTAGTAAATGATTAGCTAATATAGTATGTTTTCTATAAGTCTTTTTTTCTGAATCTGTTAATGAAAGATAAGAAATTCTAGAAGATTTAAGACTGATTTGTGTGTGGCCTAAATGCATAAGAAAACTTGCCACAATAACATCTGCAAGAGTTGACTGATCTGTTAGGTTCATGTTTTTAGCTGAAAAATACGATATCGCAACAATTCGATTAATTAACGAATCTGTTGTTAAGTATTCTTTTGCTAAATGAATTGCAAAGGATGTAGTTGGTGAATGACAAACGCTGAAGGTGAGTATCTCTACACGAGCATATTCAATTATCTGAGTAAAATTATCAGACTCTACTGCTTGCTCCATTGATTGATGGAAAACAAATGCACCATTCTTTTGAACATAAATTTCTTTTAAGGCGGTATACATTGCTTGTTCTTTTTCTAGTTCGTGTAATTCTCTTTGCTTGAGTGAAGGTATTTCACTTTCATGAATTGCTTGCGCATTTAAAAATGTTTTTCTTTGTTTTTTTAAAACAGCGAGCATTCCACCTCTTTCTATTATAAAATCGATAAGAGTGTCTACGTCTTTGGTTAGAGGTCGATTTCCATTTAGAATTAGACTAAATTTTTTATGAATAGGATTAAATATAAATAATTGAAAAGGAAAAATAATCTTTTCTTTTAAGTTTTCCTTTTTAATTGTAAAAAAATCAAATTCTGAATACATTGTTTACCCTGTTTTTTTCCTATTGAAAAATCCACCAATTAAATTGAGCACATTACTTACTTTTGTTGGTTCTGTTTCTATTGTAATTTCTTCAGTTATATTTTCTTGTCGTTGAATGGTTTCTAGAAAAATACCTCGAAGTAATTCCAGCAATACAATAATTTTCTTTTCATTTTTAGGTTGAATTCCATCTGGAAAATAAAGATACCCTAGGCCCATTCGATCTAGACCATCAAAAAAAGGATAAATAAATTCGACAGGTTTATTGGTTAGTTCCTGTGTCGCCCATGATGGAAGTTCTGTATCTTTCCAAAAAGAGTTATTTTCTTTAATTTCTCTGCAGATCCAAGTAGACATAGAATAGGAGAACAAAGATTCAAAATTATCTTTATCTAGTTTAAATTGATTCCAAAATTCTAAAGAAGTTGTAGGGTATTCTGTAAAACTACTAAAGAGTTCTTTGTGTTCGTTTGTTTTGTGAGAATAACTATAGAATACAGAAAGTGCTTTTTCTTCATTGAATAACTTATATGCTACCGACTTGATAATATTTACTGATTTTATATCGGTATTATAGTATTGATTAATAATGTTTACTGCAAAATCAAATCCATTCGCTTGTAATATAATAACTTCATGAGGGCTTTCTTCAACTAAATCTGAAACTTCCTTATTTTTACCTTCAACAAGAGCAGAGGATTTATAGTTTGATTTCCCTAGCTCATTAAATTCTTCCCTTAGTGCGCGATAGTCAATAGTAATTTCACCATTATCTTTTCGTGAGCTATTTTTCAAATCAATCTCATCGCTAGACTTGGATACCATCTTCAGCGTAATATCTTTGTGGTTATTTTTTTGTGACCAATCTTGTTCTTTGCTAGTGCTTTCTTTGCTTCGCATGTGAGTATCAATTGAGCTTGCTGAATCGGTATTTTTCTTTTTACTACTTTCTAATGTTAGTTCTATTAAGGGTTTATTTCTAGTTTTTAAATTTCCTTGATTCTCTTGATTTTCTGCTGATTTTTTATTGTCAGCTTTATCTGATGAGTTAGTAAGCTCGATATCGGTACTTTTATTCTTATTAGCATTTTTTTCAGCAAGTTCGTCTTGTTCATTTTTGCTTTTTTCTTTATCTGAACTTGTTAATTCTAGTTCTTGTAACTTATTCTTCTTTTTTTTATCTAATTCAGATTCTAGTTCTGAGTTTATGCCTTTATCTCGATCTGATCTCGACTCTTCTAAATCGTTTAATTTTACAATTCTCTTATCATCTGATGCTTTTCTTAGTTTTTCAATTTCATTATCTTCATTACTTCTTTTCGAATGTTCAAGCTCTAGTTCAAGATCAAGCCTTTTTTTATTTTTCTTATTGGATTCTTCTAGCGCTTGATTACTTTCAGCATCTTGCAATTGTGATTCTAAAGAATCTTCAAGTTGAATACTATTGTGTTTGTTTTTTTCTCGTTCTTCTGCGTTTTGCTCAAGCAAGAGTTCTGCTTTGGTTTTTCTATCTGAAGGTGTTAATTCTAATTCGGAATTTGCCTTTCGTTGAGCTCGGGGGTCTTCAGTCTCGTTAGCATCAGTATGTTCTTTAGTTTTTTTTAAGTTATCTGCTAATTCAATATCGATTGCTGATTTTTGTTTTTTTGAATTATTGTTGCCATTGCTTTCATCGACTTCAAGGTCGTTGTTTCTTGTTTTAGCCTGTGATTCTAACTCTAATTCAAAAGACGATTTCTTCGACTTTAGGGGAGCTTCGTCTGTTTCATTTGTGACTCCATTATCAGCTCGTTTTGCAGTTTTCTCTAGTTCGATTTCAATTCCCGCAAGCGATTTTATTCTAGAGGCGCTTCTTTCACTTTCCTCAGTTTCAACTGATTTGTTTTTTGCCTTTTCTTTAGTGCTTTGAAGTTCAAGCTCTATTGATTTCTTTTTTTCTTTTGAATGTTTATCATTTTCATCTGAAATCTCAGACTGTTTATTCTTATTGTCTTTTGAAGCGCTATCTTCAGAAAATTCGATATTTATATTTTTAACTTGCTTGTTCCGCATATAACCGTCAAGCTCTTCATTACTTTTATCGTACTTGTCATTTCCCTTTTTATCTTCTTCTTCACTCGCTAAAGAAATGCTTGTCGAGTTAGATTTTCGCGAAGACCAATTGGTATCTATAGATTCTTCTTTGTGAGATTTCTTCTTGTTTAGATTCGTTAGATAATCTAGTCCTCCTTCAAGTTCAATTTCAATTTTCTTTTTTTTCGGATCAGTTGTGGTCGCTGTATTCGTACTCGTAACTTCTTCTGTATGTATTAATGGTTTTTCCTCAGCACTATTGATATTTAAATCAAGCATACTTTTTATTACTTGATCTTGTTTTTCAGCTTTTTCTTCGACCAAAGTATTAGGTTTAAGTGACTTGAGTAGTAACTTAACTTTGAATAACAACGTTTTGGGTTGTGCTGTATCTAGAAGATTTTCAGTTAATCCCAGTTTAATAAACTTATCTAGAAATTTTACTGGCAATGGTTTGGGAGTAAATAGCAAAGTTTTAGAATGTCTCGCTAAGTTACTTGCTCTGTTTTCTTGTAAGAATATTGCACAGTTTTTTGGATCGGAGACTAATGTTAAAAATTGTCCACCCATAGAAAATAATTGAGCTGCCTCATTTAAATTTGTAATAACTGTTATATCAATATTTTCTTCAATAGAAATACTTAACAAAACTTCATAAAGCTTACGAAGTGGCGGTGACATTGGTTCAATTATTATAAGTGCTTTTGCATTTTCCATCATTGGTCTTCTCGTCATTTTATATCACTAATATGAGTGAAATATTACCGTACGGAAAAGCTTGGTTAAAAAAAATATAAAAATATTAATTAAATAGTGTAAAGCTTTTAAAAATTGTTCCGAAAGGATATTCAATCAAGCTGAGTCATGGTGACAAAGCAAAAAATCATTTGAGCAGTATGCTCGTTGATCCACCAAGGTTAGGGGATTAGTCCATAGGAGGGGACGTGAATATACAAGGAGGATCTCATGGGTTTACGTATCAACACGAACGTTTCTTCTCTTTCTGCTCAAAGAACACTTTCTGCCAACAATGCTGATCAAGCATCAACTCTCGGAAAATTATCATCAGGTACAAGAATTGTAAAAGCAGCAGACGATGCCGCAGGTTTAGCAATTTCTGAAAAGTTACGCGCTCAAATTAGAGGTGTAAACCAAGCAGAACGAAATGCTAACGATGGTATCTCTATGATTCAAACTGCAGAAGGCGGATTGAACGAAACTTCAAACATCTTAGTAAGATTAAGAGAACTAGCAGTACAATCAGCTTCAGACACAGTAGGTGATTCTGAAAGAAAATTTACTGATCTTGAATATCAAAACTTGAAACAAGAAATGGAAAGAATTTCTCTTTCAACAGAATTTAACGGAAAAAAATTACTTAATGGATCTGGTGATAAGTATGACTTTCAAGTCGGTATTAATAATAACGATTTTGAAGATAGAATAAAATACGATGCTGCCAGAACAAATTCTACAATGGATGGTCTGGGAATTTCAGAATTATCTGTTGCTAGTAAAGAAGGATCTCAAACAAGTTTATCTTCTATTGATGCTGCCATTCAAAATGTTTCAGGACAAAGAGCAGAATTAGGAGCGGTTCAAAATCGTTTGACTTCGACAATTTCAAACTTGCAAGTATCATCTGAAAACTTGTCAGCTGCGAATTCTCGAATTAGAGATACTGACTTTGCTGCAGAATCAGCGAAAAACGCTAAAATGAACATTCTGACAAATGCGGGTACTTCAGTGTTAGCTCAAGCTAATGCTCAAGGACAATCGGCTTTAAAATTATTGGGTTGATTCTTATTTCAGGGCCTTCTAGAATGGAAGGCCCTTTTTTATTTTAACTTTTTATGTTACAAAGGCTTCTATGAAGCCTTTGTTTTTTTTATTACTTCCTTTAATCTCCATTTCCATAAATGCATTTGAGTTGCAATCTGGAGATGTCATCTTAATGTCATTTAACTGTTATGAATGTCGAGTAATTGAATCCGAAACAAATTCAGCTTTTTCTCATTCGGGAGTCATTATAAAAAATAATGATGGAGATATTCTTGTTGGGCAATCACTTACGCAAGTTAGACTTTCCTCGCTAAAAGATTTTTTGAAGAATAAAACTCCTGGTACCTTGGCATCAGTTTATCGTCCTTTTGAATTATCCAATATACATAATCAACCAGAACTTCAAAAAAAGATGTTTGAAGTTTTTGAAAATGAATTTAAAGGTTTGCCCTTTGATTCGAAATATCTTTGGAATAATTTTGACGATAAAGGAAGAGAACTCCTGTATTGTTCTGAGTTTGTTGCGAAGTTCTTGGATCATTTTTTAACTACTCCTAGTTTACTTTTTCCATTCTCGTTTAAAAAAAATTATGAATATTGGTTCAGTTATTTTAATGGACAGATTCCAGAGGGAGAGTTGGGAAATTCTCCAGTCACTTTTGCTACTGATTCCAGATTCTTCTTTGTAGGAATGCTCGAATAGTGCAAAAGTATTTTTCTCCAAGCTTATTAAGCTTTTTTAAAAATGATATTTTCCACCGTTTACCTAAAAAAAATTTTAATGTATTGGATATTGGCTGTGGTGATTATTCAATATTTGAGGAAGTTGAACTAGAGAAAATGCATGTCGATGCGTTTGATTTGGTGTGTAAGCCGTCTAACTTGAACACTAGTAAAGTTAGTTACTCTAGTGGAGATATTCTTCAAACTAATACTCAAAAGTATAATTCTTATGATTTAGTTTTTGATTCACATTGCTTTCACTGTTTAAAATCAAATGAAGAACAAGAAATAGCTCTTGGAAATATTTATCAATTGTTAAAAATGAATGGGATTTTTACAGCTGAGATTATGGTTCAACCCTTTAGCAAAAAAGTATTATTTCCAGAACGATTAGTTAGAGAGGTTGTCGATATTGAGCAACTGATACTGAATGCCGGTTTTAAAATAAATTATTTTGTAGTTTTGCCTAATATGCATTTTTATTTTGAGACAAAAAAAATTGAAGTTGATTGTGACATGCTAAGGATTATTATTACAAAATAAAAGGGCCCGAAAACTTCGGGCCCTTCACACAACAACAATACTATTCTTTCGGAGGATTTTTGGTTTTGGAGTACCAAAAAACTTAATTATAATCCTGAGGATTCGGTCTTTTCTCAATAAATCGACCTTTTGTCAAATTACCTAAAATTAGTCTGTTGACTTGTTCAGGGTAAATAACGTGATCGCGAATTTCAATATTTTCGCCATCCTCAAGAGATTTTAATACCTTAGCACTTTCAATCAGATTTAAGTTTCTGATAACTTCTCCCGTTGATACTTTTATTCCAAAAAGTTCGTGAGGTTTTACATTTGAAGCACTTGCTCCAAGACTAAGTAAACATAATGCAATAGTGATGAATCCTTTCATGATGACCTCCTGGTTTATCGATCTATCCATGATCGTTATTCTTATTCGCTATACTTCACAAATCGTGCCAGAGTTTCTGCGCAAATTTGGTGTCAATTCTTACATTTTGCGATGAGTAAAGGTCAAAATGACACCAATATTATAAATCTAGTTACAATATGGCCGAAAGGCAGAGGTCTTCATCTGCAATCAGTGTTTCTATTTCCTTTAGTGATAGAGATGAGAGGTGGGCAGAGACAAGATTAAAGAGCTGTTGATCTTGATTATAGAAGCGGTCAAGTTCAGTTGTAATTTTAAAAATCTGACAGAATTTATTCCAAAATTTTTCTTCAACCGCAGCAAGCGCTACGTAACGATGATCTTTAGTCTGATAAATAGAATAACAGGGATATTGACCATTATGTAGAAATGATGTTCGTTCAACTTGTCGTTCTTTTGAAGGCCAAAAAATCCCCAATAACTCTTTTGTAGCTTCATCTAGATAGGTTTTTAAAAAAATAGATTTAGAATTTTTTTGAGCACTAATAAGTCCAGCAAGAAGATCCGTTGCGGCCTTATGACCAAAAGAAATTCCTGCCAGGGGAAGAAATGGAGGAGGAATTATTTTTTTATGATTATCACCAATATAAAGCGAAAGTAGTCCGGAAAGAGCGAGAGCATTTAAATCATGCATTGACTTTTTTTCCGTCCTTGAAGCATGCAATTCAACAACTACAAAAGGACGATTAAATTTTAAGTCTGATTCTTGCAGCTGTAGCTTCTTTCTGGTTTCAAATGGAAGTCCCATTATAAGAGCATCTGCATTCTTAACTAAAGCTAGAATTGCTTGCTGATCATCCTTTGAATTAAAATCAAATCTTAAAATATTTTTTGAATTATTGAGATTTTCATACCAAGTTAGAAAATTGGAATCAAAGTTTGCGAATGTCGGGGATAGAAATGGATCTTGATAAATATGGTCTTCAATCTTGATAACTGTCGCACCTAAGTCTGATAATATTTTTCCACAAAATGGCCCTGGCAATCTATAGGAAAAATCAATAATAGAAATTCCAGCTAGAGGTTTTTCACTCACTAGAAATATTCTTTGGAGTAAGTATTTCTAGAAAATCATCTAAGCCAAGTCCTTTCAATTCACATGATTTACTCGAGCAAATTTGCCATACTTCTTTTTCATTTGAGTAATCAATAATAAATCGGCTAAAAAAATAAGGAATAAACTTTAAAAACTTATCTTCGGTAGACCAGGATTGAGGCACGGTCATCAGTCGATACGCATGATCTGGATAGGTAAGTGCTCTTAGTGCTTCACCTGCACTTAAAGGGTTGATTTTTAAAATTGTCTGTGTTGTCTTTTCAACTAATAAGGAAATTTTTTCAAAATATTGATTATCAGCATAGAGAACAGCTGCTCTTCTCATAAGAGAAATATAGGTAGAGAGTGGGGATTTAAATGATGTATCGAACATACTATATTCTTGATTGGGATAGTTTTCAAAATCTTTGGCCAGTTTTGCTCTTGTAAGCATCTTGTCACCATCTAGAAATTCATTTGTTATAAATTCTAATGTGTCTTTTAAATTTTGTTTAAAAACGGGATTGGCGGTGATTTCAAAAAGCCTTAGTTGTGCTTCTGCAAACATCACGAAATCTTCTAGCAAAGGAACAGAACTTACGATTGTTGTAGAGTGACGTAATTTCATTCCATGTTCATTGCTTACTAAAAAAGTTTTAAATATATGTTCTGTCGTTTTGTTAAGAAGTTCAGTAGCCATTCTTCTGGTTATATCAAGTTGGCTATACTGAATGACATCACATAGGGCCGAGGTCATCATAAAGTTCCAGCTTGCAATTCCTTTATTGTCAGTTGCTGGTGGCATTCTATCTTTTCGTTCGCTTAATATGGCCTTCTTTACTTTCCGGACGATATCCCAATTATCTTGCTGATAAAACTCTTCTTTCAACATAGGATCGAGTGAAATAATATTGAGTGAATGTTCAAAATTTCCCTTAGCTGTGATTTGAAACCACTTTTTAATTTGTTCTCTATTTTTACTTAGAACTTCTTCTTCATTGTCATGTTTATTTAGAATGTCTTCAAACTCAGCTTCCGTGAAAGTAAAATATAAACCTTCCACGCCTTCACTATCTGCATCCTGAGAAGCAAAAAAGTAATTTTCATTTGAGAGCATTTCATTATCTAGATAATCTAGAGTGCTAATAAGTGTGTCATACACCAACGGAGAAGGGTAAACCAGACTTAGCTTTACTAATACACGCAGAAATCCTGCTTGATCATAAAGCATTTTCTCAAAATGTGGGACCAGCCATTTTGCATCAGTAGAGTAACGATGGATTCCACCTCTAGCGTGGTCATTGATACCACCCATAAGCATTTTTTCAAGTGTTGAAATAATAAATTCTCCATGCTCTTTTGGAATCATACCTTCTAACATTTGTTCAAGCGCCCATTCATAAAAAGTGAATTGTGGAAATTTGGGTGCTCTGCTGTAACCACCCCAGTCTAAATCACGATAGTCTTTAATTGCCTCCATGATCCCGTTTGGAGCAGGAAAATGACCTTCAAATTGCACTGGATCAGTAAGTGGAATATCTTTTTCAAGTGCCGTTTCAACTTGAATGGCATTGGCCTCGACTTGATTATATTCATCACTAAAAGCTCTTTTTAATTCTTTTATAAGTTCTAAAAAACTTGGTGCTCCATTTTTTTGTCCAACCAGAGGATAATATGTTCCAACAAAAAAGGGTTTCATATCAGGCAATAAAAATGCAGAGAGTGGCCATCCACCTTGATTCGAAAAAAGTTGTGCTGCTTTTTGATAGTAATTATCTAGGTCTGGGTATTCTTCACGGTCAACTTTGATGCAAATATAATTTTCATTGATATAATCGGCTACTTCTTTATCTGAAAATGATTCATGAGACATTACATGACACCAGTGACATGAGGAATATCCAATTGAAAGAAAAATTGGTCGATTCAAGTCTCTTGCTTTTTGAATAGCATCTGGTCCGTAGGCCCACCAGTGAATAGGGTTGTCTTGATGTTGTTTTAAATAAAGTGATTTTTCATTTTTTAAT
Source organism: Bacteriovoracaceae bacterium (assembly GCA_036171615.1). Lineage (GTDB taxonomy): Bacteria > Bdellovibrionota > Bacteriovoracia > Bacteriovoracales > Bacteriovoracaceae > Bacteriovorax. Next base: position 24,663 of record JAVHRK010000158.1, read on the forward strand.
TTATTGAATGTTAGTTGTTTATTCACTTCTGCCTCATCCTAAATGTTTAAAAGTTTATGACATTATAGTAGCTTATAGCGATTTTGCTATGAAATTATTTTATGATGACCACTTAAGCCTAGACTTGAGTCTTTATAAAAGGATAATTAAACATTAATGAAATTAAAACTAGTATACAGCTTTGCGCTGTCCATTATTTTAGGAATATTTTGGCTTGTGACTGTCGTTATCACAGATCATCAAATATTAGGTCTAGAAACATCTGGCAAAATTTCATATGGACCACAACCATTGGTTGATGTTGATTATTATTCTTACAGTTCCGTAAAAAAAGCTTTCGATCCGCAGTTAAATTTATCAACCATTGAGTTATTATCTAAAGATGAATTTGAAAAAATTATTCTCGAATCACTGCCATTGCAAGCTCAGAATAATTTTAAAGAATTTATTAAAGACACGCTTGCCTTATCTGTTGATTACCAGATTGATCCGCTCTGGATTATTTCTGTTATGATGGTAGAAAGTGGCTTTGAATTAAATGTTGTAAGTGATAAAAATGCACAGGGTCTGATGCAAATTCAACCAGAAACAGCGGAGCATTTATTAAAATTAATGGGTAAACCCAACTCTCTTAGTAGTTTCTCAAATAATAATGTGGATATTGGAATATTTTATTTAAAGAAATTATATCAAAATTTTAGGCAGAATTACGAATTTGCAACACTTGCTTACAATATAGGTCCCAATAAATTAAAAAAATATATTAAAAATAAAAAAGATTTAACTAATTTTTCATACTTAGTAAAAGTACAAGAATGTTACAAGTTGATTGAAAATAATTTATTATTACAATTGAAGGACATTCCTAGAAGTACTTCTGAGAATCTCGCAGATATCCCTTACCGTGATAATTATTTTACTGATTATCCTGTACAGAGTAAGATTTTTCTTTAAACTTACATTTTAGTATTTATTTTTGGATGTATCTTCATGTCTTCCACTTATCAAAAATTTGAACAAGTAATAGCAATCGATGGTCCATCAGGATCAGGCAAATCTACAATTGCTCGAACTTTAGCTAACGACCTTAATGTCTTATATATCGATACTGGCGCTATGTTTCGAGCAATTGCTTATGCCGTTTTCGAAGCGAAAATACCTTTTACAGAGGGGACAGAATTAGCAAATTTTCTTTCTACTCTAAAATTAGAATATAAAATTAACGAATCATTAAGTATTAAAATTAATGATCAAGAGCTTTCTGAAAAGATTAGAGAACACCACATTTCGCATCAAGCATCAATCATTTCACAATTACCGTCTGTTCGAAATTATTTGCTTAATTTCCAGAGACAACTTGCTCAGAATCAGATTTGTGTAATGGAAGGAAGAGATATAGGCACAATTGTATTTCCTCAGTCTTTTTGTAAATTTTTTATAACTGCCTCAGCTGAAGTACGCGCGAAAAGACGTTTAGAGCAATTAAAGGAAAATGGAGATAATAGTCATACTCTAGAAACAGTGATTGAGGATGTCAAAAAACGTGATGAATTGGATACAAATAGAGCAGTTGCTCCTCTAAAAAAAGCAGATGATGCAATTGGAGTTGATACAACAAATCTTTCATTGTCAGCTGTTGTAAATATTTTAGTGAATGAAGTAAAATTTAGGGCCGCTCATTTAAATATTAAATTATGAGAGTATTAATAAACAGAACAGACGCTATTGGGGATTCCATCCTTACCACTTCAATGGCAAAAATGATTAAAGAAAAATTTCCCGATGCTCATATCACTTTCCTCGTATCTCCTAAATGTGCAGATATTTTTAAACTTCATCCTTACGTTGATGATTTTAAAATTTATCATCGAAATGCTCGATTCTATATTAAAATAAGAGAAATTTTTAGAATTTTTACTCAAGTACAACCCAATTATTATTTTTATGTAGGTGGGGGATACCTACCTAATTTTATCGCTTGGCTTTCTCGAGTTCCTTTTAGGGGAGGACTGCGTTCACGTTGGCATACTTATTTATTTCTCAATAAAGGTGTGCGCCAAAAACGATCAATGGTGACAATGCATGAATTGGAATTTAACCTGAACTTACTTACCCCCATGGGGATCACATACCATTTCTCTGACTTTGAAAAATACTTACCAGAAATTAATCTCAATCAGGATGAGGCATTCGAAGCATTTCATCAATTTAAAAAAGAGCTTATTAAAGAGGGATTTGAAACAGATCGTAAAATGATTTTTATTCACCCAGGAATGACTGGCCATACACTTAATTGGACGTCAAAAAATTATGGCCGCTTGATCATAAAATTAGAGCAGAAATTTCCTGACAAATTTCTATATATTATTTCTCATACACCATCTGATGATATATTTTTACAAGGTGTTAGAGAAATATTATCTCGAAAGGAAAATAAATTTTTATCAAATAGAGCATATTATTTTAATGGACAAAAAAATGGTCTTAGAAATTATATGGGAATTTTGCAAAAAGCAGTTTTGTTTATTGGCCCAAGTACTGGGACAACTCATATAGCCGCCGCTCTAGGGGTGCCTATCGTTACTCTTTATTCACCTATCAAAGTTCAGTCGGCCCTTCGATGGGGACCGCTTACCAAAAATAAAGATAAAATTAAAGTTTTAGTACCAGATATTATTTGCGGCGAAATTCACACTTGTGCTTTAAAGGCTTGTCCCTACTTCGAATGTATGGGGAAAATTGAAGTTGAAGATGTTATTAACCAGGCCATTTCAATCATGGATTTTTAAATGAAAAATATGATTACAAAAAATCGATTCTTAGAAATAACATCTCAATTTGCAACATTACAACCTATCGTTGTGGTTGGTGATGTGGGAATAGATAAATATACTTACGGGGAAGTTAGAAGGATTTCACCAGAAGCACCAGTACCAGTTTTAGAAGTAAGTAAAGAATGGTTAAAGCTAGGATTAGCAGCAAATATTTCACATAATTTAATTACACTCGGAGTATCATCCACTCTTTGTGGAGTTGTTGGTAATGATAATAATGCCAATGTTTTTGAAACTCTATTAGAAGAAGAAAAACTTAATACTTGGGGAATTGTCAGATCTGATAATCGCCAAACTACTTTTAAAGAAAGAGTCATCACCAATACCCAACAAATATGTCGGATAGATTATGAATCTTCAGATGAAATCAATGAAGTCACTCAACAAAAAATCTTAAAACGCGTTACTGAATTTTCTAATTCCCACATGGCCCTAATCTTAGAAGATTATTCAAAGGGAATGTTAACTCAAAACTTGATAGCCACTTTAATAAAAAATTTTTCAAGTGAAAATAAAATAGTAGCAATTGATCCTGGAAGATCTACACCACCTTTATTCTATAAAGGAGCAACCTTATTAAAGCCTAACTTGCAAGAGTCTAAAATAATGGTTAGCAATTTAGGATATAAAGAAACTGACATCGGAAAGATGGCCAATATTCTAGCAGATAAATTAGACCTAAAAATGTTGGTCATTACTTTAGGTGCTGAAGGTATGGCACTACTTGATTGCCATGGGGACGGTAGAGTAAAAATTATTCCAACTGTTGCCAGTGAAGTTTTTGATGTATCAGGAGCTGGTGATACAGCTATTAGTGTTTTAACTTCTGCCTTACTTGCTGGAGCTACTCTTGAAGAAGCCGCATGGATTGGTAACTTTGCTTCAGGAGTAGTTGTTGCAAAAAAAGGAACCGCCACAGTCAATCTTATAGAGCTAACCAAGTTCTACGAAAAAATATTATCAATAAATACTTGACAATTGCAATGCGATGCGCTATTATCTATTCAGTTCTTCCGACGTAGTGTTGGTGGGATGAAAACCCGTCGAAAAGGTGACAGGATTGCGAAAGCGTTCTGGAGCAAAGCTTTTGGCCCTAAGTGTGCTTGATTGCATATGGGTTCATAGGTTGCCGAAACGGAAAAGACTGCTCTCTTTGTTAGACATTAACGGGTCGACTTGTATAAACAGGTTGAAAGAGTGTGTAGGTCTTTGGGAGGAATTTTTGGATCCATAACGTAGCTCGAACTCAATGGGTTACTTTTTTTAATTCTGACATTTATTATTGACGTACAAAGCACCTCGGGAGGGCCTAGTATGTGACCACAAAAAAGGTTCTTGTAACCTTATTTTAAATTTATACACAAATTAGTATTATTATTTTTTTAATTAAAAAGCGAATCCATAGAGGTTCGCTTTTTTTTTGCCTCTACTCTTGCCAAACCTACGGTGTCATGAAAAAATTTGCCCTTCAAAAAATCAAATACTTCGAAGGGAAATTCATGCAGATTGATCTAGAGAAAATTAAGACAGATTTTATTAATAAACTCAATTTACTAAATAAAGAAGCAGAGGTGCTTAATTTAAAAAGTGATTATTTGGGAAAATCTGGGATTGTTTCAGAACTTTTAAAGTCATTAAAAGATATGAACCCTGATGAGAGAAAATCTTTTGGGCCTAAAGCAAATGAGCTAAAAGATTTTATTCAAGAACAATCTACTCTTAAAATTTCAAAAATTGAAATAACAGAAATTAATATAAAGCTTGCTGAAGATAGAATTGATACGAGTTTGACTGATCAGGTTCAAGTTAAGACGATTAAACATGGTGGATATCATCCTCGTACACTTATTCAACAAGAAATCGAAGATATTTTTCTCTCAATGGGATTTGATATTTTAGATGGTCCTCATATTGAAGATGAGTTTCATAACTTTGAGGCATTAAATATACCTGCTGATCATCCCGCTCGCGACATGCAAGATACATTTTGGTTTCATGATCCTCACAAAGAGCAAGATGGCAAAAAATATTTATTACGAACTCATACAAGTACTATTCAGGTTAGGGGCATGCTTTCTCGAAAGCCTCCTTTCAGATTTATTGCTCCAGGGATTGTGTTTCGATGCGAACGGACAGATGCCTCTCATGAAATGGTATTTACTCAGCTAGAAGGTATGATGGTTGGTAAAGATATTTCTGTAGCAAATTTAATTTACTTTATGAAAACTATTCTTAGAGAAATTTTCAAACGAGATGTGGAAGTACGTTTGCGCCCTGGATTTTTTCCTTTTGTTGAACCAGGCTTTGAATTAGATATCCGTTGTCTCATTTGTGAAGGAAAAGGGTGTTCAGTTTGTAAACAAGTAGGATGGGTAGAGTTACTTCCATGTGGAATGGTACATCCGAATGTGTTGAAGGCCGGTGGTATTGATGCCGATGAATTTAACGGTTTTGCATTTGGCTTAGGCCTCGACCGTCTTGTTATGATGAAATATGCAATTGAGGATATTCGTCATTTGCAAAGTGGTGATCTTCGCTTTAACTTTCAATTTAAACTTTATTAATTAGGAAAATATATGCTTATTTCTATCGATTGGATTCGTGATTTTGTTGAAGTTCCAAACTTATCTTCTAAAGAACTTGCATCTCGATTTACTCTTGCAACTGCTGAGGTAGAAGACGTAATAACAGTAGGTGAACATTTAGAAAAAATTCTTATTGCACAAATTATTTCTTTTGAAAAACACCCTGAGGCCGACAAATTAAATCTTGTAACTTTTAAAATTTCTGATTCAGAAACTAAACAAGTCGTTTGTGGTGCCAATAATGTAAAAGTAGGAATAAAAATACCCTATGCTCCTTTGGGGGTTAAATTACCAAGTGGCCTTTTATTAGAGGCTAAAAAAATTAGAGGAATTTTGTCTGAAGGTATGCTTTGTTCGGAAGAAGAGTTGGGATTTGCAAATGAATCCTCTGGTCTCCTCGAGCTACCACTTGATGCGCCTTTAGGCATGAACATGCTTACATTCTTTAAAATCAAAAAAGATACAATATTAGATATTGATAATAAATCACTAACTCACAGACCTGATTTATGGGGACATTTTGGAATGGCCCGTGAGTTTTCAGCGATATTTGAAAAACCACTTCTTAATCGATTTACAAATGACTGGAAAACTAATCTCTCGAATAAATTTAGCAAAGAAATTTCTCCTATTATTCCTGTCATGGAAGGCAAGAGTGCAGGAATAGCATACTATGGGTTATCGTTGGCCAATATTACTGTTGCTGAATCGCCAGAATGGCTTAAGGCCCGTCTGAAAGCATGTGGACTCAGAAGCATAAATAATATTGTTGATATTTCAAATTATGTAATGTTGGAACTCGGTTTGCCTTTACATATTTTTGATAGAGATTTGATCTCTGGTTCCAACGTTATTATTAGACAACTAAAAGGAGACACTTTATTTAAAACTCTCGACGAAGTAGATCGTAAACTAGTTGATGGCGATACAGTTATCTCTGATGAAAAAGGAGTCTTAGTATTAGCAGGAATTATGGGAGGAGCCAAAAGCGGTGTTTCTCAAAACACAAAAAATATTTTTATTGAAGTTGCAAACTGGAAAGCGGCAATGGTTCGACGTACTTCAACTCGCTTGGGCCTAAGAACGGACTCTTCACAACGTTTTGAAAAAACACTAGATAGTCAACTTTGTGAGCGCACTTTGTTTCGAACACTTGAACTCATTCAGGAACTATCACCGAATGCTGTCGTTGTAGGGAAAATAGAATATGCAGGAGATGAGTTAACCTTAAATAATAATCTGAAAATAAAGACTTCAATCAAAAAAATTAAAACAGTTTTAGGATGTAATTTAACTGATGAACGATTGACTAAAATTTTTCTTTCTTTGGATTTTAAACTTGAACAAGTAGGAGAAGATTTAATTGTCACGGTTCCTAGCTATCGATCAACAAAAGATATTCAACAAGAAGCAGATTTGATTGAAGAAGTTGGCCGTATTGTTGGTTATGATAATATAGAACCTGTTTCGCCGTTAGAGGGCATTAGCCCCGTTAAATTAACTGAAATGCAAAAAGTTCAAAGACGTGTTCGTGACTTCATGGTTATGCAGGGGAAATCATTTGAAGTTATGTCATATCCATTAATTGGAGAATCTTTATTAAAAAAAGTTTCGTGGCCAACGTTAACTTCGTTAAAATTAATTAATTCTCTCTCTCAAGAACATGACTTAATGAGACCTAGTCTCATTCCAAGTTTACTGGAGGTTGCAGAGCTGAATATAAAAAACTTTGAACGCTTTAGATTTTTTGAAATTGGTCGCGCATATACCAATGATAACAAACTTTTTTCTCAAGAAAATATGCAATTAGGAGCTGTCTTCTTTGATAAAGAAAAAAATCCATATATTGAAATGACCAATGTAATGACCAATCTATTATCAAGCCTAAATTTATCTTTTGAATTTACCGAGCGAAATTCTAAATTTGCTAACCAGTACGTTCCAGAAGAATGGATTGGAAATCATCCATATGAATTTAGCAATATTAAAGTAATGGGTAAAAATGCAGGAGCTTTATTTTCTATTCATCCATTGGTACTTAGAAATTTAAAAATAAAAGGTCATTTAACATTTTGTATTTTTGATTTATCAATTTTTGAAAATTATACAGCAAAAGATAAAACTAAATACCGGCCATTAAACAAATTTCCTCAATCAACATTTGATTGGACTATTGTGGCAAGTAAGGAGAAACAAACATCAGAGGTTCTTGCTTCTTTAAAAAAAGTAAAGCCTAAAGAGCTGCAATCTTTAGAAATATTGGATATTTTTGAGGATGAAATGAATAAATATGTAACCCTCAGAGCTACTTTAGCCGATGAAAATGCCACCCTGAATTCAGAGTTTTTAAAGCTCGCAGAAGCTGTACTTATAAGTGGAACAACGAAAGCAGGATTTCCTTTAAAATAAAAAGAAAACAAGGGTTGACGTTTCATTTATGAATCGCTAAGATCCGGGTTCATTAAATATTTCGTTCTTTAAAAATTAAATAGAGTTAAAAAGTTTGCTGCCGTAAGGTAGCGAATCA
>JAVHRK010000159.1:0-5449 GCA_036171615.1 Bacteriovoracaceae bacterium
TAAACCGATGCCGGCCGGATATGATTTAGAAGTAATAGATAGTAATCATCCAGGTGAAACTGAATTCTATTCATATAAATTTGGTGATGACAGTTTTTTTATTTCTAAATATGGAAACTTCGTTCCTTACTTAGAATACACAAAAGAAGAACTGCGTCTTTTGAATGTCGGTAAAAAGTTCTGTGAGATTCGACTATGAATTATTGGTTAATGAAATCAGAACCAGAAACTTTTTCTATTGATCATTTAAAAAAGAAAAAAAAATCTGGCTGGGATGGTGTACGCAATTATCAGGCAAGAAACTTCATGCGTGATCAAATGAAAAAGGGTGATCTGATTTTATTTTATCATTCGAGTTGTGATATTCCTGGAGTGGCAGGCATAGCAAGGGTTTCCAAAGAAAGTTATCCCGACCCTACTCAGTTTGACTTTACAACTGATTACTATGACCCAAAATCAACGCTGGAAAATCCTCGCTGGCATATGGTGGAAGTAGAATTTGTTGAAAAATTTAATACTATTTTTACACTGTCTGAAATAAAAAATACTATCGAACTAGAATCGATGATGGTTGCTCAAAAAGGAAGTCGGCTTTCAATAAATCCAGTGACTGAGCGGGAATTTAATTTTATTCGAAATAAAAAGTAAGTATTAAATCCTTTTCGGATAAAGATTCATAGGTTGAGAAACTTCAACTGTTTTACCACCTGCTGGTGCTGGAAACTGAATCCCCTCTAAAACATTTTTTATACAACCGCGAACTTTATCTGAAGAAATTTCCTGAGAAATAACATCTGATCGAGTGACTCTTCCAGTACCACCAATTACAAATCTAAAAAGCATTCGGCCTTGAAGATTTTCATTTTGAGTAGCATCTAATTCCCGTTGATAGCAGAATCGAAATTGTGGTATCTGTTCTCGAAGTAATCTTCTGATAGCATCAGGATCAATTGTAGAGACAGAAATCTTTTCTACTGGAACTCCGGCAACCATTACTGAACCTTTTTCAGCTAATCCGTCAAATCCTTTAGATGAATCAATTTTTCCCTTTGCAGAACCTGTAAGGCTACCTACGTTGGTTGCAACTTTTGCTAGATCTGTTGTCCCTGTAGTTGATCCGGTAAAGTGCCCATCGCCGTTACCACCACCTGTTCCATTGCCCATTCCACCGCCAGTTCCACCACCTGCGCCACCGTCATCAATTGCATTACGATTAGTTTTGAGGCGTTTTAAACCTTGTCCTTTTTTCATTAAAGAGTCAGTAAGGTTGGTCATGTCCGCACCTTTATAAGTGTCTCCAGAACCACCAGTATTACCATCAGTAGATTGAACTTTGCCCTTAGCAGATCCTGTACCTATGTCAGTTTTAGGAAGTTTTCGTAATTCAGTGCCAGGTTTATAAGCAGTTTTCTTTTGAGATCTTGGATCTCCTTTTTGAACGTCTTGTACTTTATTTTGAAGTCGATCACCAACTCGATCAGCTTTCTTTTCAACTCGTTCAGTTCCATTTTTTACTTTTTTAGCAATAACCGGAGCAGGCTTCACAACTTCAGACTCAGCGGCCTTAAGTTTATTTTGAATGATTGCATTTCTTTTTACAGGTGCGGTAATCATTTTCATCGTAATTGGAATCAATTTTGGATCATCTTTTAATTTATGAGTTAACTCTAAGTGAGGTAATCTTAGTAAAAAGAAAAAAAGATGAATAATAATACTACCAATGAGAGCACGCGTATTAAAACGTCGTGCTTCAATTTCCATCTTACTTTCACCATGTGAATACGTTGATTCTTTATATTGCAAACCCATAATTATTACCTATTTTACAGTATTAGGTTTTTCTTCAGCAGCGATTGAGAAATTTTTCGCTCCTGCCCCTTTTGCCATATCCATTAATTCGACTGCTTTTCCCAAGAAGGCCCTTGTGTCACCTTCTAGTATTACTGATTCAGTCTTTAATTCTTTTAATGTATTTGCAATTTTCATTTGTAAGTCTTGTTCTGCAATAATTTTTCCTTGAATTGAAACTTTTCCGTCTTTATCCAAAGTAATCATTAAAATTTCATCCTGCTTTTTCTCATTAGTGATTTGAGTTTTTGGAAGCTCTATATCGAGACCAGACTCCAGCGCAGCAGTAGATGTCACCATGAAAATAATCAGCAGTACGAGCATGATATCTATCAACGGAGTCATATTTATTTCTGCGACGATTTGTTCACCATCATCAGAACCTTGATTCATATTCATTGCCATAAGGCACTCCTCTTAAAAATTATTTCTTTGAAGCTGCGTTATATTGTTCAGTCATATCGCCTAAACCATTTTTAAATTCAGTTAACACTTCTGTCACTTTCACTTGTAAATAGTTATAAAACATAACTGCAAAAACAGCGACTAAGATACCAGCAGCAGTTGCGACTAGCGCCTCTGAAATTGTTCCTGCAACAACTGCAAAACCAGATTTACCAGCTACTCCAATTGCTTTGAATGATCCCATGATCCCCCAAACAGTTCCGAAGAGACCAACGAATGGAGCTGATGATCCGATTGTTCCTAAAATCCAAAGATTCTTTTTTAATCCTTGCGTTGTTTCAATCAAGCGTCTTTGCATTCTTGATTCCCATTCTTCTTTTGACATAGATTCTTCAAATATTGCTGAATGTGGTTTTGCAATTATTTCTGGACAGTTTTTATATAACCATTCCATTTCATTAAATCGCTTTGACTGAATTATTCTCATTCCTTCATCATAAAAAAACTTAGCTTGTTTTTTAAAGTTAATAAGAAACCAAATTTTTTGAATTGCAACTGTCCAAAGCACTACTGAAAAAATCAATAGCGGGTACATAATAAAGCCACCTTGCTTAAATACTTCAACCAAATTCATGAGTAGACTCCTTTGTCTTTTGCGGTATCAAATTTATATAAAATCATTACGGCTATTTTTTTTCTGTTATTAATATTTTAGCTGATATTTTATTTTTAGGTATCTTTTTCCATTTATTCTAAATAAATGTTGCAAATAGAGAAGTTGAATAAATAACATCAAGTACCCGAGGAAAACAATCGGAATTATAAATTCATCAAAGATTGTACCTCATACTGGCTTTATGGCCCGACGTGAAGACAATTTTATGTTCCAAGATAAACATGGACACTTAAAACTGATGATATTTTTTCCTAGGGAAATTTTGCCGGCTATTCAGTTTAACTCTTTGGAAAATACGTTAAATATAACTTTGCCTAGTTGTGTTTATGGAATTCAAGTTCAAAACTGTCAGTAATTAAGATAAAATTTCCTCAATACCACATTTTGTGGTATTGAGGTTTTTAAATATGTATTACTACAAAATAACAATAGAATATGATGGTACAAATTATGCCGGTTTTCAGTGGCAAAATGGTCTTAAAACAATTCAAAGTGAAATTAACAGTGCTTTAAATACATTAGTCTCAGGAAAATTATCAACGATGTCCGCTTCCAGAACTGATAAAGGCGTTCATGCTGTTGAACAAGTTGTAAAAATTTGCTCTGAACTTTCAATCGACTTAGTTTCCTTCATTGAAAATTTTAATCACTTACTCCCACCTCAAATTCAATGTAGAGATATTGTAATATGTAATGGATTATTTAAACCGGCAGCTGAAGCAACTTCCAAAGAATATAGATATCTTTTTACAAATAAAGCAATAGTAAAAAAAGAAGATCAAAAGTATATTGCCAATATTTCAAATCATTTAGATTTTGCCTCAATGCAAATCTGTTCTCAAGCTCTATTAGGACTTCATGATTTTTGTAATTTTTATTCCAAAGGAAGTAATGTTAAAAATACTACTAGGCATATTTTACGATGTGAATTATCAGTTATTAATCCAAATAAGATTTTTTCTAAAAAAAAGTTATATAATGTCCCACAAGAGATTGATAATTGTTACCAATTAAGAATCGAAGCAAATGGATTTTTAAAGCAAATGATAAGACATATTGTAAGCGCACTTTGGATGGTTGGAAGTGGTAAAATATCCACTAGTTATTTTATAGAACTATTAGAAACGACCAAACAGGAAAAACAATTATGGAAAGTGGCCCCTCCCAATGGATTATATCTCTACCAAATAAACTATCGTAAATAATAATCGTTAAAAACGAAAAGGATCAAGAATGAATAAGATTAGAGTTAAATTAGTAAAGTATGACATGAGCAAAACAAAAAATAGAAATCGTAAAAGCATGCTTGTCGATAATCAAAGTGAAGCCGCAGTCATTGCCCAACTTGAAAGAATTCACAAAGGCGAAAAAGTTATTACAATTCATGAGTTAATTTGGGATGAAGAACAAATCAAGCAAACAATTCGTCTTGAAAAGATAGAACAAAAACAACTTTTTTATGGAACAGTTAAATTCTTTGATAGCGATAAAGGCTTCGGCTTCATACAACCAGATGAGGATATGGATGATTTATTCTTCCACCAATCCACTTTGTCTGGAGCTATTGCTAATCAAAATGACCGAGTTGAATTTAAAATCAGCGAAGGTCCTAAAGGATTATGTGCTATTCAACTAAAAGTGATTGATTCAGAATAAAAATTATCACACCTTAGATTTTATTTTTAAAATAGCGTCAATGACATTGGTAGAAATTTTACCAAAGTCACTATTGTCGCCAAGCATTTCTTCTTCATTCATTTTTTGCTTAGAATCTGCTTTTATAATAATATCAGCCGCACATTTATGAAATTTAGCATGTTCGGATTTTAAGGTTGCATATTCAGTCAAGGAATCCCATCGTACTCCGCCGCCATATATCCATTGCCCGAGCTGACATTTATTATCGAGACAAACTTCAGCAGATTTTAGAGATCCGTCTGGTTTTTTTAAATAATTTTTAAGCTTTACCTTCCAATCTTTATGGGCCTTGATGGAAACTTCAAAATCCATTGCCCCACCACTTTTTAATTTATTTACATATTGTTCTAATGTAGCTGCAATGAGTTCAATTTTCTTTGATGCCTCAAGTACACTTGAAGCGTCCTTGCCTGTATTGGCAGCTGCCAGAGAAACCTGACCAATATTTTCACTAATTTGCTGAACGCCTTCTGTTGATTCAGAAACGATTCGAGTAACTTCGTTTGTGGTTGCAGATTGTTCTTCAACCGCCGATGCGATATTAGTAGTAAAACCACTAACTTTTTCTATCGCTACTGTTATGTTCGCAATTGCATTTACTGCATTTTTAGAATCATTTTGAATCGCTTCAATCTTCTTAGTTATATCACCAGTGGCCTGAGCTGTTTGATTGGCGAGCTCTTTTACTTCATTTGCAACAACTGCAAATCCTTTTCCTGCTTCTCCAGCACGAGCAGCTTCAATCGTAGCGTTTAAAGCAAGTAGATTCGTTTGTTGAGCAATACTTGAAATAACTTTTATAACATTTCCTATTTCTAAAGA
>JAVHRK010000159.1:5549-9352 GCA_036171615.1 Bacteriovoracaceae bacterium
AAGATCGTTAATTAAATTTATTCTGTCTGTTATTAATGACCAGCTAACCATTGGCCCCAAATAATTTTTTTCAATATCATAAATTGCTGAAACTATAAGCTCTAATTTTTCTGGTCCTATAGTAATCACTACCGTATGCGGTAAATTTCGAGGGTCTTTAATAATTTTCCTAATTACCTGTGGATTCTTGTGAAACATATCAATACTTTGCCCTAAGAGATTATCCACCTTTTCAGGAAGATATTTTTGTAATGTTCGTAGAGTAACTTTTGAAATATCATTCATATAATTAAGCATGCCATCAGGTGTTGCCGTCATGATATTTATTGGCGACATTTCAACCATATTAGATTTTTTTGTAGCTTCAAATAACGCAGTTTCAGTCACTACTTGATCTTTTAAAATATTTTTTAATATTATAAGAAATAAACTTAAACCAAAAATTATTGCAGCAAATAAAGCAAGTGATATATATTTTTTAGCAGAATCTATTGTGGCATGAGCAATATCTGCATTCTTTGTAGCTTGTGCTTTTTGATAATCCATTAGTCCATTGACGGCATTCCTAAAATCTGCTCCTTGTTTTATTAAATCTTCATTTACTATTTTTCTAAATTCATCTAACGATTGACCTTCTTTCCCATTACTTTTTTCTTGTAACTCTAATATTCTTGAAAATGTTTTTTTTAAAACTTCTATATCCTCTAAAAGAGGTTTAACAAGTGCGGCTTCATCTGCTTCTAAGGGCTTTATTCCTAAATAGTTTTTTATTTCTATATCAAATTTCTCCCATTCTTTTGGGATTCTCGAACGCATATCTTTAATCAAATTTTCGGATAAATTTGGATATCCAAGTTTTTCAATATAAATCCTTGCTGAACGAAAATGTGCCAATGCCTGCAATATAGCTGTTGTATCCGGTAGGTTCATTGTTTCGATTTCACTATAATCATTGGCAACCTTTTGAGAGGAATAAATACCAATAAGTCCAATTGCAATGTTAAAAAACATCAATACGGCCGTAAGTACAATTAATTTATTTTTTAGACTAAATGTTTTCATCTTTTAGAATCCTATTTTAAAACTATATATAAGATAATCTTAAGCTTTTATTTATTTTATGCAATATGAAGCGTGAATTTGCTAAATTTCTATCAGTAGACAAGAAGACTATTTCTGTCGGGTATGTATGGTAACAACCTAAAGTATATTTTTAATCATATTTGTAATGTTATGTATTAAAAACTAGCTCTAAATTTAATTTATGTTTTGTCTAACCTTTGTCTAGTGTGTAAAGATCTCGATTTAGTATATAAAATAAGAAAAAGGAGTTCCTATGAAAAAAATATTCTTTGCATTGATGATTTTATCTTCGGCCATTAGTTTTGCATCTGAGACACTACCTACTGCCCAAGATGTTGATGTAGCACGATATATTGGTAAATGGTATGCTGTATCTTCACTTCCTCAATTTTTCACAAGATCATGCTTAGCACAAACAGCTGAGTATTCGATTATAAACTCAAATACAATTAGTGTCTTAAATACATGTATCAAGAAAAACGGCCGCACTACAGATATCGAAGGACAAGCAACTATAACAGACCCAAATACAAATGCTCGATTACTTGTCACTTTTAATAATTTCTTCACCAAGCTTTTTAGAGTAAAAGGTGAATATGTAATCATTAAATTAAGCGAAGGATATGACACTGTTTTAGTTGGGACAACAAATAGAAAATCCATGTGGATCATGTCACGTGTGCCCAATATAGATCCCGATGTTTTAGCGGAATACAAACTTGCAGCGAAAAACTTAGGCTTTAAAATAGATAAATTGGTTGATTCAAAATTTTAATTTGCAAAATACAAACAAAATCCTAGACAATAAGTCGACTACATAAAAGTAATAGGGAGTCTAGGATTAGTATAGAGTTTACAATTAGAACTGCCTCCAAACTTTCAGGTGTTAGCATTTACACTATTAGGGTTTGGGAAAAACGGTATAAAACGATTATTCCCAAAAGAAAAATAACGGGTCATAGGTATTATTCCCGAATTCAAGTTGAAAAATTAACTCTACTTAATCAACTATGTCAGGCTGGTTATTCTATTTCTAAAATTAGCTCACAAAATATTTCGGAACTAAAAGCACAGTTACAAGAAATCACAGTTGTAAATACCAACAAAAAAGAACCACTCACACGAATTTTAAAAAACAAACAACTAGATTTTTTTGTTTCTCAATCACTTACAATTATTTTAATTGCATTAAAGCATTATAACCTGGATATAATTTCAAAAGAATTAGGTAAACTGAAACAAAGGGTTTCATCTAAAGATTTTGCATTTAAAATTATAATTCCTATAATGTCCGATATTGGACAAGCTGTAGATAAAGGCGAATTTTCAATTACCCATGAGCATGCATTATCAGCAATTGTGAAGTTTCATATTGGTCATTTTTTATATCAACGTCCCATAAAAACTACAGATAAAAACAAAACGATGATTATCTGTGGAATTGAAGGAGACTATCATGAATTTGGAATTCTTATCTCTGCATTACTGGCCCTGGAGGCGGGGTTTAGTTTAATCTATTTAGGGGCGCATATGCCTGCTGACTCTCTTGCAGATGCTATCAACTCTATTGAGCCGGATTTTGTGGTTGTCGGCGCAACAAGCATTGTTGGAAGTTTTGGACAAAATTATATTGAAAAATATATTTATAAATTGGATTCTAAAATTGAGTCAAACTGTAAAATAATTATTGGCTCCGCCTTGGGTTTTTCCCCAAAACAAAAAATATTTCACACCAATATACATCTTAAAAGCCTTGAGGAATTTAATGATTTTATTGAGAATCAAAATTGAATATTTTAATATTAAACAATTTTTATCCCTGCATCCTTAATCTCACTTTTCACTCCCCAAAATTTGTTCAATAGACGTGGGGAATGGGAGGCGATATAGGCCATGATACCAAATTTAATTAATCGACTCGCTAAAATAGCAAGTGTCAGAGGTAAAAATGAGATATTCGACAGGGCAGCAATAGCAAGTATCGGTTGTTGAGAAAGCGGAGTAATACCCACTAAGAAAACAACTAAAAGTCCATATTTATTAAAAAAATTCAAAGTCAATTTCCATACATTAGATTGATCGATTCCTGGGTAGAATTCTAATATTTTTTGCAATCCATAGTGGTCAATTAAATTAATAAGCAGAAGAGACCCAATTGCTGAACCAATAGCAACACTTAATGCGAAAGTTGGCCACCGTCCTTTTTTTAGCATTGAACTTGAGATTAAAATACCTTCAGTCGGAATAATAACCACTAAGACGTCAAGAACAGCGAAGACCATCAATAACGGAGGAAACCAAAAGCTATTAGAAAAACGACGTAGCTTCATGATACTTCTTTTAATTACACGATGGTACTTTTCTGAAATCATTTAATTAAATCTTCCTTGAGTCTTTTTTTCTCATCAATTCTAGAGACATACCAAGAGCTTAGTCCGGCAGTAATAAGAATCGAAAAAATAACTAATAAAGAAACCGAGCTAGGAATTTTTACATAATTAACAATAAGCATCTTTGTTCCTATAAACCCTAATATTGCAGCAAGACCAGGCTTCAAGTAGCGAAGCTTACCCACCCAATCTGCAAGGACAAAATACAGAGCTCTTAGGCCTAATATTGCAAAAATATTTGAAGCAAAGGCCACAAATGCATCATGGGTAACTGAAAAAACAGCAGGAATCGAATCAACAGCAAAAACAAGGTCTGTTACTTCAATTACG
>JAVHRK010000160.1:0-1799 GCA_036171615.1 Bacteriovoracaceae bacterium
TTTTTTCTCCGAGGTTATATGTTTACGCCCAATGAATATATGACTTTTTGTGTTGAAATCAACTTTTTCTTGATCCAGTCGGTATTATTGAGGGGGATTCTAAGGGGTATGAATCTAAAAAGAGAGACAAGCGATATCCCATTTTGATTAGATTAGCATTAACCAGATCGTATGATTTTTTTACAAGAGAGCTCTACCTTATTATTTATCTTTTAAAAAAGATAAATAAATTTGACAAATTTAGAAAGCTTTGCTTTTTCGTTAATTTTCCATACACTCTCGGATAATTTTACTTATGTACGTACTTTCAAGATAATGCTTAATCAATTAGAGAAAGAATTTATTATAGAGCTTCTTGCTCAGGGGAAAGAGCTTCCGGAAGATTTTAAGTATAAACTTTTCCCCACTCTTCAGAAGGAATACGAACTTGCGTATGCCTGAAAAATGAGGAAAGAGGATCTATTCGCCAATGAAGATTGAGCCTTTCCTGTACCCTTGCAGATTGAAAAAATATTCAATGGAGAGGAGCATAAATGATTTGAGGATGGTTGGAAAAATATGATTGTATTTGGTGATAATTTACAATTTTTAAAAACTGTTTATGAAGATAAAGATCCTACTATAAAAGGAAAAATTAAGGAAAAAGTAAAGCTCATTTATATAGACCCACCTTTTGCTACAGAGGAAGATTTTGCCAGTGGAAGCTGAAATAAAGCCTATACGGACAAAAAGAAGTGAGCTGAATTTGTGGAATTTCTAAGAAGAAGATTGATGTATGCAAAGGAAATATTGGCAGACGACGGTAGTATTTTTGTACACTTAGACTGGAAAAAGGTTCATTACATAAAAATGGTAATGGACGAGGTTTTTTGAGAAAAGAATTTTATCAACGATGTGATCTGGTATTATAGAAGATGGAATATCGCATCAAATATCTTTGCAAGGAATCATGACGTAATTCTTTATTATTCAAAAAATAAAGGTTCACATATTTTTAATAATTTATTCATACCAAAATCTGAGAAATCTAGTTGACAATGAAAGGCTTGGCAGAGCTTTATTGATGAGGAAACATGAAAAAGAAAATCAATTTTATTAGAGACCGAATCTAAATGAGTTCCCATGCCAGATGTTTGGGATATTTCCATGGTTAATCCTGTTGCCATAGAAAGAAAGCAGATTAATTATCCTACACAGAAACCCGAGGCACTCCTAGAGAGAATTATTAAAGCGACAACAAACGAATGAGACATAGTTTTAGACTTTTTTGGTTGATCTGGAACTACCATGGCTGTTGCTGAAAAATTATGACGAAAGTGGATTACATGCGATTTGTGAAAACTTGCATACTTCACCGAACAAAAGAGAATACTAACTATACAGGATAGTAAGGATTTACTATGAGAAAAAGGAATGTACGGTAAGAGAGCTCGAAGTTTCATGACCTGCACTCTTGGTATGTATGACTTAAAGAACGCGCTAGATCTTGAATGGGAATGATACAAAGAGTTTGTGAGTACGCTTTTTGAGTTGGATATTAAGCAAAATACCATCTGATGATTTGAATTTGATGGGAAAAAATGAAACTCGCCCGTCAAGATATGGGACTACAATAAACATCAAAACTCCAATGTAGATGAGGATTACCTGCATAGTATACATTCTTCAGTAAAGGGTAGAGTTAGTCGAGTATATATTATTGCTCCAGCCAATAATATTGGCTTTATTAGTGATTACTATGAGATAGATGGTGTAAAATACTTTTTCTTAAAGATACCTTATCAGGTCATTAAGGAGCT
>JAVHRK010000161.1:0-1789 GCA_036171615.1 Bacteriovoracaceae bacterium
ATCAAGTGGAGGGAGTTACGGAATTTTTCAAGATATATGTCGCCTAAATTTTTATGCTGCTAACTGACTTTCCTCCATTTTCCTTGCTTTTCCTGGGTTCAACTCCACAATATTAGTTCTTGACCAATTTCTTGTTTGTTTTGACCAACGTTCCGGATTTTTCAATCTGGCCTCTACGTATACAACATGACGTTTCTTTAAAATTTTTATATCAGCTCCGTGGTGTCTTGATGCTGGAGTAACAAAATTTATTCCACTATGGAGGTGGATATTGTTGTACCAATTCACAAATTTCTCAACCCACTTTCTCGCGTCATCAATACTTGCAAAACCTCTTTCTGGAAAAGCAGGACAATATTTGAGTGTTTTAAAAAGTGATTCAGAGAAAGGATTATCATTTGAAACACTCGGGCGACTAAATGATGGGGCCACTCCCAACCATTGAAGCGTCGCTAACATCGTTGCCCCTTTCATTGGACCTCCGTTGTCGGCATGAAGTGCCACTTGGTCTTTAGATATATTATTAAGTAGGCACGCCTTTTCAATCATCTTTGAGGCCAGTTCCGCACTCTCGCATTCGTGGATTTCCCAATGAACAATCATTCGAGAAAAAATATCCATGGGTAAATATAAATAATAATATGTCCCCTTAATGGCTGCCTTTAAATAAGTTATGTCCCACGACCAAACTTGATTCGGTCGCAACGCAATCAGTTCGTCAGGTTTATTATTTTTTCTAGGGTTTGATTTTGATCGATGAGTAAGAAGTTTTTCTTTTTTTAATATCCGATAAAAGCTACTTTCGCTCGCGACGTATTCTCCTTTGTCGGCGAGAGTAGGAACGATCTGACATGGCGGCAGATTGGCATATTCAGCACTGTTGGCGATTTCTAAAACCTTGGCACGCTCTACTTCAGTTAAAGCGTTTGAAGGCCTTGTCAGCGGCCCACGACGTCCATCTTCAAGATTGTTTTCCCAGCGCTCAATCGTTCGAATTTCAAGATTCAAAGTTTCACAGGCCTTTACCTTTCTGGCACCCGCTCCAACAGCTTCTCTAATTAAAAATATGCACTCAGATCGATCGTCGGCGCTCACTCGTCCTCCTCCGATCCCCAAATCAGGTCGGCTTTTTTTTTGAGTATAAGAAGGGCCGAAGCCTCTGCAAGAGCCTTGTCTTTTCGCCGAAGTTCTCTTTCAAGTAACTTTACTTTTTTTTGTTCAGTAATTAATTCAGCTCTGTCCTGTGATGATTTTTTTGAAGGTGCGAATGCTTCTTCAATTTGTTTTTTCCACTCCTGAAGATTTTCCTCATGCAGTCCGTTCTTTCGAAGATATTCTCCGCGTTCCTCTTTAGAGAGGGCGTTGTACTCTGTGAGTGCTTTTAATTTTTCGGTTGCCGATCTGCTTTGAGGTTTTGATGATTTCTTCATGCCATCGACTTTAGCAAATTGATCACGCCAATAATAGATTGTCGGTGAAGAAATTCCTAATTCTTTGGTGACGTCTATAACTGTACGATTGCCTCGGGTTAATAATTTTTCGACTGCTGATTTTTTAAAATCGATTGAATGTCTGTAGTTTCTGTTCACTTCAATATCCTATCGCCCCCCATTTTTGTTATTTATTGGAGGCGACATCTATCCTGACATAGGGGGATAGACCTAAGTAGAAAAATTCATTATAATACTAATGAAAAAAAAGTAACATATATTTATAATTTTGAAAAAATAAATGCCGTTACAGAAGTTTTGTGTAAAGGAAATTAATTTTTATAATTATTCCAATATTT
>JAVHRK010000162.1:0-1787 GCA_036171615.1 Bacteriovoracaceae bacterium
GGTAAAAATAAAATAATGACTTCTCATCAATAGCTTAATTTGCAATCTGAAGGCCCATGAACGGCACTGCAATCTTAAGAGCTTAAAATTTTGAAGTGTCTAAAATCTAGACAGGCCTAGAATTATCAGTCACTAAGAAAATTGTAGTGGTCGGAGACATAGCAAACAAAAGTGGAGTTTTTCTCTAAGGTTTTAAATAGATAGATTTTAAAGAGTAAGGCCGACAGTTTCATCTTTTCTTGTTTTAATAATTTTGCTTATAAATTTTCAACAGTTAAAGAGGAACATGATGGCCTTAATTAAACCTAACTTGTCTCATATCAAAAAGATACGACAAATTAAAAAGTTTTCCAGGGATCGCAATTTAAGAATCAAACTAGAGCTCTTTGAAGACGTTTTTAGGCTTCAAAACGTCAATGAGGCCTGCAAGAGAGCAGGCTTTGGGCGAAGCTTCTATTACAAGTGGTGGAAGCGTTTTAATCAATCTAACTTGAATCCCAGATCTCTCGTTGAACACTCGAGAAGACCTAAGTTTTCCCCTAATAAAATGCCAAAGTTGCTTGAAGTGAAAATCAAGCGTTTAAATCGTATAGGCCATGGACCACGAATGATTCAAGGTGTTTTATCAAGAGAGAATATTAAATTGGCCACATCGACAATCAATCATGTTTTAAACAATAGAAAAGAGCCATCGAAAGAACGAAAAGTTAAATTAAAAAAACATCGAAAAAGATATGAACTTCCCACTCCAGGCCAACGTCTCCAAATGGATGTAAAATACGTTCCTAAATTTGTTGAAGATAAAAGAATTTTTAATTATGTGATCGTAGACGAATGTACACGAATTAGATTTGCTAGGGCTTATCCTGAAATAAATGCAGTCTTAACAGTTGAGTTTATCGAAAGAGCAAAAGCTTTTTTTTCATTTCCCATAAATTGCATTCAAACAGATAATGGCCAAGAGTTTACTTGGCACCTAAACCGAGAAAAACTAGATGCTAAAACGCATTTGCTTGATAGCTGGTGCGAAGAACAAAAAATCAAGCACAGGCTCATTCCAGTTGGAGTGAAAGAACATAATGGGAAGATCGAGAGATCCCATCGAATAGATGAACAATATTTTTATTGGAAAGCTCCAACCTCAACACTAGAAGACTTTAATGAAGCTTTGGATAAATGGATTTTTGTCTACAATACGAAGAGGCCTCATGGAGGAATTAGCTATCAAACGCCAATGGAAAAGCTTGAGGAGCGATATAACTTTTTAAACAATTATTGCTTCTTGGATAAAGCAGAGGAAGAAATGAAAATAAAGTTTTTAAAATCTGAGCCGAAAAACATTATAAGCTGGTCAAAGATCAGGAAAGAAGAAAGAAAAAAGCTGACTCAAGCAGAACGATTAGAGCAGCTCCTCAAAGTCTATAACTCTTATCGAGAAGCCGCCTAAAGTGTTTTCGATGTCTTACTTACCTACAAGGATATTTTTGCCGATGAGTTTTTAGTTTAGAGACCCGATTGAATTTTTCCCATGAGATAATGAAGTTGTTCCCGTTCTGCTATTGTTAGCGGGCTACAAAAACTGCTTAACCGATCAAGATAGTTCGGCATGATTTGATTTAATTTCTCAGTTCCGGCGGCGCTTAGTTGGACAAGCATTCCACGGCGGTCTTTGGGGTCACTAGTCCTTTCAACTAATCCATTTTTTTCCAGAGCATCTATAAACTGAGTCATCGTCGCTCTTGTGACTCCAATTCTTCGCGCCAGTTCTGAAGGAGAGAGAACATTCC
>JAVHRK010000163.1:0-9126 GCA_036171615.1 Bacteriovoracaceae bacterium
TTTGTGATTCAGAGAAGTTCAGGTGGGTACCCACTGTCAAAAGAGTAGATCCGTAGATCCAGAATAGAATTGAAATAAGGCTTCATGGGCACCCAAAAACAAAAAACCCGGCTTGTGGCCGGGTGGAAAAAAGTACGTATAGCGAGTTAAATGGGGTGGCTGATGGGGCTTGAACCCACGACACTCGGAATCACAATCCGATGCTCTACCGACTGAACTACAGCCACCATAAAATTATCTTGAGCTGAAGTTATAAGGTTTTCCGGATTTTTAGTCAATAAAAAGTTTAAAATCACCAGAAACATGAAGTATTTACGGAGTAAGTTTTGACTCTTGGGCCATTGTGCTATTACACTTAAGATTGACATCAGTAACTTTAACTAGAACTTTAAGGATGAGGGGCATCATGAGAAACATTATTACATTAACAGTGTTATCAGGGTTATTTGTAACGAATGCATTTGCTTACGGGACGGGGATATCGACTTTTCCTCTCGAAGTAGAAAAGAAATTTATTTCTGCTGAAGTAACAGGCGTGACTTCCACAGGGGGAGGACTGGGTCTTCAAACTCGCTTTACAAGCAAGCTAAACGAAAAAACTACTGTTGATGCTGGACTTGGGATATCAGGAGGCGAGAGAAGTGCTCGTTTATTCGCTGGATATGATTATGAATTGTTTCCAGATTATCAATCTCAACCGCGTACTTCATTAAAAGCATTTTTTGAAAATTCTAAAGAATTTGGTGTTAGCCGAAATATTATTGGTCTGGCCCCAACATTTTCAAAAGGATTTTCATTTTGGGGACACGAAGCATTCCCATATTTATCAATTCCACTTGGGATTAGTCTGAATGGCCAATCAAATACTTATGCAACAACTATCAGTGCAAACCTTGGGATTGCTGGAATGCTTCCTATTCAAACTGGTTCAAAAAAGTTAACTGCAAGTGCAGAAGCTGTAATTGGTTTGAAGGACAGCTATAGTGGAGTTTTTATGGGACTCGCTTACCCGATCGAATAATGTATAAAATAATTTTTTCTGATTTCGATGGGACTCTTACTTATAAAGAAGGTATGAGTCCCATTTTTTTTGAAATCATTTCCCATTTAGAGCAATTAAAAACTCCTCTTGTAATTGTGACTGGACGATCACTATCATGGGGGCATTTTTTATTAACTCATTTTCCTTACCTTCAAGATATTATAGTTGAAGGTGGTGGAGCAATTGTTTCTAGAGTTGGTAAGTTTATAACTGAAGAGCGAATGGTTAGTGATATTGATGTACAAAGACTCGCTAATTTTACTCTAGATTTTAAAAAAGAGTTTCCCAATATCAATTTATCTGTAGATAGCTTTGGTAGAAAAACAGACAGAGCAATTGAATTACATGATCTTCAAGATGGAGTCCTTTTTCATCATATAGAAGATTTTTTAAAATCACATAATATTAATTTTTCTACTTCAAATGTTCATTTAAATTTTTGGTGTGGAGAGGTTTCTAAATATATAGCGGTTGACTATTTTTTAAAAAAGAAAAATGTTCAAGAAAATGACTGTGTTTTTTTTGGTGATTCACTCAATGATCAGGCCATGTTTCAATCTTTTCATCACTCAGTTGGTGTCTCAAATATATCATTAGTTTTAGATCAATTAAAACATCGCCCCACTGTAATACTCCAAGGTCAAGAAAATATAGGTCCATTTGGTGTTCTTAATTATTTAAAACAAAATAATTGACTACGTACTTAGGTACAGGGTTTATTATTGTGATATGAAAAATATGACAATTGGTAAGCTTGCGGATTCTATCGGAATTAATATTGAAACCATTCGCTTTTATCAACGAGAGGGAATTATTAGAATTCCGATAAAAAAAGATAATGGATTTAGATATTATTCTGACCAAGATGTGATTCGTCTGAATTTTATTATAAAAGCAAAAGAATTGGGATTTACTTTAAAAGAAATTAAAGAATTGCTGGACTTAAATATTAAATCGCGGGCCAGTTGTCGAGACGTAAAAGTTGTTGCAGAAGCAAAAATACATGAAATGAATACTAAGATAAAAAATTTGCAGCTTATTATAAAATCACTAAAGAGCTTGGTTCAAGCCTGTAATATTAATAGTTCGGAAATTCAAGAGTTCAAAGTTATGAATTGCTTTGAGAGTAAATGTAAATGTTAATTGAAAATAAAAAGAAAATATTATTTCTCTGTACGGGAAACTCTTGTCGTTCACAAATGGCAGAAGGTTTTTGTAGAAGTTTATATGGGGATAAGTATGAAATATATTCTGCTGGAATAGAAAAACACGGGATGAATCTTAGAGCTGTAAGAGTTATGCAAGAATGCGGAATAGATATTTCCTCCCATAAATCCAAAACGATCCAGGAATTAGGTTCAATTGAATTTGATTATGTTTTTACTGTTTGTGGACATGCTAATGAACTTTGCCCTATTTTTAGAGGCGATGCGATTGTCACTCATGTTGGATTTGATGATCCTCCCAAATTAGCACAGGGATTAAGTTCAGAAGAAGAAATCCTGAAACACTATAGAATTGTTCGTGATCAAATTAGCAAATGGATCCAAAAGTTAATGTAGGATGAAAATGAAAAATCTATCGTTCTTAGATACATACCTGACTCTCTGGATATTTTTAGCGATGGCCGCTGGATTAATTCTTGCACATTTTCTACCTGGATTTGGTAATTACATTCAAACTCTTAATATTGGAACAACTTCATTACCAATTGCATTGGGATTAATAATCATGATGTTTCCACCACTCGCCAAAGTTCGATATGAAGATATGAGTAAAATTTTAAAGAATAAAAAAATTTTATTCTTATCATTGATACAAAACTGGATACTAGGTCCTCTCCTCATGTTTAGTTTGGCAATTATATTTTTAAGAAATCATCCTGATTATATGTTAGGGCTTATTCTGATTGGCCTTGCTAGATGTATTGCAATGGTACTGATTTGGAATGATTTAGCGGATGGAGACAGAGAGTATTGTGCGGCACTAGTCGCATTTAACTCAGTTTTTCAAATAATTTTTTTTCCAATTTATGCTGTTTTTTTTATGAATATTCTACCTATGTATTTTGGTATTCAAAATACTCTCGTACATATTGGCATGTCTGAAATTGCACACTCAGTTGGCATCTATTTAGGAATTCCATTTATTTTAGGCTTTATAACTCGTTTTGTTTTTATAAAGCAGAAAGGGGAGGAATGGTACTTAGAGAAAGTAATGTCTAAACTAAGTCCGTTATCGTTAATGGCCTTAATATTTACAATTATTATTATGTTTTCACTTAAGGGTGAGCAAATTATTACACTTCCATTAGATGTAATTCAAATAGCAATTCCTCTTAGTCTATATTTTTTAATTATGTTTCTCGGATCATATTTTCTGAGTAAAAAAATGGGTGCTAATCATAAGCAGTCCACAACGTTGTCATTTACAGCGGCATCTAATAATTTTGAGTTGGCAATTGCTGTGGCTATTGCAACATTTGGAATTAATCATGGAGTGGCCTTTGCGGCCGTCATTGGTCCATTAATTGAAGTGCCTCTAATGCTTTTTCTAGTTGGAGTATCTAGAAAACTACAATTGAAAAGTTGTTAGTTATTGCTATTACCAATAGCAATTATATAGGACCTTGTGTTTATAATTTATAGTGCGAAAGATGCGATTTTTACTTCTAGTTCTTGAAGGTTAAGTTCAGAATTTTCAAGAATCCACTTTTGAAAATCTAGAGGGATATGTGATCTGAAGATTTTTTCTTGATTTTGGTAGGGTATTTTTAAAGCGATAGCATGTAAAGCATGCCTTGGTAATTCCATTAAATCGTGATCTTCTATAGTGGCAAAACCATCCTTAAAACGTTGAAACATTTCGTAGTTTCCTAAATATAATTTATCACCGATAAGGGGTAGTCCATGAGTCTTAGCGTGTACTCTAATTTGGTGTTGGCGTCCTGTTTGCGGAAAGGCCAGGCCAATAACATAATCGCCAAAATTCTCTAAAATTTCAAATTTAGTGTGAGCATGTTTTCCTAAATTTGAGTTTTCTGGGTAAGATTCAACATAAACTCTTTTGAGTCCATCATCAGGGGAGGCCAGTCTTTCTTTGGCCTCAAAACTTTTTTCACCTTTATAATTAAGTTCTTTATGCGCGATAAAAAGATAACATTTTTTGACATTGTCATCTTCAAAATGCTTCATCATGGATTGAGCCATTTTGGAATTTTTTCCTAGCATAAGAATGCCTGACGTTTCTCGATCAATTCGATGCAGAGAGTGTATTGTCTGGTTGTACTTCATTTCAAAATAAACAGTAGCGCAATTGAAAACATGTCTTCCTGCGGGATGAGTAGACATAAAAGGAGGTTTTGAAAGTACAATTAAATGCTCATCTTCAAAAATTATTTCAGGTGTTAATACTAAATCTAGTTTTTTTCCACGCCAATATTCATCTTCATAAATGGATTTATAAAAATAGATGATAACTTCATCTTTTGCGTGGAGAATACTAGATGGTTTATTGGTACCAGGTCGTCCCAAAATAATAATTTCTTTGTCTTTGATTTTTTTTTTGACTAGTTCTCGGGAGAATGATTCTAAATATGTTTGTACGAATTGATCAAGTCGTATCCCTTCATGTTCTTCATCCACGAGGTGGTGAACTTCAAACATTTCGGAATGGTACGACTTGCTAATTAAACTCATTAGTTAATATTTTTCCTTAATAAGAAATTTCATTAGAGACATTGCTGCTTCTTCTGGATAACCAAATCTAGTTTCTAGGTTTTTAAGAATTGTCTTAATTTGTTTTCGATTCTCTTCGGACAAAGGAGTACCAGTCGCAGTCGAACCATTTTTTGAATTTTCTGCTTCGAAAAAAACTAAGTTTTTTGAAACTTGACTGATAACTTTTTTCTGCTCAATTCTGAATGATTCTTGCAAATGATCTGCAAGGTCTGGGAACACATGAGCATAAACTATCGGCATACCTGCATGGTCTAGAAAATAAGCTCCTAGTTTTGAAATAAGAAGTGAACGGTATGTTTTTGGTTCCTCTTTTAAATTGATAGCATTCTCAAATTCTTTAATAAAAAAGTCATCTGGTTCTATAAATTTCCCTGTTGTACTATTTTTAATCTTCTCGCCTTTAATCAGCGCATTTACATTCTCAATATACTTTCGAATATATTCTTCATAAGACCTTTCATCAATTAGCCCTAAAGAATTACGAAGCTCACGATCAAATAGATTAAGATTATATTCTTTAATAAGATCAAGATATCTAGGAGGGTTATGATAATCGGCTTGAGGTGCCATATTGAGAAAGTCGTATTCATTTTTCTTTTGAATGACTTCTTCTAAATAATCCAAGACTTCTTTAAATGTAACATTTGAATGTAGAGAAGAAAGTTTAAAAATTAATTGCTTAATATCTCTTGGTGAAAGACCAAACTTACCTTCATATAAACCATCGTTTACATATTCGTTGAAGATCTCTTCTGTACCTTGTTTTAGTATTTGTTTTGACTCCATATCTAGTCGCTCAGGCATATCAATATTGGCCAAAAATAATGCTTTTTCTAAAGGGTTTAAGTTTGTAGCTATATTGGCAAGTTTTTTATCCTCAAAGTTTTTAGTTTGGCAAACTCGCATTCTTGTCATTACAGAGAACAGGCAAAGTGTTTGTAGTGCATGTGGGGAAAATTGAGAGCGATCCTTAAGACCTTTAACTTGTTCATCATATATTTTTACTTCTTCCTTTACATCAAGAAGATAGGGAACAGTGACGAAGTTAAATCGTCCTTTAAATGAATTAAAATCTGGATGTTGTTTAAATGCTGAAAGGTGAATTTCATTTGATGTGCCGATAAAGAAAATATCTAACTCAGTCAGAATACCTTGTAAATTAATAGAACCAGTTTCCATGGTCATCAGTAGATATTTAAAGGCGTCCAAAGGCCGCTTAAGAAGATCAGAATATTCTAGAACTCCGCGATTGGCCATGACAGCTTCACCTTGTAACGAAAAGAGATTAAGTGATTGTAAGCTAGGAGGAAGACTTTGTAGTCTACGATCCATCGCAATTTGTTGCATACGTGCGTCTACGTGAATTTGTGGTTCAATAGTCACTGCTGCATTTGAGTAACGTTTGCTGATTGTAAATCGTTCAATACGAATATGTTTTAATACTTCTTGATGTTTCCCTTTATAGCTTTTTAAAAGTGCATCATAAATCATTCGATTTCTTTTCGATAAATCTCCACGGTAAAGATATGATTTTCGAATCGAATTTAGCAGACGCTCATCATCTTTTAATCCCTCTTCAAGCATTTTTTGTCTATGCTCTTTCGGAATAAGTAAGAGGGGATGATCTTTTAATTCAGATGGCATTATGGCCGTGATATCTTTATCTTCGAGCTGAGCATAACTTGTTAGTACCGTTTCTCGTGTACTAACATTGAGGCCCAATGTTCCTTTTACATAAGTATCAATGGGAAAAATCCAACTAAAGCTATAAAGTTTTCCATTTTCAGATTCGGAGTATTCTTCAAGTCCTTTAACTAGTTTACTTACAATCGACGATTTTGAAGAACCGTTAGGACCAACTAAAAGAAGAAATTTATTATTAAATCCTTCTTCGCTAAAATTAACTAAATTTTGAAAAATTGATTGCTGTACTTTTATTTGCCCATAAACGGCCGGACTATCAGGAAATACTTTTTCAAAAAGTTTGAATGAACCATCAGAATTTTTTCCAAAATATTCCAACATATCCATAATGTATTCGTAACTTGGACGACATTCATTCATGAAATTTTTATCTAAAATATCTAAATAATCTGCATAAGTTAAGATTTCACTTTTTGCGTCTGTTATTTTATTAGCTTCTTGAATCCAGTCATGCATTGCCATAGATATTTCCTTTAGGGATATTATTAGTTATAATTATAAACTCTTATGAAAAAATTCAAAAGCATCTTTATTATTGTCATTTTGTGTCTTATCTCACTAGTTTTTCTACTTAAAACTGAAAAAACAAATAAGTCCGAGCAATTTGTTCGGAGAAAAGATGCACTTTTAAGATTAATAAAAAATTCAACAGAGATCCATAGAATTTGGCTGGAAGGAGAAGATTCTAGGGAATGGGGATTAGTTCGTAATCAATGCTTAAAAAAATATAATATAACTGAAAGTTTTGATGAATCTTTACTGCGCTGTCGTCCGATGCTCTTAGCGTGCATAAATGAATTTTTACCAAAAAAGCTTTTTAATAGCATTAATAATAAATCAGATGCGTATTCTTATCAATTTACTTTAGAAGATAGCGATACCCATGAAAAACTTGATATTTCTCTCAATAATAAATGTCATGAACTTTACTTGGAACAAGGAATTTACGCTTATGGAGAAGCTCCAAAAAATACAAATGCAGATGATTACAAATTTGATATTTATAATCGGCATATTTATTTTGATCAACATTTAGTTACTAACGATGAACTTAATGAGTGGATTAAGTCTTATAAAACCGAGTTAAATACTATCACAAATGGTAATTTACTTTTTAAACCTGCTTCTCAATTGTCCTTAAAGCAAATGCGCAGTTATTGTTCATTTAGAGGCCAACAACTAATGGAGGCCCATATTTACGATGCGGCAACATTTTTAACTGCAGATAAAATGCGCTCTCCATTTTATTGGACTAAAAAAATCCGTGAAAAAAATATTAGCTGTCTACAGATTTACACTGAAGAGTGCCTACCTGATTTCAAATGGAAAATTGATTCATCATCTGCTTCTTGGGCCGGACTGTATAATTCCCTCGGAGGCGTCCCTGAGGCCCTTCGAAATCCTGTCGATCCTGATAGTAATTTAAAGGCTTCCTCTTTTTATTTTCAACGTACTTCTCCATGGCATCGATTAGGATTTCGTGCAAATTGGGATGGATTGGGGAATGAAAGAAGAAATATAAATTTTCGAGGAATCGATCCACTAACATATACTGATAAATTTGAAATTGGTTTTCGATGTATGCGAGAGGTTTATCAATGAATAAAATTTATATTTATATAATTATTTTTTTCTTGGCGATTGGTTGTGTGAAAAAAGATTTAAATGAAATTAATTATTTACTTTTAAAAGACTGGATCTATGCAAAAGAAGTGAAAACATTTTCACCACTCAATCAAATCCTAGACCGCCCTCCTGGAGGCGAAATTTTAATTATGCAATTAAAGTTTGTCTCTAAAATAGAGTGTGTCTATTATACTGTTCCCTTTAAATCAATTCCTGGAAAATTAATTATTTTTGAAAATCAACTAAGTGAAAATTGTGCAGAAGTCAGAAACAATAATGGTTTAACCGAAGTTACAGATGTAAGTAAGTTTAAAATTTCTTTTGAAAATTTTAAATTAAATTTAAGTTTTAATTATAAGAAACAGCAATATACTTGGGATTTTCCTTTTTATAATATAAAAAATGGTTTTATCCATGAGAAATTTAAATCGAAAAAAACGTTGTCTCTGCTCTCTGGGTTGGAGTTTATTAATACACCCAAAAAGTATATAGGAAGATTATCTGATCGTTTTTCTCTAGGGCAAGCCTTAAGATGTCATCATGTAAATCAAAAGTGTGAAACAATCGGTGAATATCGTTGTGATGAGTGTCGATTTGGATGGTACGAGATTGCTGATTTTAATTGTCCACAAGGTGGTTCGAAGTTTTGTGGCCAGAATCATTGTGGAGAAAAAAATGAACCGGCCTGTCCTCGCGGTTATAAAATATTTGAAAATGAGGACACGGGAATATGTCAAAGTGAATTAATTCCAGTTTATAATCAAGAACATATTTTAGTCTGTCAGTAATTCACGAAATTCTTCCGGAAGTCGTTCTGAAATTTCCTTAAATACATTACCAAGTTTATGGATCACGACATAAGAACTTGGGTTTGCTTTTTGTGATTGCTGTTTTACTTTCAGAATTGAGACCACATAGTCATTGATTATATAGTGTTCAGAAGGAAGTTTTGAATTATTGATATTATCACTTAATCCTAAAAAGCAGACACCATTTAAAACATAGTAAGGAACC
>JAVHRK010000164.1:0-8986 GCA_036171615.1 Bacteriovoracaceae bacterium
GTAGCTTTTTTCTACTTCAAATTTTATTTTTAATTATTACCAGAACTAAAAAAGTATTATCTTGAGAATGCAACTTTAGCAATTCCTATAGGTCCTAAAATTGGTGAACGTTTAGCAATGAATTTCATTTTATTAAATTCTTGTTTTTCATAAATCATTATAGGACCATTTTTATCAACGACTAAGTCAAATTCATACTGACGTCTTTCTCCATTGACCCCGCTATATAAAGTATCTAAATAAAGTATTCCGCCTCTTTGTTGATCGTAATTGTCACTCCACATTCTGACAGTTATGTATTTATCTTTTCGATTCAAAACAATCCCACCATTGGTTAGATCTGATACTTTCATCTCTTCTCTACTCATACGCACTCCACCTTTAAATGTGTCCTTATAGAGATGAAGTATTGACCTTTGATCAGCATCCATGTCAACCGACATCTCGGCCACTTCAGAATCGATGTCGTTAGTTACTGTACAAAGTACTTTTTCTTCGGCGTGTACTAAAATAGAAAATAAAAAGAATATTGATACAAGTGAAAGCTTAATTGTATTATTCATAACAAACCTCCGACAAAAACATTTTGGTATGAGATTCATCGGTATTTATTTTTAGTAGTTGAGGATTTTATTTTATTTTCTGCAGTACTTGACTTTTTTAATCAGAATAAATAAGGCCCGATAAAACCGGGCCTTATTTATAAGCTAGTGTGATTTATAACTTTAGAGAAATTTCGAAAGGATTCATATATTGATCAACAATATTTTTCATTCCAGTTTGATTACCTTCAGATTCAAAATAACCGTAAAGTGCTCCTTCAGTAATCTTCTGTTTAGTATAAAAAGATTTCATGAAATTTGTAATTCCATCTCTAATTGTTACACTTATTGGAATAAAACTAAGTCCAAGTTCGGCTATGGACAGTAGGACTCTCTTTTTCTGAACAAGTGTAGGCTTAGTTAAATTCATGGCCACGGCCGGATAGTTTTTGAATGTACCTTCATTATCAAAAAGATTTATAATAACTTTATCATTATTAAAAACAACTTCTTGAAAAGCAAAATTTAAACGTTGGTTAACTTCAGAATATAGCACTTCTGATTTATGAAGATTTTGATTTGCAAAACGATAATTTCCATAAAAATTATTCACTCCATATTTTGCCCAATTACTTTTTGCAGTCTTTGACTCCCAATATGCATACCACTCAATACGTGATTCATATATTGATGACCACACCAAATTAACTTCATCGTGTGTTAGTCCAAGATCTTCTGCTGGAAAATTTTCTAAATAATGTAAAAGCATATTTTGGTGAAAACTTCTTCTTTCTGTAATTAATTTTTGTACTTCAACAATGACGTAGCTAACTGTATTTAATAATGGAATATTGCTTAGTTTTTTTCTAGCCAAATCTAAAGCCCAAGTAACGGCTTGATAAGTAACATTTCGTTTGTAGAAATAAGTTGAATCACCAACGACTGCAATCATACTAGGATCGAGCATTAAGATTAAATCAGTAATCTTTGATTCATATTTTGAAATGATATCTTTAAAAACTGGATGAGTAAAAATCCCATCAATATTTAACATTGCAACTTTTTTTAAAGAATCAAGCACTGCTTGAACTTTTTGATTATACGCCTCATTACTATAAAATCCTGCAGCGGAATCATCAGCTAATAAATCCCTCACATCTTGATCATAGTTACCTTTTTCTAACATTTTTGATTGTTCATTTTTCAATTGGGATTTAACCATGTCAATATATGGCCTAACTTGAAAATTAACAGGTAAAGTTCTGTCGCGAATTCCGATCAGTTTTCCATCCTGAGATCTAAGAATTTGAAATCTTTTTAAAAATTTATCTGTAGATTTTGCTTCAACTTGAAAAGTGACAAGTATAAGTAGCATACAAAGGCAAATGCCTTTTAAGTTATTCATTTCTTCCTCCTTGAAAAAATAGCTAATGTTTTATACTACTCTTTTCTAGTGAAAAAAAAATGATGTAAGAAAATATAATTTTAATAACTAGATTTCAAAGTCGTCATAATTTTGAGCAAAGGCCGTGTCTAACTCTTTAGAAAAATAGCGGCGAGAAAAATATTGCCCAGCACGAATTGTGCGAATAAAATCATATTCTTCTAATTTTCTTAATGCAGAATATATATCTTCAATTACAAGTCCCAAATTTTTTGCCATTTCTGTATGCGACATCATTTGAGAAATTCCGTGAGAGCGATGAAGGTTTGGAAATGACCACACTCGACGATAAATATACATTAATACTAAAATTTCAATGCGAGACAACTTATAATCTACAATGACTTGGTCAAAGAAAATATCTGGAATTTCTGATGTATGAGCTGAGGCATCGACATTGTCTCCATCCTTCCCATGTGTTCCATTGGTTTTTGTTTTTGAACGATGTTCAACCAGAATAGAGTGTAAATCAACCATGCTATACATCCTTGAACAAGATCTTAAAAAAAAGATCCTCAATAAATTTATGTTAGCATAACTTTAATCCCATGAATAGCTGACTCATTTTTCCAAATTCCCGACTAATTTCATATGAGAATTTTAATTTACGATAAAAAGAAATATTCTTAGCATCAGTTGAAGTAACTAAGTGTACACCCACGATTTTTTTTGCCCGCAATACCTGACAGTAATGACCAACCAATTGCCCCCCAAGTCCACGACCTCGACAATCAGGATGAAAATTAATATGAAAATGTGCAGGATATTTATCAAACAAGTCTTTGTAATTTGCAAGGCCTGGAACTTGTAATCGAGAGAGAGAATCTGCAGAATTCTCACAACCGCTTAAATAACCCAAAACTTTTTTTGTATCAGACTCAATCATGACATAAAATTGATCTGGATAATATATTATATAGTCTTCACACCATCTTTTAAAAAAAGAAGATTTTTTCTCCTCTGAAGAAAATTCTTTTAATGATGAAGAAAGGAAAAAAATATCTTTAACTTCTGAGAAAAAAGCATTCTCGTATAATATAATTTCGGTCACTCATCCACCCATTTTTTTAATGCTTTTAAATATTTAAGTGAAGATCTCAGTGATTTTTCACAATTCATAACTTCATCATTTGTAAGTATTATTATATCTAAATAATTTAATTTAAAAATTACCCCTTCTTCTAAGTGTGGATTAAACACTTTTATTAACTCTCTCCATTTCTTCTTATCATTTAATATTTTAAGTGACTTTAGAAAAATATTTTCAGAGAGCAACTTGGGTTCTAAATTTAGTATTTCTTTAGCTTTTACATGATTCAATTGATGTAATAATTTAATCGCATTGACAACTTCGCTAAGACTTTTTAGATCTTTATCTGGCATTGAAAAAAACTGTCGAACGTTGTCTGCCATCGCATTATTAGTTAAATATATATAAACCAAGATATCATCTTTTGTTTGCAGTTTTTTTTCAGGCCAAAGTAAATCAAGCTCAATCCAAATTTTAAAAATTGGGGGAATTATTATTTTATATTCCAAAACTAAATTTTT
Source organism: Bacteriovoracaceae bacterium (assembly GCA_036171615.1). GTDB lineage: Bacteria > Bdellovibrionota > Bacteriovoracia > Bacteriovoracales > Bacteriovoracaceae > Bacteriovorax. Next base: position 3,538 of record JAVHRK010000164.1, read on the forward strand.
AAACAAATTTAAAAATAATCCAGTCTCTGTTTTAAACATTTCAGAAATAAAATGATATTTGGAAAGATCTGATAAATTAAATTCGGCAAGTGATCCTTTTAATTCTGAATCAATAGACAATTGATACTTAATAGAAAACCTAATCATCCTTAAGAAACGAACAGAATCTTTAAAAAAGTTTTGATCTATAAACTTTAATTTTTTTTCTTTTAAATTTGCATCGCCATTGTATGGATCTATAAATACATATGTATTTTTCTTAAATGATAATTCAAACCCCATTGCATTAATTGTAAAATCCCGACGCTTAAATGATTCGAGATAAGTAATATTACTTGATAATTGGGCCTTGAAATTATGGTGAGAATGATTGTGGTTTACTTCATAATATTCTAAACGAGGGGAAGAGAATTCTAAACTATGTCCCTCGAAATCAACCTTAGTAATCATATATGGGTGGGTAACCACATTACCAACTCTAGATTTAAGAAATTGAAAAAGTTTGTCGTAGTATACAGGCCACCCGAAATCAGAAATTTTTTGTTGAGAACGAATTTCAAAATCAAGATCATGGCCGATACTTCCAGTTAATAAAAAATCTCTAACTCCTCCTCCAACTAAACAGAGAGAAAAACCAAGATCTTCTATTTCACCTAGAAAATTAATAAGTGTAGGGCTTAAAAAATCATTTAATATCATATTTTAAAGGTATCACGATGTGAGAGCAGTCTTAATATTGTATTTTTAATTTTGAGTTGATTTTTTGACTCTTTTTGATAGACGATATAGAGTTTTCCACTCGAAATATCATATTCTGGAAGGGCCATTAGTTCGTCTCTAAAGTATGACCGATTGAGAACATGATTTGGAACGATTGCCATTCCTAGACCTTCGTGAACAGCTTGCAACATATGACCATGTGAATTTACGGTAAAACGAATATTGAGCTTCTTAGGTAATCCTTTAAACTTTATTCGGCACCATTTAAAAAACAAATGATCATCGGCCTCAAAAAGGACAAGTGGAACTTCTTCCAATTTCTCTAAGGTTAGTTTTTTTCCAAATTTAAATTCTTTATTTCCTTTCGGGATAACAAGGGTACATTTTTCTTCAATAAAAAATTCTTTTTCACCACTTAGAGGAAGGTCATCTTCAGGAAGAATAAGAATATCGAGTAAGTTATTTTCAAAGTCTGATAATAAATCTTCATATGATCCCATTCTAACTGTCATTGTTAAATCAGGATTATCTACTGCATAGTTTACAATCTCATGAGCTAGCCAGCTTTTACCGATCCCCATCAAAGTCCCTATTCTGACTTTTCCACGCATTTCAGTTGAATCATTTTTAAGTTCTTCTAAAGTTTCACTCATATTAGTTAAAAACTGAATACCAAACAAAAAGAGTTTTTCTCCAGACGGGGTCAAGACTACATTCTTACCTGTACGTTTAAAAACAGCAGCTCCAAGCTTTAATTCTAAATTTTTTATGCTTTGACTGATTGCCGATTGTGTTACATGTAAAGAATCAGCGGCCTTTGAAAAACTGCGTGCACGAGCAACAGCAACGAATGTTTGAAGTTGTGATGTTTCTATCATTAGTACCTCTACTAGATAGTATCACATTAATTTATAGATCAAAAATTAATTTGTCAGATACAACTTAAATACAAATCCTGAGTAAATTTATTAATTGGATTTTTATCAAAATAACTACACGCGCTTTTTCGACTTTCTTCTGGTGTTGGAGGGTTATCCTGTAACTTTCGCCAAGCAGCTACTTTGGCTTTACTTTCGGCTTCTCTATCAAAGCCTTCTACCAATAGAGTAATATCGTTGTGGATGAGAAAATCTAAAAAATTAGACTTATAATTTTTTTCCACTTTTCTACACCATAATTCATGAGCTCTTATTGAAGCTTCTAATTATTTTTGGTTCTCCACTTTTTTAAACTTTACTTCACCACTTGGTAAAACAACTCTCCATCTATCATAGAATGAATTAATAATTTTTTTATTGTAAGTTTGTAAAACCCATTCACATAGTTTTTTTCTATCCACAAAGAAATCTGGAGGTTCTTGGCATATCATAAGATTTTTTTTAAAGTTAGTTTTAAAATTATCTGCTATTGATTTATAGTTCGAACATTCACTTTTATTTTTTTCTCGTTGTAAAAACTCATCCATTAATCTTAATCGTCGAAACTGTTCTAACTGCGAATCTGAATCTGTTACTATATTAATTAATTGATGAGCGAATCCGGCCTCTCGTTTTGGTAACTCAACTTCCTCTGCACATTCCTGGCAGTAGACAGCTTTTTGGTTATAGTTTATTGAACATTCGGTTGCTGAAAAAATTTTGGAAGTGCTAAAAATAAACGTAAAGAAACTAAGTAAATATATATTTTTAATATTCATGACTGGTCTATCGGAATTTAAAGAAAAAAAATTTAAAAAAAAGGGAGACTGATTTTGTCTCCCTTTTTTGAGTCTTAATTTTAAATAAATCTATTCTGCTTGAGCAGCTAGTTTATCTTTTCTCTCTGCAATTACTTTTTCAGCAATATTATTAGGACACTCAGCATACTTTGAAAATTCCATAGTATACGATGCTTTTCCTGCAGACATTGATCTTAAAACAGTTGAGTAACCAAACATTTCAGAAAGTGGCACAAGTGCATTAATTGTAACATCTCCTGTATCATTTGATTCTGAAGCTTGAATAATTCCACGTCTTGACGATAGATCTCCAATAACTCCACCTTGGTACTCATCTGGTGTTTCAACTTCAACTTTCATGATTGGTTCTAAAATTACCGGACTAGCAGCACGTACCGCTTGTCTCATTGCCATACGAGCAGCAATTCTGAAAGCCAAGTCAGATGAATCTACATCATGGTAACGACCGTCTTGTAGATATACTTCAACGTTAATTAATGGGAAAGCACCTAGCGGCCCCTTATCCATAACGTCGTTAAACCCTTTTTCACATGAACCAATAAATTCGTTAGGAATAGATCCACCTCGAATTTCGTTATAAAATTTAAAGATTTGTTTTTCGTCTTCTTTCTTTTCTTCAAGAAGAGGCTTAATAACCCCAACTACTTGACCAAATTGTCCAGAACCACCAGTTTGTTTTTTATGTAAATAATCAAATTTTGCTTCTGTTCTGATTGTTTCACGGTAATTAACTTGAGGTGCACCTACTTGAACATCACAGTTATATTCACGTTTTAATCTTTCTACGTAAATTTCTAAGTGCAACTCTCCCATTCCTGCAATTCTTGTTTCAGCAGATTCTTCATCTGTAAAAACGTGGAAAGTCGGATCTTCTTTCATAAATCGTTGAAGACCTTTTGATAATCTAGTTTGTTGATCTTTATCTTTAACTGCAATTGAAAGCTCAATAACAGATGCAGCTACGTGCATACCTTCACAAGACAAATGCGCTACACTGTCATCTCCAACAAATGTATCCCCAGAAGCACAATCGATACCAATGATGGCAATAATATCACCTGAACCAACAGTTTCAATATTTTCTCTATCATTTGCGTTCATACGTACAAGTCGACCAACACGAACTCTTTTCTTAGTTCTCGTGTTAATAATTGTGTCACCTTTATTTAAAGTTCCTTGATAAATACGAGTATAAGTCAACTGACCAAATTGTTCGTCAGTAATTTTGAATGCCATACAAACAAGTGGCTTAGTATTATCTGGAAGAAGGTCAATTTTTTCTTTTGTATCGTTATTAATTGCCTTAGGCTTTTGACAAGTAAGTGGCGATGGTAAGTATCTAGCAACTGCATTTAATAAAAGTTGAACGCCTTTATTTTTAAAGGCAGAACCCATGAAAACAGGAGTTAACTTAAGTGATCTAACACCTTTTTTAATGGCTTCATGAATTTCAGCTTCAGTAACGACTTCACCACCAAGAATTTTTTCAACTAAAAGATCATCAAACTCTGAAGCAGAATCTAGAAGTTTTTCTCTATATGCTTCCATATTTTCAACCATATTAGCTGGAGGTGCTTCAACTCTTACGTTTTCTCCATTTTCTCCATCAAAATAGTATGCTTGACGAGTAATAAGATCGATAACTCCGTTAAACTGATCTTCAGCTCCTATCGGAAGTTGCATCAATACTGCGTTATGATTTAATTTTTCACGTAGAGCTGCAATACCTTTATAGGCACTTGCCCCCATACGATCCATTTTATTTAGGAAAGCCATTCTGGGAACGGAGTAACGTTTCATTTGTCTATCTACAGTAATTGACTGAGATTGAACTCCTGAAACAGAACAAAGAACAAGGATTGCTCCATCAAGAACGCGAAGTGAACGTTCAACTTCAACCGTAAAGTCAACGTGACCCGGAGTGTCGATAATGTTAATACGACATTCTTTATCTATACCTTCAGCAAAAGTGATTCCAGCATTATCTATTCCATGCCAGTGAACAGTTGTTGCAGCAGATGTGATAGTGATCCCTTTTTCTTTCTCAAGCTCCATATGGTCCATGGTTGCTCCGGCTCCACCACCACGTACTTCTTCGATTTTGTGAATTTTATCACAGTAAAAAAGAATTCGCTCTGTAAGCGTCGTTTTTCCTGAATCGATGTGAGCAGAAATTCCGATGTTTCTGGTTTTGGCCATTAATTTCATACAATGATCTCCAACAAAATTTTGTTTATTTAAGGGCGAATAATAAGGAATTTAGAGAGATGAGTCAATAAACAATTTGACAAGAAAAAAAAAAGACCTTAAAAATTTCAGTCCATGATACTTTTTAAAAGGTAAATAAATGACAAGTGGAGACATTCCTAAAGCAGATCTATACGAAGGTGTTAAGTCACTGATTGAAACTGAAGCAAAACACATCCATCTCACTCAACAGAAGCTTTTTACTCTTTTTAGTTTGGGATTTCAGTACCTACTTTTTCAATCAACTAAAAAACCTGGTGCTTATATTATACGTGTTGAAGATGGTCTTCTTGCTGATAAGCTGGCAAAAAAAAGCAAAGATCCATCGACCCGTAAATTTATGCAATCTCTTTTAATTCCAAGAAAACTGAAATATGAAAAATCATTTTTTTATTTGGATTATTTTCATTATGGGTCATGGAATATGACAAATGAAATTCCGCATGAAAAAATTCAAGGTGCATTGATAGTGAAAAATACATCGAATAGACCCATGACTGAACTTCATCAAGAAGAAGATGATCAAGATTTAATTCATCAATTTCCTCCAGATCATTTTCAAACCAGTTTAATGAACTTCGTTCCAAAAACTATAACTATTGCGTTTGAAGAAACCTATGGCGGGACAACACCTATTACTTTTCCATTTATCAAAAAGGAAAAAGAAAAGACTGTTTCTGGAGTTACTTTAAGTGATGACTTAGAATGGGATGATGCTGATTAATTTAAAAAATTGAAGCAATC
>JAVHRK010000165.1:0-8935 GCA_036171615.1 Bacteriovoracaceae bacterium
TTTTTGCTCAATTTTTACCCAATAAAACCGAATATAATTTAATGAAAATCTATCTTTTAAGATATTTGGTAATATTCTTGATAATTGTTATGACAAGCTCAGGGCATGCAACTGTTTTTTCCAATATATCAATTAAAGCACAAGTTGATGAAGCAGATTTTGCGGCCGAAGTTACATTACTTGATAAGAAAGTATATTTGGATGGCAATGGATTAATCGTGAGCAGCTATAACTTTTCTGTAAATGAAGGTTACGGATTATCGGATAAAATAATTAATTTAGAAATTCCAGGTGGGACACTTAATGGAGTTACAAGTGAAATAGATTCAGCACCACAATTTAAAAAAAATGAAAAAATATTTTTATTATTGAAAAAAGTTGAGTCAAAGTTATATTTAAGTAATTTTTCTTTGGGTGAATACAAAATTATAAAAAAAAACAATAAGGAATATTACCAGTCAGTAATATATTTAAATGATCCAAACTCTGGAATTATTGAAAAAGAAAAAATGATATCACTGGTGATGCAAAAATCTAATCAGTTACATACTGACCCTGTTTTAAAAATAAAAAATGAAAATAAAAATGTACACAATAAAGAATTTCATAGGCCAATGAGAGCAGTTGCAAATCAAAATGAGAGCAATATAAGAAATGGAATATTTAATTCTATTAATTTAGTAATTTTATTATTGGGTTTAATTTTTTCTATATGGTTTTTTATGAAAAAGAAGAAACTATGAATGTTAAATTATTTTCTATAATTATAATCATCATTTATTCACAATCTATTTTTGCGTATGTTCATAATCAAACAATAAGTGGAATTAATGTTCATTGGCCAGCAAGTGTAAACGTTGTGGATGTTTATGTAAATTCACAGAATGCAACTGGATTACCTGAAGCCGACGTGCAAGCTATTGCAGATAGCTCGATTAATCAATGGAATGGTACATCTCGTTTGTCTTTAAGAAAAAATACAACAACAGGTAAAAATCAAATTAATTTAAATGAAATATATTTCTCTAATGATCCTGTCTTTTTTGGAGGAACAGGAGTGAAGGGAGTTACCCAAGTTTCTTATAAGCAAGATACTGGAGAAATTTTTGAAGCTGATATTTTAATAGATGATAGTTTGAATGCATTTTCTAAAATTGTCACAGATATAAATTTTCTTGGGAACGTCTTTACACATGAAATAGGACATTTATTGGGGCTAGGGCATGGTCAGGTTCTGGGATCGACAATGTTTTATGAAATGTCTTTGGGACAAAGTCAGCTTTCTGCCGATGATAAAGCAGCATCGTTTTCTACATATCCATTAAGCACTTTAGCTCGCAAATCTATAAGCGGTTTAATAATTGGAAGTAAAAGTTTAATCCCAGTATTTGGGACTCAAGTAGAGGCGGTATCATTAAAAACAGGGCAGGTAGCTGCAGCAGGAGTAACTGACCCAAGCGGAAAATTTATAATAGACGGACTTGAAAGTGGGGATCAATATTTTTTGTATACAAAGCCATTAGTACCTATTGGATTACCTGCAAACTACGCAAATATAAAAAGTAATTTTTGTGAGACATCTAAAAGTTATCGAGGGAGTTTCTTTGAGCGATGTGGAGCGAGTGGTGAAGGATATCCTCAGTCCATAAGTTTGAATAATTCAAATGTAGATGTAGGAAAAATAACCATTCGGTGTGGCCTAGATGTGCCGCCAGGTTATATGCAGCAAAAAGGTCAAGCGGGTTCAATATTTAATTTAATAACAGGCCTTGAGTTAAATGGAAGTCTTGGAAATACATTTGTTGGATTTTTTTCAGCCAATGAGCTTATATTAAATACACCTGATCAGTTTAATGTAAATCTTTCGTCAGTATCTCCAGCAGAATGGCAATCATTTGAAGATCCTCAATTTAATACAGCTCCAATAAGTAGTCTTTATTTAGAGATTAAAGTCATCAATCAAATATTTATTTCTCCTTATAATTTCGATGTAATAATAAGAAGGCCATCATTGATAAACGATATTGTACCCATTGCAGTCAATGGAAATGATGGGTTTTTAAATTTGGATTTAATTGCTCATGTGCCAATTGACCGAGTAAATTTGTCTGAGAATAATTTTACAATACAAGTCATACCTCGAAATAATTTAAAAAATAATTCAACCTATTTTCCATCCATACTTGAATTTAAAGACCAAATGAATTTTTATATGGCCGCTGTAACTTTAGTCAAATCAAATAATGGCGGGTTAACTTTTACTCCTGTTTCTGCGAAGACATACCAGATTAGTGATAATGCGAGTTGTCCTGATGCATTTAATACATATTCCTTAACAAGCTTTAACGGACAGGTTACTAATACTGTCAAAAATAACCAAAAAAAGACTTTGGCCTGTGGATCAATTGATATTAACAATAATAATGGAGACGGCCCAAAGGGATTTTTAGTAGGACTCACATTATGTTATATATTTGTGATCTCCAGAAGTAGATTTATCAAGCGTTTATGATAGCAAGATGGGCCGAGCTGATTTATACTTAATTCTTAAGTTTTATCAGTTGAGGTTTTGAAATGAAACTCCCTTTAACTATCTTAATATTTATTTGCATTTGTAGTTCCAATCTCTTTGCTCAGGATTTATTAAAAGAGCGAATTAGAAAAATTGGAAATACAAAATCATCAATTTATATTGAAAAAGGTATTTTTCATAATGGTGGCGTAAAGCAAGAGTCAGCTATTAAATCAATGCGACAATCATTTAATCCAAAACAAGGTTTTGAAAGAATTGTTATAGATTTTTCAACATCTACAATTCCCAAAATTTATGGACATATTTCATCAAATGACAAAAAAATATATATTGATTTTTTTGATACAAATTTAGCAAAAGATTTACAATCTATATCTAAAACAAAATATATAGAGAAAGTGAATTTCTTTCCCATCGAAGAAAATTTTCTTTCAGTTGAACTACAGCTTAGAGTAAAAATTAGCGCGGATATTTTTTACTTAGAAAATCCTGGGCGTCTTGTAATTGATTTAAAAAATTAAATTTGGAGAACATATGTCAGAAATAGAAAATGATTTTGATCTAGTGGTAAAAACAGCGCCAACACCGAATGATGCAACAAAATTTCCGGAAATTGTTGTCATCGTTCCAATTATGAACAGTCCAATTTTCCCAGGGATGATAGCTCCTATTATCTTAAGTGAAGAAAAATTTACACCTGAATTAGATGCTTCATTACTAAAAACTGGATATGTGGCTCTCAATTTAGTTAAAAATGATTTAAAAAATGAAGAGGGAAAAATGATTCCTGATTCAGAAATTGATTTTGATAAAAAAGAAATTAAAAAAGGTGATATTTATAAAGTTGGTGTTCTGTGTAAGGTTGTTAAAAAATTAAAACTTCCGGACGGATCTGTAAATATTTTGGTTCATGGTATAAAGCGCTACCGCGCTTCTGAGTTCTTGAGTGAATCACCATTACTTAAAACTAGAATTGAAGTCTTTGACGATATAATTGAAACGGATGAAGAACTAGATGCATATACACGTTCAGTAATTAACCAAGTAAAAAAACTTTCAGAAATTAATCCTTATTTTAACGAAGAAATGAAATTAGCAATGCTAAATTCACCTTCACCTGGTGCACTTGCAGACTTAGTCGCATTTGCTATTTCTTTAGATATTCCTGAAGCACAAGATTTTTTAGAAACACTAGTTGTTAAAAAAAGATTTGCAAAACTTCTTGTATATCTAAAACGCGAAAAAGATGTTGCTGATATACAAAAGAAAATTTCTGATGAAGTTAATGATAAAGTAAATACTTATCAAAGAGAGTATTTTTTACGTGAGCAATTAAAAGTAATCCGTGCTGAATTAGGTATGGAAGAAGATGACAAATCTCGAGATATTAAAAGAATAAGAGAACAGCTTGAAAAAATTGGAATGCCTGAAGATATTTTAAAATCCGCAAAAGAAGAACTGGATAGACTAGAGTTAATTCCAGATAGCTCTCCTGAATATAATGTCTCTCGCACTTATCTTTCATGGTTAGTTGATTTACCATGGAATAAATCAACATCAGATAAAGTAGATATTACATCTTCTAAAAAAATATTAGAAAGAGATCACTATGGACTAGAAAAACCTAAAGAAAGAATTTTAGAATTTTTAGCTGTTAGAAAATTAAAACCTTCTTATGATGGAACAATTTTGTGTTTAGCCGGTCCTCCTGGAGTTGGTAAAACGTCTTTAGGAAAAAGTATTGCTGAAGCATTGGGAAGAAAATTTTATCGATTTTCACTTGGTGGAATGAGAGATGAAGCAGAAATAAAAGGACATAGAAGAACTTATGTCGGAGCTATGCCAGGAAAAATCATACAGGCCTTAAAAAGAGTAGAAGTAAATAACCCAGTTATTATGTTGGATGAAATTGATAAAGTAGGAAAAAGCTATCAAGGTGATCCTGCTTCTGCCCTGTTAGAAGTTTTAGATCCTGAGCAAAATTCAACTTTTATTGATAATTATTTAGATATTCCATTTGATTTATCTAAAGTACTTTTTATTGCTACTGCAAATAATATTAACGAAATTCCTGAAGCCTTACTAGATCGAATGGAAGTAATTGAACTTTCTGGTTATACACTGGAAGAAAAAGTTGTAATTACAACTAAATGGATAATTCCGAGACAATTAATTAAACATGGATTGTTAAAGTCGGATGTTTCGTTATCTTTATTAGTAATTAAAAAAATTATTGCAGATTATGCAAGAGAGCCAGGCGTACGAGTTTTAGAACAACATATCGCCAAGATTTGCAGAAAAGCAGCTCTTGAAAAAGTTTCACATCCTAAAAAGAAATTAAAATTTACGCCTAAAGTAGAAACGCTTGAAGGTGTTTTAGGAACACCTCGCTTTCAATCAGAAATTGCTGAAAAGAAAAATCAACCAGGTGTTGTTACTGGTCTTGCATGGACAGCCTACGGCGGTGAAATTCTCTTTATTGAAACGCTACCTCTAAAAGGTAAAGGATTTAAGTTAACAGGCCAATTGGGAGGTGTAATGAATGAATCAGCAACACTTGCTTATTCATATGTAAAAAAGATATTACAAAATAAAATTGATGATGCTGAAAATAATAAATCAAAAAAGAAAACAAAAGATGCTGTGGGAACACCACATGTTGAAGTAGAAGATTATTTAGCGGCCCACGAAGTGCATCTACATTTACCGGCCGGTGCTACTCCTAAAGATGGACCAAGTGCAGGTATAACAATGGCTTTAGCGTTATATAGTCTAGCTACAAATAGTGTTGTACGTTCAGATTTGGCGATGACTGGTGAATTAAGTCTAACTGGAAAAGTTATGCCAGTAGGTGGCATAAAAGAAAAAGTTTTAGCTGCAAAAAGGGCCGGAATAAAAAATATTATTTTACCTAAGCAGAATGAAAAAGATTTAAAAGAAGTTCCTTTAATGCACAGAAAAGGAATGAAGTTTTATCCTGTTGCTCATTTTGATGAAGTTTTAAAAATTGCATTGAGAAAATAATACTTAAAAATAGAAGAGGCCAGATCTCCCCTGGCCTCTTTTTAACAATCTTTAAATTAAATAAATTTCCCCAAACTTATAAAATTCTCCGATTGCAATCGTACTTAATTTATTTATCGTCAGATATTACAAGAACTTTAATTTACCAAAAAAAAACGCTCATAAGAGCGTTTTATATAGAACTAAATTGGTCGGATATTTTTAAAAACTAAAATTCATCTGAATCATATTCACTTATTTGAGCATGTTTAACTTTACCAGCTGCAATTTCACGAAGAGCAGTTACAACTTCTTTATTTTTTGATTTAACTAGAGGTTCAGCACCGTCGCGGAGTTGTCTAACACGTTTGACGGTTAGGTGAACTAGCTCATATCGATTTTCAACTCTTTCTAAACAATCTTCAATCGTAATTCTGGCCATACTTCACTCCTGCAATCTAATTAGTTATAAACACTATTTTATAGACGGAAATTGGATTTTTGTCAAAGTTCCAGTCGTGTTAATTAGCTTTCTAGTTTACTGTACAGTGCGTCTATTTCTGAAGCATAAGTTTTTAGGATAATTTTCTTTTTAAGTTTTAAAGAGGGGGTAATATGACCATTTTCGATAGAAAAATCATGCGGTGCAATAATAAAACCTTTAATTGATTCAAAACTAGCAAGATCTTTATTGGTTAGTGTGATTTCTTCTTGAATCATATCGTAAACTTTTGAATGGTTTGCCAAATCTTCATATGAGGGTAAATCAGTTATTTCTAATGAATCTAGCTCATTCAGAAATGATTCACGATCAATGCTGATGATTGCAGTGAGAAATTTTCGTTTATCTCCAATTACCATCGCGTTTGAAATATGTTTTTGCAATTTTAAAGTATTCTCAATTTTTTGAGGGGCGACATTTTTTCCAGCTGAAGTGATAATGATATCTTTTTTACGATCAGTAATTTTAACATAGCCATCAGAGGTTAATTCGCCAATATCTCCTGTTAAAAACCAGCCATCTTGAAATGATTCTTGGGTGGCCAATTCATTTTTGTAGTAATACGAAAATAAGGCATTTGATTTTAGAAGAATTTCTCCATCCTCAGCAAATTTAACTTGAACATCACCTAGTGGAACACCAATTGTACCTGCTTGTTGCCTAGTCGGTGGATTAAGAATGCAAGGAGCGATTGTTTCAGTAAGTCCATAACCTTCTAGGATGGTTAAATTAGCATTTTGCAAAAACTGAGCAATTTCTGGAGCAAGTGGTGCACCACCGGAAATAAGAAAACGAATTCTACCACCAAAGCGATTATATATTTTTTCAAAAACTAATTTGTAGGCTAAATTCTTTTGAAGAATTTCATAAGGTGAAGGTGAGACATCATCATTAATTTTTTTATAATAGCCATCAGATACTTCAAGTGCCCAGTTAAAAATTTGTCTTTTTATGCTAGATTCTTTAGCAATATTTTCTAATACTTTAGAGTAAACTTTTTCAAAAATACGTGGAACAGAAATTAGTATAGTTGGTTTAGCTATCGCCAAATTATCGACAACTTTATCAATTGATTCAGCATAAACTGTTTCAAAATCAAAAACCAAATTTAGTAATGAATCACATCTACCAAGTACATGAGACAAAGGTAAAAATGTCAGTACGCGATCAGTAGATGTAATGTTTACTTTCAAAGAAGAATAAACGTTATTTAGCATGGAGCAAACTGCCATTTGCGTAACAGCAGCTCCTTTGGGGTCTCCAGTGGTACCAGAAGTATAAAGAATTGAAAATAAATCTGTTCCTTGACCTGCCTCAATTGTAGCTTCAAAAAGGTGAGGTGAGTTTTTTTGAGAAAGAGCTCCTTGGGTTTGAAAATCAACATAAGAAGTAAAACTAATATTACTATTAAGTTGTTTAACTAAATCTTCAGAAATATCTTTGATAGCAATAATTGACTTAAGAAATTGTAATTTTCCTTGAACAGCTAAAATTTTTTTGAATTGTAATTCATTTTCTAGAATAAGAACTTTTGTCTCGCTATGATTTAAAATATACTCAACTTCATGGGCCATATATGTAGGATAAATCGGAGTTATTACAGCACGAGCAGACAATGCGGCCATATCAAAAAAATGCCATTCTTTAGAAGTATGTCCTAATATAGCTAAGCGATCTTGCACTTCAAGACCAAGCTCAATCAATCCATGAAATATTTTTTTTACAGTTTCTAGATAGTCTTCATTCGTAAGAAATTTTAATTCATTATTTTCAATATATCCGATAGCATTTTTATACGATGATTTGGTAGTTTTTAAAAAAAATAGTTTAGAAATTGTTTTATCTGCAATCATGTTTTCACCTTCATATGTTTGATATATATAGATTTCGGTAAGTTAAAAAAAAACCTTTGTTTCTTTTATGAATATTATTAAATATTAATACCGGAGTGTTTTATGTGCAATTTATTATTAGTCTTTAGTAAATATGAAAAAGAATTAGTTGATTGTCATCAATTTAATTTTCACGGGTATTATGCAGGTCAAAAAATTAAAAATATTCATATAGGGAAAGATAGAAATATAAATTTAGAAGTTGATAATATTTATCTACTATGGACGCAAATGATAACAATTAATAAAGGTATTTTAGGACTTAAATTAATTAAATATAAAAAAATTTCTTAAAATATGTTAGAATTCAATATAAATAAAAGGAGCAGTACATGGCCGATATTTCAGTTGAAGAATTAGCATTAGGTGAAAGAAAATTTCTACATGATATTGCCAACCACTTGGTCGTTGCACAAGGAATGTCTTCATTTGTCATGAAAGCAATTAAAGAAAATAGACCTCTGGAAGAAAAAGACATAGAACGTCTTCAGAAAACGATAGATGCTATTAAAAAAATGACTGATCAATTAAAAATACGAAGAGAAATACTCCATTCAGTTTCTTAATTACTTAACATGTGCTGTGACAACGTCACCAATCATTAAATTACTAATCTCAAAAATTGGTGTCTCTTCCGGTGATTCTAATTTATTTAATATTCCAATTGAGGATCCATCTTCAGCATGAAGAACTTTAAGTTCTCCGACTTTAATTTTGTGATTAAATCTTTTTTTATTTTCATACGGATCTAAAATTGAAACAACTCGAAACACGTCTAGTAAAGTACCTTGGGATACACCCTGACTTTTACCCATATCAAGATAAAAGTTTTTTCGAATGACTTCATTTTTATTTCCCATTGGAATATCTTGGGAAATACTGTAAATGACATAGTCTTTTGCTATGGCCATAGAAGCCGTAAACGTTAAAACAATCATAAAGAGTGCAGGAAGCTCTAAAAATTTTTTCATACCCATTGTCCTTATTCAAAGTGCAGTCTTCGAA
>JAVHRK010000166.1:0-1711 GCA_036171615.1 Bacteriovoracaceae bacterium
GGAAGCAATATAATACTTACCCAATTCACGAGGAAGTTTTTTAGGATCATAAGATAATTTATTAAAGTATTCTTCATTCATTATTTTTTCCTTGCTAAATAAATTGCCTATTTCGCTTTTCTTCCAGGAAATCGATGAGCTACATTTCCAAGATATTTACCTTTAATTTTTTTGATCGATTCAATCCTTTGTTCTGCCATCAAGTCAGTTGCCTTATAAACCGGAATATTTTGTTCATCAGACATTTTAAAAATTTGAAGAGTTGTATCATAAATCCGATCTACCATTTTTGTCGATTTCTCTGCCGACCAACCTTCAAACTCAATTGAAACATTCATTAATCCGCCAGCATTAATTAAATAATCTGGAGCATAAAGGATTCCACGTTGTTTAAGAACATCGCCATGGCGGTTTTCAGAAAGTTGATTATTTGCAGAACCACAAATAATTTTTGACCTTAATTTTTCTATTGTTTGATCATTGATAGTAGCACCCAAAGCACATGGAGAATAAACATCCGCATTAATATTATAAATATCATCAGCTGATATAAATTCAGAGCGTGGATATGCCTCTTTGAAGCGCTGTATATTTGATTCATTAATATCTGAAAAAAATATTTTCATTCCAGCTTCATTAAGCAGCTTGCCTAAATGAAAGCCAACAGAGCCAGCTCCTTGTATTGCAACTACTTTTCCTTTGAGTGACTTGTTACCAAAAACTTTTACAGCAGAAGCTTCCATTCCCCTAAAAACTCCTCGTGCAGTCCAAGGAGATGGATTTCCAGAACCACCATTTATTTCAGCAACACCAGTGACGTTGCTTGTTTCCGTAAAAATATATTCCATATCTTCGACAGTTGTATTTACATCTTCGGCAGTTATATATCGACCATTCAAAGATTCAACAAATCGTCCAAAGGATCTAAACAGTGCCTCTGATTTATCTTTAGACGGATCACCGATTAAAACGGCCTTTCCTCCGCCTAAATTCAAGCCCGAAATTGATGCTTTGTATGTCATTCCTCTTGATAATCGCAAAACATCTTCAATGGCCTCATCTATATTTTTGTAATTCCACATTCTAGTTCCCCCTAGGGCTGGGCCAAGGGTAGTGTTGTGAATAGCTATAATTGCTTTTAGGTTGCAAGAAGGATCAGAAAAAAATACTAATTCTTCGTGCCCCATATAATCTAACTTCTCAAATGTTAGCATTTAACGACTCCTTAATTTTTTTAACAATTCTTGCCTTTATTGCAAGATCATGCAATAAAAAAGTACATTTAATATATAAAACAGCATGCTTAAGCGAAACTTGTTGTAATTTTAAATATATTGTGAAAACCATATTGCAACGTCATGCAGTACTACTTTTAAGAATTAGGAATATTTTCATGAAAAAAGTAAAAATAGGTATTAATGGAATGGGGAGAATTGGACGTACTATTCTACGCGAGTATATTATTCGAAATGAAAATAAATTTAATATTGTAGCTATAAATAATCTTGGCAATATAGAAGAATTTGCTCGTCTTTTAAAATATGATTCTACTCATGGAAAATTTAAACAAGAAATAAAAATTCAAAAAGATTTAATAGTTATAAATAATAAAACTATTAATTTCTTTAGATGTAAAGATCCTCAGAATATACCTTGGAGTGAACAAGGTGTTCATGTAGTCATAGATGCAACTGGAAAATTTAAAGACCGA
>JAVHRK010000167.1:0-31154 GCA_036171615.1 Bacteriovoracaceae bacterium
CCTTACATTTGTGAAGTCAAGTATGCGATTGAAAGATGTGGGTAATTGTTAGGAGTTGATAGGGCCTTGTGAAAAAATTACATGGAAGAAGTGATCCTTTTAACCAAACAAAATACTCAAGATATTAATTCTCGCATTTTTTTAAACTTCAATTAGACTATTCATATGAACTTTTTTGATATTTTTCTCTTCATTGTGAAATATACTCCATTTTGGGCGATACCTATTGCAATAATACATGCAAATTTTGCATATATTTACTGGCTCAAGGATTATCGAGGAATTGCCAAAGTATGTGGAGTGATAACCTTATTTTGTCTTACATCTGTTGTCTTGTATTTACTTATGGGTGGCCCGGACCAAATTACGAATACGCTAACCCATATTTTTCACTAGTTACTGTAGTTATTCACAAGTCGGAAATATATTCCAGTTTTCAATCTTAATGTTGAGAAATTGACACTCAAGCAACTTAATTGTTAGCATTTTCATATTGTCATGAATACATGACAAATTTAAAAGGATTACGAAGAGTGAATGATTTTCAATTTCTCCATACATCTTTTGAGCAGGATATTTCTAAAACTAATGAACAACAGTCTGTTAAATTGCCTAGCGTCTATTTAGTAGAAGACGATAGAGTTTTAGGTACCACGATCAAAAAATATCTTGAGAAAAAATTAGCAATTAATATTCATTACTTTGTTTCGCCTTCTGATTGTTTAATTGAACTTGATAGAAAATTAAAATCAGAAACTGTTGTTAATCAAATTCCATTTTGTCTTATTACTGATATTAGTTTTGAAGTAGGAGGATCCGACGGACTTCTACTTATTGACCTTTTAAAAGAACGTGGTCACCAATTTGTTTCTATTGCTATGACTGGATTTGCTTCAATTGAAACAGCTATCAATGCCACTAAAAAAGGTGTTTTTCATTACTTAACAAAACCTTTTGAGCTTGAAGTCTTAAATGATTTAGTGATTAAGGCCTTTACTCAAAAATTAAATATTTCTCAAAATTTATTTATGGCCGCTGATTCATTTTTACTTAAATCAGCAAATATTAATTCAAATTCAATAATTCAAAATAAATTTAAAATTGAAGCCCCTGGTGCCGACGATATTTACTGTGGAATGGTTGGTCGTTCTAAGCAGATGAAACAGGTTTTTGAAAGAATTAAAAAAGTTGCAGCATCTGATTCGACTGTTTTTATTTCGGGTCCCTCGGGAACTGGAAAAGAATTAGTCGCAAATGCATTACATAATTTATCTCCTCGAAATGCTCATAATATGGTTTCAGTGAACTGTGGGGCAATTCCTTCTGAACTTTTAGAGAGTGAATTATTTGGACATGAAAAAGGTTCGTTTACTGGGGCAATCTCTTCTCGCAAGGGAAGATTTGAAATGGCCCATCATGGAACAATCTTTCTTGATGAAATAGGCGATATGCCTCTTTTGTTACAAGTAAAAATATTGCGCGCTCTTCAGAGTCGAGTAATTGAGAGAGTGGGGAGCACTGAAACTACAGAAATTGATGTGCGTATTATTACCGCGACCCATAGAAATTTAGAATTGGCCGTTCAGGAAGGAAATTTTAGAGAAGATCTTTATTACCGTTTAAATGTTATTCCTATAAAAATTCCGGCACTAAAAGAAAGAAAAGAAGATATCCCGCTCTTGCTCTCATATTTTTTATCTAAATTTGTAAGTGCTGATGGACGTAATAGCTTAGATTTTGATGATCAGGCGCTAGAGCTATTGGTTACCTATGATTGGCCAGGAAATGTACGAGAATTAGAAAATCTTATAGAGCGTTTGGTAATTTTAAAAGGTGGAAGTGTTATTAAGGCCAATGACCTTCCTGCGAAATTCTTTAAAGTTTCTTCATCTCAAATTGAATCTTATAAAAACTTAATTTCTCTTCCTGAAGAGGGATTAGATTTAAAGCAATTACTATCTGATATTGAGGATTCATTAATCAACCAAGCGCTAGATCACACTCAAGGCAATAAAAATCAAGCATCAAAACTTTTATTTATGAATCGAACGACTCTAATTGAAAAAATGAAGAAAAAAGGTTTTGCTAATTTAAATTAATTAGCTTGGTCTCCCTTCTTAATTGTTTCTCGAATAAAATATTTTAATACTTTACTGCGATTAGCTCCACCCATCAAAGAACGAATATCTTCATGTAAACTTTGGTCATAGATAAGTGCATGTAATGTCCCAGGGCCGTCTTCAATCTGCTTTGTTATCTTACTCATTGATTCGGAAGATTGTTTTAAGTTAGCGATGCTTACATTTAAATTTTTATCGTTTATTGCACTCATTACCTTATTAGTATTGCTTGTTAATAATTCAAGGTTTTTTAAGATCTTTTCTAATCGATTTTCCTCTACTCCAGAAAGCATTTTATCAAATTTAGCTAAGACATTACCGGCGAGTACAACAATGTCTTCACTCTTTGTAATAATATGATCAATCTGAGAAGACTCTTTTACAACTAATGTATCACCAGATTGAGTTGAGGCCGAGCTAACTGTTCCACCTAATATTTCCAAAAATTTGTCACCCAAAACACCCTGAGTTTTAAATGAGACATATGAATCTTTTTTAATCCATTCCTGATATTCACTTAAGATACCCAGAGTAATAACTAAGGTATCTAAATTTTTAAAATCAATTGAATAGACACTCCCAACTTTTATTCCTTTCAACTGGATGGCAGCACCTGGCTTTAAGTTTTGGGCGCTCTCAACCTCAATTTTTAATAAAAATTTACTAGAGAAAAGAGGATTTTCTTTATTCAACATGAAAATTGTAATCATACTAATCACAATCAAGGTGAAAATAAAAATTCCAGCAATAATATAATTTTTTTTATCTGTAGGTTTATACATAGTTCATCCTTTATTCGTTAAAAAACTTCTGACAACAGGGTCAATCGATTGTTCAAAATGCGCGGGTGGGCCATTAAAAATAATTTTTCCTTTATCAAGGACAAGAATTCGATCGCAAAGAGAAAGTGCTGAAGGAATATCGTGTGTAACAAAAATAGAGGCAAGGCCGCTGTTCTTAAGCTTTTCCATTAAGGCGACTACATTGAGTGTATTACTAGGATCAAGTCCTGCAGTGGGTTCATCATAGAGAATAATATCGGGATGGAGTATGATTGCTCGGGCCATGGCTACACGTTTCTGCATACCCCCAGATAGATCAGACGGCATAATGTCTTCTCTTCCTGGTAAATCTATCAGAGTTAGCATTTCTTTCACTTTTGTTTTAACTTCTTTATAACTTAGCTTTGTATGTTCAAAGAGTGGATAGGCAATATTTTCAAACACATTTATAGAGTCGAATAAGGCACCACTTTGAAATGAATAAGAGATCCGAGTTCTAAAAGCTCTAAGTTCATTTTCGTCGAGTTGATCAATACGACTGTTTTGAAAATATATCTCTCCGCTATCTATTCTTTCTAAGCCAATAATTGAACGCAAGAGTGCTGATTTACCTGCACCTGAACCGCCAAGCAAGCCTAGACTCTCGCCTTTATTTAAAGAAAATGAGACACCACGATGAACATGATTAATTCCAAAGGTTTTATTAATATTTTTTAATTCTAAAATTACTTCACTCATAAATTACCAAATTATCAAAAATATTTTACTAATAAAAAAATCAGTAACAAGAATAGAAATCGATGCCATAACGACCACCCATGTGGTTGATAGCCCAACACCCTTGGTGCCATTTTTGGTGTTAAGTCCTTTATAGCATGCAAAAATTGTAATGATTCCTGCAAATACAGCAGATTTTATTAATCCAGACATATAGTCATGTAATTTTACAGTGGAGAAAACCTTATAAAAATAAAACCCATTTGGTATACCAAATTCAGTTTGGCAGACAATCATGCCCCCCAAAATTCCAACTGCAAATGATAATGAAGTGAGTAAAGGAAGGGAGATAACTAAAGACCAAAATCGCGGGACAACTAATACACGAATTGGTGATGTTCCAAGAGCTCTAATTGCATCAACTTGCTGAGTAACATTCATAGCTCCAATTTCAGCTGCGATACCTGAACCAACTCGACCGGCAACTAAGAGCGATGTAAACAATGGTGCCATTTCACGAGCGAGCGATAGAGATACAACAGCGGGAACATAGAGTGTTCCACCAAATTTTGTAAGTCCATACCCAAAATTGAGAGTCATTACAAGCCCCATGGTTAAACCAATGACAATCGTAATTGAAGTAGATCCATAACCGATATGGTTAATTTGTTCCATCAATCTTGAAAAATAAAATGGGCCTGTAACAGAACATTTTAATGTCTCGATAAATAAAGAAAATATTTCTGATATAAAAATAAAAAAATCTTTTATTTTTTCAATAAGAAGTTCTAACTTGGAAATTATTAAAGTATTCACTTAATTACAATCCCCTTAAGAAAAACTTGAAAATAACTATTATCATTTTGTAAGTTTTTTTCATTGGTAGAAATTAATACAAAGTCATAGATACAATTATTTTTCTGAGTAGTTAGTAAATGAAAATAACTTTGAATCCCATCGACTTTTCCTAGTACCGTCATATCAACTGCATCTCGCTCTTGGAAAGTTATCAATTTATTTTCTACAATATTTATAATATCTACTCCTGCTAGCATGGCAGAAGTTAATGATTTTAAATTACTTGCTTCATATTTTCTACAAGCACTATTTATTAAGAAAACAGAATGAGTTAAAGAATTAGTTATCGCAAAATCAGAAGTGGCGTGATTAATTGCGATCCAGGGAGGAGGAAGGTTTTTTAATATAGTGTTCTCTAGAGAATCACTTTTTCTATAACTGCCATTTTCATTACTCGAAAAGATTGCGCAGCTTGAAATTACAAAAATAATGTTAAAAAAGAATATTGATTGAAATAATATTTTCATAAACTCGTCTAATTTGGTTAAGTAATAATTATCATTATAAGACTATTTAAAAGGTGTTATAAATTATTGTAAACAGAATAAAAAATTTACCTGTTAGATTTTTGACAGGAAAAAATTGCCTCAGAGAAAAATTTTCCTTTTAAATTGTCAGAAACGAGGTAGAATGTATTTGAAGAATGGGAGATTTCAGGATGAAAATCTTCTTTAATATAACGTGCTTTAGTCTAAGGACAAACTTTAATGCGAACAGGATGTTTGATTAAAATGATCCCCCAAAATCTCTTTGCTAGATTAAGTGGCTTTTTTATGGCCATCTTCATTCTATTCTTTCTATCTTTAGATACAGCAAAAGCCGAAAATCATATTGAACAAGAAAAAACTTCAACCTATTTACGTTGGAACCTTTTTTCAGGTAGAGACCAACTTCAATTTACAAAAAAGGGTCTAATCGTTTCTATTAAAACTCTCAATGAATCGTTATATAAAACTTTAAAAGAAGAGGCGCAAACTCTTAAAATTGATGACTCGTATATAAATAAAATATCATTTATTGAAAATGATATGAATAAAAACGTTCAGTCAATCGAAGTTGAGCTGAAAAATGATTCAGTTGAGATGTTTAGCTTTTATCGTGAAAGAGAAAAAAAATATGTTATTGATTTTTGGATAGATGGTGATTCGGTCAGCTTAGCAAAAGCTGCTGTTCAAAGACCGGTAGATATAGAAAAACCAATTGAAGATGTAGTTGAGACAGTAAAACCAGTCATTACAAAAAAGCCTAAAAAGCTTGTAAAAATTCAAGAATCAATTCAAGATGAAAAAATTTTAGATAAAATTAAAAATGATAAAATTCTTTCTACGTTAATTGTAGACCCCAATCAAAAACATGGAAAATCAGAACTTGAATTAAAGAGTGAAGAGGCAGAATCCAAAAAAGCCTATCGCGATTTTCGTTATGGCGCGACCTATATATGGGATTATGATCCAATAGCCCCTTCTTATCGCACGACTGTTAATTTACAAACAAAGATTCCAGAAGTTTTTTATCCAATTGCCAATCGAACAATTAAGAAAAGTGAAAAAGAGGCCCATTTGCAACTTACGATTAATTTATACCGTAAGAAAAAATGGGGGTTAATGTATAAATCCATAAAATTGTATCAACAAAAATATGGAGCGACTTCAGAATGGGAATTAATTGAATATTTAAAAATAAATTCCATATTACGTGAAAATTTAGAAAATCCACAGCCAGATTTATTTAGGACTGCTTTTTCTATGTTAAATAACTTAGTAGAAAAAACTGAGAACTATGAATTAAAAAAGGCCATAAATAAGTATTTATTAAGTTATTACATGGAAAAAGGTGAACACTTAAAAATTCTTCAACTTTCTAAAAGCTATTATGCAGCAACTAGAGATAATTTTGACTTTGAAGAATCGGCCATACCTGCTGAAGCAATGTTAAATTCACTAGCTAAACTAGGTCAAATTGAAAAGATTCAAGAATTATCTGAAGAAAAAACAATTAAAAAAATTCTGCCAAAGGAAACACTGCTTGCCTATCAATCGTATGGATTGTTAAGAGCAGGAAATTTAGAAACACTTATTGCTTTATATGAAAAAAATAAAGTTTCTTTGACCAAGTCTCCAAATCCTGTCATTTTATACAATACGGCCGAAGCATACTTTCGTTTAGGGCAATTTCAAGCGGCCATGAATTATTATCAAAAATTTATTAAAGATTTTTCTCATGAATTTGTTGCTTCAAATGCCACTTTAAGAATTGCACTGTGCTCTGATCTTTTAGATAATAATAATGATGATACGATTGAGCTCTATAAAAAAGCTATTGATCAATCACTTGATTCTAATGTTAGCTTTGAAGCACGTATTCGTTATGTGGGTATGAGAAGTGTCAGAAAAAAATTGCTAACAGATCGAGATCGAGAAATTAGAATATTTTTAGAACAAGATAAAAATAGTAATCAAGGAACTCCTGATAAAAACTTGGCACGACTACTACAGCAAGTACGACTCAGAACACTGATTGTAGACGGCAAATATCGAGATGCCTTGGCATATTTGAGCTTAATCCCCATGACTACCATTTCTAAAATAGATGCTCGAGCATACGATGGCGATGGAGCTGAAATTGTTTATGGTCTTATCGCAGACTCGTTTAAAAAATCTGAATATTCCCAAGTCATAAAGTTATGGCAGACATATAAAGACAAATATCTTGATAAAGTGGCCCTTGATCCCTATGTAAATTTTATAGTAGGTAGCAGTTATATTAAAATCGGGTTGTATAAAGGGTTTGATGACATTTATGCATCTTTTTTAAAGCTTCAAGATAATCCTGGCCGTTCATTTCCAGTATGGGTTGAACGTGATAGTCTGTTAAAAGCGACAGAGCTATTAAGTGAGCTAGTAATTGTCAAAGATATCAAATTAAAAAACTGGGATTTAGTACATAAAAATCTAGAGACATTCACCAAAGCTATGCCTAAATATAATAGGACGAATTACTATGCAGGGATTGTTGCCTTTAATGAAAAAGATTATGCACATGCAATCACAGATTTTGAAAATTTTTTTTCCCATGAATCGGCAAGAGTAATTTATGACCCAACTGACATTGCAGATATGATTCAGGCCTATACTGACTCCATTTATGAATTAGGGCAAACCGATAAATTCCTAAAAGTTAGTGAAGCCATCTTAAATGACACCAATTCTTTTGGCACGGGTAGTGCTTATATACAGAATGTCAGGGAAAGAATTGCCTATCTTGGAATCGAAATATCAACAAGTAATACAAAGAAAGAAAGTTTTATGATGATTGAAAAAAAGATAAACGATTTTAAAACAAGGAACCCCAAATCAATATATTTAGGACGTGTAAATTATTTATGGGGTCAAGAGCTTATATCAAACCAAAAAATGAAAGAAGGAAAAGAAGTATTTACAAGTCTTATGAATGATAAGGATGTCTCGGATTATATTAAAGAATTAGCGAAGAGTGAATTGAGTTTATTGAACATTAAAGAAAAAACATTATAAAAAGCATACTTCAGTAAGAAGTTAGTGAACAGATGACAGGAGGTCAGATGGAAGCGGCAAAAGAATTAGCAACAGGTTTAGCAACTGATTTAGTAAGAGCAGAGTTATTCGGTACAGATGCTCGAGTTGAAAAAGCAGTACAACAGGCCAGAAATCTATCAGTAAGCAAAGCTTCTGTATTAATTGTTGGTGAAAATGGTGTTGGAAAGAGAACTCTTGGAAAGTTTATTCATCAAAATTCTACTCGTGCTAATGGCCCATTTGAATTAGTAGACTGTTCATTACCTGCACAAGAAGTAGAAAATCAAATATTAGGTCATCGTGACAATGCAACAGGAAGATTTAATAAAGGTATACTTGAAGTTGCAAATAGTGGAACTGTTGTTTTTGCTAATATTGATAGTCTAGACGAAGAATTTCAAAAAAGATTACATAAGATTATCAATGAACTTGAAGATTACGATATCGATGTTCGTTTAATTGCTACTACAACAAAAAATTTATCTAAACTTGTTGGAGCTGGTAGATTTTATAGAGGCTTATTTACACTCTTTTCTAATAATGCAGTTACAATTCCAGCATTGCGTGAACGTCAAGAAGATCTTCACAGATTGGCAAAGCACTTTATCGAAGAAATGACTGTAGATTCAGATGCTCCTGTAGAAATAAATGCAATTGCAATGGATAGAATGATGTCTCATTACTGGGCAAATAATATTCAAGAATTACGACAAGTAATTTCAAGTTCAATTAATAATAACGTTTCATTATTAGATGAAAGTTCTTATGAAGTAGTAGATAAAAAAATAACAAGTTTTTCAAGTGATGATGATTCTGACGGAATGAGATTAATGTCTTTAAAAGATGCTGAAAAATTGCTTATCAGAAAGGCTTTAGTTCATACAAGTGAAAATCGAACACAAGCTGCAAAAATTCTTGGTGTTTCAATTAGAACGCTTAGAAATAAAATAAATGAATATAGAGTTGATGGTGCTTCTTACTTTGTAAACTTGAGATAATTTATGAATATAGACGACAAAACAACACAGGCACTGGCAGCTTCTTTAAAGTATAGACAATTACGTCAAGAGTTGATTGCATCCAATATTGCTAATGCAGAAACTCCTGGATACAAAGCAAAGAAAATTGATTTTGAAGAAGCATTGTCAAGGGCCTTAGATGTAGATGACGAAATGAAAATGCAAACCACCGATTCAAAACATTTTAATGTCGGTAACGGTGGTTTTAATAATTTAGAGCCAGAAATTCATGATGACCCGAATGGAATTGTTAGTCCGGATGGGAATACAGTCGATCGAGATCAAGAAATGGCAGACATGGCAGAAAATAAAATTATGTATGATGCTTCTGTGCAGTTATTAAATAAAAAATTAGGTCTAATGAAATATGCAATTGGATCTGATAGATAGGAGTCCTAAATGGATTTATTAACGAGTTTAAAAATTAGTTCTTCTGGCCTAACTGCCAATAAGAAAAGAATGGCGGCAATATCTTCAAATATTGCCAACGCGCAAACAACTCGTACTGCTGAAGGCGGCCCTTACAAACCCAAGGAAGTGGTTTTTGGTTCTGAGCCTGCTCGTGAAAATTTTTCAGAGATTTTAGCTGGAGAAATGGAAGAAAAAGGCCAAACAGTGATTGCAAAAGAAGTATCGAATACAAATCGACCACCTGTTTTAAGGTATGAGCCAAATCATCCAGATGCAAATGCTGAAGGATATGTTGCTTATCCAGATATAAACACAATGGCCGAAATGGCAAATATGATTGAAGCCTCAAGAGCGTATGAAGCAAATATAAATGCAATGAATACAGCGAAAAGTATGGCAATGAAAGATTTAGAAATTGGAAAAAATTAAGGGAGTAATATATGGCCATTGAAAATATTGCAGGAATGAATAAACTTCTCACTTCATATAATACTGAAGATTGGATGAAGAGTGCAGCAGCAGACCAGGCCACAGCGGCCGGTGGAACGCAAAGTTTTAGTGACATGCTTTCTAAATCATTAATAGATGTAAATAGTATGCAAGTTGAGGCCAATAAAGCGATACAAAAACTTGCATCAGGGCAAACTAAAAATATTCATGAAACAATGTTAGCAGTTGAAAATGCTGAAATGGCATTTAAGACTATGAACCAGGTTCGAATGAAAGTAATTGAAGCTTATAAAGAAATTATGAGAATGCAGATGTAATTGAGCTGTAATAAGGTCGTAAGCCGATCAGGAGGATCATCTTGCAAGATATAATGGAAAAAATTTACAGAAACTTTAGAGAGTTTTTTAATGGGCTAGATATCACCAAGAAAGTTGGTTTTATAATAGTGGCCTGTATGATTTTTGCGGCGATGGCCGGGATTGTCGTTTGGGCATCTAAAACTCGATATGATGTTTTAATGACGGATTTGAATAAAGACGATGCTGCAAAAATAGTAAGAATATTAACTGAAAAAAATATTCCTTATCAAATTGCGAATGACGGTAAAACTATTTCAGTACCTGAAGATTTGGTCAGTGTTTGGAGATTGGAAATTGCAAAACTAGGAACAAGTTTTTCAGGAACTGTCGGTTATGAAGTTTTTGATAAACAATCATTTGGAACAACTAGTTTTGTACAGAAGGTTAATAAGCAAAGAGCACTAGAAGGTGAACTTGTTAAAACTATTCTCTATATCCAAGGTGTAAAGCGAGCGCGAGTTCATATTTCAATTCCAGATTCATCTCCATTTATAGCAGAAAAAAAATCTCCTACAGCTTCAGTTATTTTAGAACTTAATCCTGGAGTTAACCTCACACAAGCTGAAATAAAAGGTGTAGGATCGTTAGTTGCTTCTTCTGTCGAAGAAATGAGACCTGAAAACGTAGTAATTCTTGATGATAGAGGGAAAAAACTATCAGAAAATATTGGCGATTCAATGACAGCAACGACTGCCAATAGAATAGCACTTGAGTCCCAACTAAATCAAAAATATGAAAAACAGATTGAAGAAATTTTAACTAAAGTTGTTGGTGATGGAAAAGTTGTAGCAAAAGTTACAGTTGATTTAGATTATACTGAGGCCGTCTCTACACAGACTGAATATGATAATGAGAATTCTGCAGTAGTTTCTGAAGTTAAAAATACACAAAATGTAAGTGGGTCTCGTCCTTCACCTCAAGGAATAGCTGGTGCCAAATCAAATTTACCAGGAGAAGAACCACAAGCAGGCGTTGCAGAAACAAAAAATAATGTGACTAAAGATTTAACTACAAGAAATCTGAATGTACCCTCAAAGATTACTCAATCTAAGAAGCCATCAGCAAGTGTAAGGGCCATTTCTGCAGCAGTAATGATTGATGGTAAACGAATTGCAGTATTAGACGAAGCAGGTGTCCAACAAATGGATAAAAATGGTAATGCCATTATGAAATATGAAAAATGGAGTGATGTTGACTTACAAAATTTTTCACAAATTGTTGCATCTACTTTAGGTACTTCTGAAAAACGTGGAGATAAATTAGTTATAAAAAATATGGAATTTGCCAGAGAAGACATGACTCTTGCAGATGCGGCAATGAAAGAACAGGCCAATAGAGAATTGATTAGAAATATTGTGAAGTATCTCGCTGTCGGTTTAACAATTTCATTATTCTTTTTCTTAGTAGTAAGACCATTTATTCAATGGGTTACTGATAATACAATTGAAACAGTTGAAGATTTTTTACCTCGTACTTTAGAAGAGCTAGAAAAAGTTCAGGCCAATCAAAAATTACCAGGTCTTGAAGATGCACTTCCTCAAATCGAGGAGAAACTGAACCCAGAAAAGATCGAAGGAAATATGTTACGAGAAAAAATTATTGCCTTGGTTGAAAATAATCCAAGTAAAGCAGCACAGATAATACATGAAATGATTCATACAAATGAATCTGATAAGCAAATTGCATAATAACGAGAAGAGGATAATATATGGCCGCATTAGAAGATAGCCAACTAGACCCAGAGACGGAGTACTCACTACTTTCAGGGCAAGACCGTGCAGGTTTACTTTTGAGTTCTCTTGGAATGAATATCACTCAGCTGATCTTTACGAATATGAAAGATAACGATGTTAAACGTATGATCAATGCTATGTCTAACGTAAAACGTGCGCCGATTTGGATGGTAAAAAAAGTACTAGAAGATTTTTACAAACAATTAAATGAAGAAAATGATTTATTATTTGCTGAAAACAGAGGCCGTGATTTTATTATCAATACCCTAGGTGAAGATAGAGCTAAGCAATTACTTGGTCAAATTGTTGAAGTCGGAACTCAAAATACATTAGAATCATTGGAACTTGTAGATACACGTACTCTCTCTAACTTTCTTATTAATGAACATCCACAAACTATTGCCTTAATTGTTGCTCACTTAGCACCAGATAGAAAAGTAGATGTACTTCGAAGAATTCCTGAGGGACTTCAAGCTGAAGTTGTACTTCGTGTGGCAAATTTAGATTATGTTTCTCCTGAACTTATTTCTCAGTTAGACGATGTTCTAAAAACAGAACTTAGTACACTTGGTTCTATTGATACTAACCAACTTGGTGGTGTTGAACCTATCGCTGATATGCTTAATCTTATGGATAAAAATACAGAGAAAAGCATTATGTCTAGAGTTGAAGAAAAAGATCCAGAACTTGCTGAAGAAATTAGAAAACTTATGTTTACATTTGAAGACCTTATGTTCGTTGACGATAAAGGTATTCAAAATCTTATTCGTGAGGTCGATAATACTAAGTTGGTAATTGCATTAAAAACAGCACCAGATGAAATCAAACATAAAATATTCAAAAATATGTCTGCTAGATCTGGTTCAATGTTAAAAGATGATCTAGAGGCATTAGGGCCTACAAAACTTTCAGATGTTGAAAAAGCTCAAGCTGAAATGGTTCAAAAAGCGAAAGAACTTGAACAACAAGGTAAAGCGTTTATTTCAAGAGGATCAGATGGCGACTCAATGGTATAAGGAATTAATTTATGGTTAAGGAAGTTGCTGGAGTAACAGAATATACATTTGCTGCCTTCAATACATCAGAGGATAAAGCTGATGTAGTGAGAACATTTGAATTCGCGCCCTTGTTTAGTAAAAAAAATACTATTGGGAAAGAAGAATTTCAAAAAACAATTAAAATTGAAAGAACGAATGCACATCAATCTCACTTTAAAGTAAATTCTATTACAGAAGAGCACCGCGGATTTAAAGATCAAGAAGCAGCAGAATATGAAGAGCGTGTAAGAGCAGAAGTAGAATTACGGGTAAACGTAATTCAAGATGAAGCCTTTAAAGCAGGTTTTAACGAAGGCGTTAGTCAAGGACGTGAAGAAATTTTTAATGAAATGAGAAACGTTGTTGATCAAAAATTAGATAACTTTTCTCAGATGGTTACGGATGTTTTAAAAACCCAAGAATCCCTACTTGAGTTACAAAAAAAAGAAATTTATGTATTATTAAAAAACTTATCAAAATGGATTATTCTTCGTGAATTAAAAGATGATGGTTTGTATGTTGAGCGATTATTTGAAAAACTTTTAGTAGAAATTCAAGCGAGAGGAAATTTACTTATACTGGTAAACGAAAATAACTTTAAAGATATGCCAGAAGTTTTAGAACACGTTGAACAACGTCTTGGAAAACTTAAAAATGTTAGAATAGAAATTGATTCAACTGTAAATACAAGCGGAATGATACTTGAATCTGACAATGGAATTATTAACGCAACAATGGAAGAACAATTTAAAAGTTTAGATAAATTATTTCAAGATCTCATAATAGATACTTAAGAGGAAGATAAAATGGAAACAAGTTTAGACCTTACCTCTATCCATAAAAATTATGAATACTCATCACCCTATCAAAAAATTGGAAAAGTATTTTCTAATAAAGGGATGATGTTTGAAATTACTCTCTCTAAAGCATCTATCGGTTCTAACGTCGAATTTGTCACAGAATTTGGAAATAAATGTCTTGGTGAAGTCGTAGCAATTAATGGAAGTCGTTGTATGGCAATGCCATACGAAGAACTAACAGGAATTAATTCCGAAACACGTGTTTATTTAAAAGAGCTTACAACAACAATTAAAATATCAGAGGCCATGCTCGGAAGAGTTATAGATTTCCAAGGTAATCCCATGGATGGTAAAGGACCAATCTCGTCTGTAAATTCTGAATTGCGGAGTATTTACGGTCAACCAATGAACCCTCTTGATCGCCCTCCAATCCGTGAACCTCTTGATACTGGTATTCATGCAATTAATTGTTTTATGACTGCTGGAAAAGGACAACGATTTGCGATCATGGCCGGATCAGGTGTTGGTAAGTCGGTTACTCTAGGTATGATTGCTGAAAATTCTAGCGCTGACATAAATGTAATCGCATTAATTGGAGAACGAGGAAGAGAAGTTTTGGAGTTTATAGAAACAGATTTAGGGCCTGAAGGATTAAAAAGATCTGTTGTTGTTGTTGCAACATCTGATACGTCAGCACTAATAAGAATGAAGGCCGCATATGTTGCAACTACAGTTGCAGAATATTTTCGAGACAGGAATCAAGATGTACTTTTAATGATGGATTCTATTACTCGTTTTGCAATGGCAAACCGAGAAATTTCCTTGGGGGCAGGAGAGCCACCAGGCCAAAAAGGTTATACGCCTTCAGTTTTTGCTCGCTTACCAAAATTAATGGAGCGAGCTGGAACAAAAGCTGGTGCTGGTTCTATCACTGGTGTTTACACTGTGCTTGTAGAAGGTGGAGATATGGATGAGCCAATCGCTGATGCGGTAAGAGCAATTTCAGATGGCCACATTGTTTTATCTCGTGAATTAGCTTCAAGAAACCAATTCCCAGCAATTGATGTCCTTGCAAGTTTATCGCGGGTTATGACTAAAGTAGCAACAAAGGAACATCGAATTGTTTCTTCTCATTTACGTGATCTAATGGCGTCGTATAAAGCAAATGAAGATTTAATTAATGTTGGAGCATATGCAAAAGGATCAAATCCCAAAGTAGATAAAGCAATTATTATCTATGATGATCTTATGAACCTACTCAAACAAAACCAAGGTATGACGGAGTTTTTATCAATAGAAACACTTTTTGATCGCATGGTTGAAATTGCTCGTAAAGCAGAAAATATAAAGTAGTAAAATATGATTAAATTTAAATTTAAATTAGATGGATTATTAAAAGTACGCGAGTTTAAAGAAAAAAAAATTAAAATTGAACTGGCGGAAATATTACAAGAGATTGGAGATGTTGAAGAAAAAATTTCTAATATTAATATTGCTATAAACGAAGCCTATGATGCTCAAGAAAAATTTGTTTCTGATGCTGCAGCTGGGAGAATGATTCAGTTTTTTCCGATGTTTATTCAAGGTAAAAAAGAAGATTTGAAAAATAAAGAAAATTTACTTTGGGCATTAAAAAAGAAATACACTGCTAAAGTTGAAGAGCTAGCAAGAGCAAGAGGTGATGTAAAGGTATTAGAAAACTTTAAAGAAACAAAGAAATCAGAGCATCACCGAATTGCTATGAAAAAAGAACAAGAAGAAATTGAAGAAAATTTTATGATGAAGGCCAATGGACTAAATCGCCCTTAAGGAAAAAAAATGAAAGTATATATATTGTTATTTCTAGCTATTATTGTCGTCACTGCTTTTGGAGCCGTTTCAAAATCAACTAAAGAAGTGCCAAGTCCAGAAACAGAGAAAAAAACATATACTGATGAAGAATTTAAGAAAGCAGTTAGAGATGAAGCAGAAAAAATCATGAAAAAAACGGGAAGTGGAAATCTTGTCGATTTTTCACGGGAATTATTGCAAAAAGAAGATGCTATTAAATTGCATGAATTAGATCTAAAGAAACAAGAAGAACAATTAAAAATGAATATGGCCGATTTTCAAAAAAAAGTAATTGAATTTCAAGATTCTCAAAAGAAATTTTTAACCTGTGTTAATGGTCAAAATGAAAAGAGTGATAAAAGAGTATCTCAGATGGTGGAAGTAATTTCTGGTATGAAGCCCCAAAGTGCGGCCGATGTTTTATCCATTCAAGATCCCGAGCTTTCTGTTCAGATACTAGCTTTATTAGATTCACAAAAGACCTCAAAGATTTTTAATTTGATGGATAAGGAAGTTTCTGCCCGTCTGCAGAAGCAATTTCTACAAATGAAAAAATAAGATACACTACATATAGCATCGCAGTATATTAAAGGAAAATATGCAATCCATGTCCGTTCAAAAACTACTTCAATCATCAAAGGTACCTAGTGCCAAGGGTGATGTTGTTACTGATAAACAATCAGTAATTGAAGGCATGCTTGCGAATGGAAAAACTACAAAGTTAAATACTGTCACTGGAAAAAATGGTGAAGTAACAGAAGGTCAGGAAGGCGAAAAAGGCGAAAAAGGTGAGATTGATTTTTCTTCATTATTCACAGTAGCAAAAGGTGAAATTGGAAATTCGGCCAATAGTAAAAACGCAGTAAAAAAAGAAAACGTCCTGACAGGAAAAATAGCTTCTACCAAGTCTTCACTTGATAAATTACTCAACTCTTTAAAAGGGACAGAGGATGTACAAGTTGATGATTCAGTGGAAAATACCGAAAGTGATCCACAATCAAAAAATTTAATTAAAAAGGATTTTTTTCCTCACCTTAACAAAGACTCGCAAAGTCCATTAGAGTTTTTAATGAAGAATACAAAAGAGAAAAATATCACATCTGTTGATTCACCAGTTGATGAATCTGGTGAAAAAGTTGATTTGAAATTACTACTTGAAAAAGGTAATAGTCCTAAAACAACAAATATAAAAAATGAACTATTCGCAAATAAAATAACTAATCCTTCAATAGCAGAAAAATCAGACAATCAAGAAAAAACAGTTAGAGTTCTCTCTGGTGAAGATTTTGTCAATAACTTGAAAGCCGCCAATTCTCCTCTTAAAATGGAACGTGGTAGTGGGATAGAGAAATTAACTCTTGTAGATAAAGAAGCTAGTTTAGAAAAAAAATCATTAGGAATGCTGGGGCAAAATATCCCTCAGATCAATAATTATGGAAAAGGTCAAAACTTACTAAATGATTCTATGATTAGAAATACTAAGGATTTGGCCTTTAAAGATACTAAGAAATTAAAAATAGAAGCCACTGATGAATTAAAATCACCGGAACTGAAAATTTCTAATGAACTTTCAATGATAAAAGAATCACCACTGGCAGGTCTTCAATTAAAAAATAGTTTCGTGGAAGAAAATAAAACTCAAGTAGAATCTAAAGTTTTAAACTTATCCAATATTGATGCAAAGAATACAAATGAAATTATTAAAACAATTTCAGACTATGTAGAACAAAATCAAGTGGCCAATAAAAGTAGCATGGACTTAATTGTAAAACATGATTCACTTGGACAATTCCAAATTCAAGTTTCAAAAAATAATAATCAAAACCAAGTTGATATGCAGATAACAACTTCAAGTGCAGAAGGACATAAGTTTTTCGTTGCACATGAAGCAGACTTGATGAAAAATCTACAAAATGCAGGAGTAAACCTTTCAGATCTTCGAATTATTTCAAGTATGAAAGAATCAACGCCTTTTTCTCAAAGTGAATCAAAACAATTTAGTTCATTTCAACATGAACAAAACGGTGATTCAAAACAATTTATGAGTTTTGAATCTGGAGACTTTAGAGATGGAGCACAAAAAAGAAAATCTCTCTGGGAAGAGTACCAAGAACGTTACGGAGCATAATTCATGGCCGAAATAGGAAAACCAAACTCAGCAAATCAAAATCCATTCGCAGGTATTGCAATTAGACGCGAAGAACCTACCTCGACTGCAGCTGTTGACCCACGCACTGGCGATGCTTTAAATAAAATTTCTGGCGTAAAACCAAACTCAAGATTCGTTGACAGAAAATCTAAAGAACAATTAGGTCAAGATGGTTTCATGAAACTTTTAGCTCATCAATTAAAAAACCAGGATCCAATGAAACCAATGGATCAAAAAGATTTCTCATCTAATCTTGCTCAGTTTTCTCAACTTGAACAGTTAACCGCAATGAATAAAAAGTTTGATGGCATGACTGAAAATAAAGATAACGAAAAAAGATTTGAAGGTGCAAGCTTTTTAGGAAAAAATGTTGTTACTCAAGGAACAACAATTGACTATAGTGGCGATGGCCATGATGTAAATTTGCCCTTTCATTTAGATAAATCAGCGAAAAATATTATTATCCATATCTATGATAATAAAAATGCAATGATTGGAAAAATTGAAAAAAAAGATCTTCCTCGCGGAATGCAAGATGTAACTTGGGATGGAATCGGGGTTGATAATCAAATTGCACCTAAAGAAACTTATCACTATGACGTTGTTGCCTTTGATGATCAAAATGAAAAATTTTTTGGAACTACAAGAGCTCAAGGAGTTGTGACAGGTGTACGTTTTGAGAATGGTGAAACAATTTTTAATTTGGCAGACGGAAAAAAAGTTTTTTTAAAAGATGTTGAAAGTTTTTCATTGCCATTAGGCGCAGAGGGCAAAAATGTTCCTGCATTGCAAAAGCAAGCAACAAAAGCATATAATCAAGTAGACTCTCAACTGAATTAAATTCCTGAAGGGAAATTATTTTAATGGCGACACCTAGTAAGATTAACAATATTCTAATTCCAAATGTGACCAAACTTCCGTCACAAAAGAATGTTGATACAGCTAATAAATTAAATCCTGGTGAAACAAGTGAATTTAAAAATCTATTAGACTCAACCCTTGAATCTAGTAATGAAACCCCACAAGAATTCCTACAACCCAAAAAAGGTTTAAATCTTTCAACACATGCGTTGAAAAGATTACAAGAACGTAATTTAAGCTTAGATAAAGAAGAATATACTAAACTTCAAAGTGCAATGGATAAATTAAAACTAAAAGGAGGCCAAGATTCGCTCGTGATCACTAGTAAGGCTGCTTACATTTTAGATGTGGCAAAAAATACTATTGTGACAGCAATCGATAAAGACAATATAGCTGATAATGTTTTTACTAAAATAGATTCAACAATTTTAATGAACTAAATTATTAATCGTTTTCAAAGAAATGGTGCTGGTCCTTTCCGGAAGCCCTAGTTTTAAGCCTGTAGTGTTTAAAACATTTTTGAAAATTAGGTCTAGGAGGGACACATGGGAATTCTACGTTCGTTCAACATCGGAGTAAGTGGTCTAAATGCATCTGGGCAAGGAATGGGAGTTATCGGTGATAACATTTCTAACTCAGGCACCAACGGTTTCAAATCATCAAGAGCTGAATTTCAAGATGTACTTGCTGTTTCATTAAAAGGAATAGAAGGTGGAGATCAATTTGGTGCTGGTACAAAACTTGGACACATTAAACCTATGATGACCCAAGGTGATATCTCAAGAACAGACTCTTCAACAGATTTAGCAATGGCCGGTGATGGATTTTTTACTGTAGATGCTCCTGCAGGTCGATGTTATACACGTGATGGATCTTTCCATTTTGATAAAGATGGATCTCTTACTACTATGGATGGATATAAAATCATGGGCTTTCAAGCTGATGAGAAAGGTAAGATTTTAAATAAGCTAGATCCTATTAAATTAGGAAGTACTACTATTGCTGCTAAAGCAACTAAAGAAATAGTTATGTCCATGAACTTAGATTCTCGTGGAAATAAAACAGAATTTAATATTGAGTCACCTGAAAAAACTTCGGCATTTTCAAACTCAATGACTGTTTATGATAATGTTGGTACCGCTCGTACAATTACTACTTATTATAATAAAGCAGACAATAATGAGTGGGAATATCACTGTGCAGTTGATGGAAAAGATGTTGAAGGTGGAAAACCAGATACTATGTACGAACAAGCAAGTGGTAAATTAGTATTCAATGATAAAGGACAATTATTAGAGAAAAAAGAAGGAAAAAATTCTTTTAACTTTAATAAAGGTGCAGCGAAAGATCAAAAAATTAATCTTAATTGGGGACAAAGTATTAAAGAAGGCGGAACTGGCCTTGATGCTTCTACTCAGTTCGGCTCTGAAAGTGCTTTAGCAAGACACACTCAAGATGGTGCAAGTGCCGCTGCTTTAACTTCCTTATCATTTAATGATAAAGGTATTTTAACTGCAGTTTATAACAACGGTGAAAGTAGAGATATTGCTCAGGTTGCTGTTGGGAAATTTGAGAATAATGAAGGTCTATTTAAGATAGGAAAAAACCTTTATAAAGAATCAAAAGCATCAGGACAAGGAGCGCTTGGAAAACCAGGTGAGCAAGGTAGAGGAGAAGTTCTTTCAAAATCAATAGAGTTATCAAATGTTGATATTGCAAATGAATTCGTTAACCTTATGACAGCACAAAGAAACTTTCAAGCAAATGCTAAAACTTTAACAACAGCTGATCAAATGTTATCTGAAGTTCTACAAATTAAACGTTAATATTTTTAGAAATTTTAAAGAGGCCCTTATGGGCCTCTTTTTTTATTAAGAGTGAAAATGAGAAAAATTATATTTATTACTTTATTTATATGTGTTTCTTGCTCTGGTTTGAATAATAGAAAACCAGCTGAGATAAATATTTCCAATAATGGACTTATTAATCAAGCACGTGAAATAAAAGATTTAGTAGCAAGTCGAGAACTAAATTCAGAAACATGTGAAAATATACTAAATCGAATAAATGAAACTTATATTGATATTTCAGCAGATAAAATTTCGCTCGAACAAATGAAAGCTGATGGGGAACAAATATTAAACGAAAACTTTGAAGCTCGTTTATCATTGCATTCAATGATTAGTTTATTTCCAACTTCTTGTAGATTAAAATTAAAAGAATTGTTTTTAAATATGAGATCAACAGAAGATTTCGTCGGCGTTCATTTTTATAATGATAAACAAATTTCCGCTGATACCATCGACTTTCAGTCTCAGCCAGTCCCTATCTATGAAGGCACTGCTTATCATCCTTACCATGTAGGCCTGGGAATTGATCCAAACTCAAAATTTGAATTCCATAATGGCGATATTATGATTACTAAAGGAGTTAGTTTTATCTCCTCTACGATTTCTGAAATTGGAGTGCCTCATTCACTCTTTAGTCATATTGTGTTTGTACATGTTGATAAGGACACTAAAAATGTTACAACAATAGAATCTTACGTGGGAAGAGGAGTTTCAATTTTTCCAATAGAAGAAGCCTTAAAAAATGAGAATTCTCGAATATTGGTTCTTCGTTCAAAAAATCCAGAGCTTGCTTCTAAAGCTGCCGATTATATGTTCGAGCGAGTTAAAAAACTTAAAAAACAGAATAAAGTAATTCTTTATGATTATGATTTAGATTTTTCTGATAATTCAAAGCTTTCATGTGAAGAGGTGGCATTTGATTCTTTTAAAACTGTTTCGAATGGTGAAGTTCTATTACCAGAAACGATGTCAGAAATTACCCTAGAAGATACAAATTTTCTTAAACGAATAGGTTTAAAAACTGGTAAAATGATGGTTCCTGCTGATATGGAAACTGACTCACGTTTTGATATTGTTCTTGATTGGACAGATTATCGCGTGATGCGAGATTCATGGAGAAAAGATGCTGTCCTTGGAGAAATGATTCGCTGGATTGGGGAATATAAATATTCTATTCACGAAAATTTAACTTCAGAAGCGGCAAGAATTTTCTGGAGTACTCGTTATATACCGGGCCTATGGTTTATGATGTCTAAAATTTCTGGTATTCCAAAAGATTTTACTAAAGATGTACCTTCTTTAACAATTGCCACAATGGCCAGCTTAAAATCAATTGGTGCAGTTCTCTATCCAGTAATAATAAAAAACGATGAAGACTATTTTCTAAAAAATAAGACCTGGCAGAGTAGTTCAATGTTAAGACAAGGCTTAGATGATTTTAGAAAAACTGATCCTGCAAAATTAAGAAAAGTTTTGTGTGCTAAAAAAAATAAATTAATTAATTAATTTGATCCATCATTACCAATAGCTTCAACGGGGCAGAGATTTAAGGCTTCGTTGCATTCTTCAATTTCTTTTGGTGTTTTTGGTTGTACTTTTACATAAGCGTGCCCCTCTGTTTTATTCATCATAAAAAATCGAGGGGCTTCTACTACACAAGCATCACAAGCTATGCATTGATTATCGACATAAAATTTACCAAGTGTATTTTCTGACCACTTGGCATTTTTATTTGGCATTTTAAACTATTCTTGCATTGCACTTGAATAGATTTTAACTTTAGTATCTGCTTCAAGATTTTTAAGGATTGCTTCCATCATTTTTCGTGACAGTGCATTTTTAAGTCCTGCTACTTCTTTGTTTGGTTCAACTTTTTTATCATCTATTTTAGCCACTGGTGGAGCTGTGAATGGAGTAGTTTTTACCATGGTAATTGTATTGGCATCATCAAACAGATGAACTTGTGGTTTAGTTAAATCACCCATATAAAGTTCTTTCATATTGTCAGAAGTTAAATAATTTTCTCCTGCAAGACCATCTAGTCTATTCACATTACTTTTCGAATATTGAAGAGAGTATTTAGCTGTAAGGGATTTTAATTCTTTCTCATTTGAAGAATCTAGAGCCTTCTTTACGTTATTAGCGATCTCTACTGATAATTTTTTAATTTCTTCAACTTTATCTTTTTGTAAAATTTCTGTAGCAAGTGAGTCTCTATGATCTAGAAATACCGCTGGCTTTTTTGGTGTATCCAAAGAAGCTTTGCGTTCGTCAAACATTGATTGCAATCGTTTTTGATTCGTTTCAACTGCTAAAAATGCAGCTAGCTCTTCTTTTTTTATAACAATGAATTTTCTAAGTGCATTTTTTGAAAAAGATACTACCTCTGCATTTAATTTATCATTTCTAAATTTTTGTAAATCGTTTAGATATCCTTCAGAGAGAGGGTAGTTCTGAATTAATGCTTGAGTATTTTTCATTTTGAGTTGTCCGATGACATCTTTTTCAAATTCCTGTGGAGTTAATTTATTTGAAGCAAGTAGTCCTTTATATCTATTTAAATCAAATTGCCCATTAGTCTGAAAATAGGGCAATGTTTTAATTTCGGATGTAACTTCTTCGTTTGAAGGGTATGTCCCCATGATTCCTGCAAAGGTTACCATGAGTTTTCGTTGTATGAGATTTTTTAAAGCACTTTCTTTAATCTTTAGACCTTCTAGTTGTTTAGCATTGATTTCACCACCCATCATTTGTTTATAAAATTCAATTTGACGGTTATATTCTTGATTGAATTCTTCGGGGCTGATAATTTCATCTCCTACTTTTCCGACGGCGTTTAGACCACCGCCACCACCTTGAAAGGTTTGGTATCCTGTAAAAGTAAAAGAAAGGATAATAATCCCGATCAAAAGGGTTACAAAAAAGCTAGCTGTCTTGTTGTGGATAAATTCTGACATAATGTATATTCCTATGTTCTTGTGTAAAAAATTTGATTTATTATCACCCAAAAAAACTTAGTTCGTAAAGTTTATTGGCAATTCAATTGAGATTGAATAAACTCTTTTAAACGAAATTAAAAGTGGAGTTCATTTTGGGGCTATCTGAACATGAGGGACGCCGGACAAAAATAATTATTAATACGATTATTATTGTTATTGCGCTCTATGGTATGACGCGACGGGATTATGTTTTTCAAAAAACATCCCTAGCTGAAAAAATTATTATTGATGTAATGGCGCCGGTACAAAGCTTCGTTACTAATGTGCAATTAGGAATTTCTTCTTATTTTGATCACTATATTACCAATATTAATGCGAGCAAAGAAAACGGTACTTTGAAAAATAATATTGAATCACTTAAAACTGAAATATTTAATTATCAAGAAATCGTCAAGGAAACTGATCGTTTACGAGAGTTGATTAGGTTTGGGTCTCAGGTTGAGCGTAAAAAAATTGTGGCCCAAGTGGTTTCATGGGACTCCGCAGATGATTATAAAGTTGTAAGAATTAATCGCGGTCTTAAGGACGGCGTGAAATTACAATCAGTAGTTGCAAGTGCGGAAGGTTTGGTTGGATATGTGTGGCGCTTAACTGATCATTTTGCAGATGTCATTACTATACTTGATGCAAATAACCGCGTTGACGGAATAGTTGAGCGTTTACGTTCACATGGAATAGTTGAAGGTTATAGTCACGGCAGATGTATCATGAAGTATGTTAATAGAACTGAACCTATTATTTTAAATGATATTGTATTAACTGCAGGTCTGGGCAATGTTTATCCAAAGGGATTGCGTATAGGGTATATCTCTCGTATTGAGCGAGAAAGTTATGGTATTACTCAACATGTAGAGATCACACCGCTTGTAAATTTTTCAAAATTAGAAGAAGTTTTGGTTTTGGTATTTGAACAAGAAGAACACAAGCAACTTGAGTGGAAAGCATTAGAAGAGCAATTAAACAAGAATGAGATTAAACAATGAAGACAAGCATTCAAGATATTATTGTTCCATTATTTAAAACATTATTTATGCTTTTTATTTTGGAAATTATAACTACGGCCGTATTTCCTATGATTGGTCTTCTTCATTTTAGAATTCCTTTTAATATCCTACTTGTGCTCTTTTTAGGATTAAGGGTCGAAACTCCATACTTGGCAATTCTTATAATGACAGTACAGTACTTTCATTCCTTCTTTTCCATTGAAGGTTGGGAAATGGGGACAATAACTGGAATAGTAATATGTGTTTTAGTATCATACGTAAGAGAAATGATTCACTTCTCTTCTTGGACGATGACTATTTTAATTACTCAAATATTCCAGCTCTTATGGTTTTTAGTTCAATCAACACTTCTCTATATTCAACTTGGTAATCTTAATTATATCCTTGATAAAGGGGTTAGGTTCCTACCTCAAAGTGTGATAATTGCAATTTTATCACCATTTTTCTTTTTCATACTTAATAAAGTATGGAGAGTAAACGACCGCGGAATGTATGGAGACACTCTTTAATGTTTGGTGAAGATGATCTAGTTCGACAGCACCAAGATCGCGCAGAAATGATTTCAAATATCATTGTCGTTTGTTTTGCTATAATTTTGGCAAGACTTTGGTATTTACAAATTTACCGCGGGAAGATGTTTTTTAATTATTCTTTGGAAAATCGTTTACGAAAAGATGTTGTAAGAGCACCTAGAGGAATGATTTTTAGTCGAAATAATATTTTGTTAACTCATAATGTACCTCGCTTTGATGCCATTATTACTCCTCAATATTTCGATAGTCCTGAAGAGACAATTCCTTATTTGTCCCAAGTCTTAGAAGTTAGTCCCGATTCTATTTATAAAACATTGAAAAAATATCAAGGCCAAGCAAAATATTTACCAGTGGTTATTAAAAAAAATATTTCACGAAGAGAAGTGGCAATTATTGAAACTGAAGCTAATAAGCTTTCAGGTGTTTCGGTAGAAACTTTTATCAGCCGAGAATATACTGACAAAGACACTGGTGCCCATTTGTTAGGTTATATTTCTGAAATTTCTCAAGAAAAACTTCCACGCTATCGAGAGCGAGATAAATATGATTACCGTCAAGGTGACTTTATTGGGCAATCTGGAATTGAACAGCAATATGATTTAGAAATTAGAGGTGAAGACGGCTATCAATTTATGGAAGTTGATGCTCGAGGAAGAGCACGTCGTCATATCACTTCTGATGATTTATATTCTGGAATTGATAATAAGCAACCAGTACCAGGGAAAAATATTCGATTAACAATTGATCGTGATGTGCAACTTGCAGCTCGAATAGCTCTAGAAGGTAAAGATGGAGCTGCTGTTGCAATTGATATTGCCACAGGTGAAGTTTTGGCCATGGTTTCTACTCCTGCATTTGATCCTGCAAATTTTTCAACTGGTATCTCTGCTAATTATTGGGGAGAGTTGATTATGAATGAGAAGCATCCTCTTCGTGATCGAACGATACAAGAACATTATTCACCAGGCTCAACTTTTAAAACCCTAACCGCTATCGCAGCATTAGAAACTGGAGTTATTACAGATAAAACTCAATTCGTTTGTAATGGAAGTTATCGCATGGGCTCCAGACTTTTTCATTGTTGGAAAAAAGAAGGACATGGGGTCGTAGACATATACCGTTCACTAAAAGAATCTTGTGATGTCTTCTATTATAATATTGGAAATAGAATTGATATTGATGTGATTTATAAATATGCAACCTTGTTTGGAATGGGCCAAAGACTTGGCATCGTTCTTCCTCGCGAAACATCGGGTTTAATTCCCAATCGTGCGTGGAAAATTGAGCATACAGGACAAGAATGGCAAAAGGGTGAAACAATTTCATGTGTTATTGGTCAATCTTTTGTTAACGTTACTCCTCTCCAATTAGCTTCGTTTTATGCAGCAATTGCCAACGAAGGAAATCTCTATAGGCCTCATGTTGTAAAAGAAGTTTTTTCAAGTAACGGTGAAGTTGTCAAAAGAGTTACTCCTGAAATTATTCACCAATTTAAAATTTCTAAGGCCACGAGTGATATTATTCGACAATCTCTTTTTGACATTGTGAATACGCAAGGAGGAACTGCAACTTCTTTAAAAGGAGTTGGCCTGCAAATGGCCGGTAAGACGGGGACAGCACAGGTTATGAGTTTTTCTGCTGATAAAATTTTTAACAAGTGTGAAAATCAAGAATATAAATATCGACATCATGCTTTATTTGCTGGATTTGCACCTGCTGCAAATCCCAAAATTGCAATTGCTGTTGTTGTTGAACATGGTTGTCATGGTGGAAGTGCCGCAGGGCCAGTAGCTAAAGCGATGGTAGCAGCATATATGAATAAGTATTACTCAAAATACCAAGTTAAAATTATGTCCCAGGACAAAATGTCCTATAGTCAAATTTTAGAAGATAATCGAATTAATCCTGTACCTATGGAAATAGAAAATACTGATAAAACTTACTATGATGAATCAGGACAACTTGTAAGAAATTATATTCTTGGTAAAAGCGGCGCCATTCAAAATTTAGGTGATGAGTAATGTTAAATTTTAGAGATCAATTAAAAAGATATGATTATAGTTTTTTTGGAATATGCAGTGTTATATTTCTAATTGGCATATTAAATCTTTACTCTGCTACCCATTCTCAAGGTATCGGACCTGAAGAAGGACTATATAAAACACAAATTATATGGTTTTTACTTTCGTGGCTATGCGGAATTATGATTAGCTTTATACAGCCTAAAAATTTTTTTAGACTTGCTTATCCTTCTTACTTGGTAACAATAACTTTTTTAATTGTTGTACTTATTGTTGGTCACTCTGCACTTGGAGGGCAGCGCTGGATTGGTTTCGGTCCAATACGTTTTCAACCTTCAGAAATAGCAAAAATATCTATGGTATTGGTACTTGCCCGATGGTTTTCTAAGGCATCTCCAGAGCAAGAAACAGGTTTACGTGGACTGATTATTCCATTTATTTTAACATTTATTCCTGCGTTAATGATTATCATCCAACCCGATCTAGGAACGGGAATGTTAGTAATGTTGGTCTTCTTTTTTATTACTTTTTATCGAAAATTAAAAATTAAAACTATAGTTATCTTAGCAATGTTTGGAATTTTAGGAGCCATGGTTGTTTATAATTTTGGATTAAGAGACTACCAAAAGAAGCGAATCACTACTTTTATAGATCCCGAATTTGATTCAAAAGGTTCTGGGTATAATGCTATTCAATCAAAAATTGCCATTGGGTCTGGTCAATTTGTTGGAAAAGGGTTTAGGCGATCATCGCAGGGTGCTCTCAATTATTTACCAGAAAATCACACTGACTTTATTTTTTCAATTTTCAATGAAGAGCACGGATTTCTTGGTTCTATTTTTCTGATATCACTTTATTTAACACTTTTTTATCGACTG
The DNA here is from genome assembly GCA_036171615.1 of Bacteriovoracaceae bacterium. Classification (GTDB taxonomy): domain Bacteria; phylum Bdellovibrionota; class Bacteriovoracia; order Bacteriovoracales; family Bacteriovoracaceae; genus Bacteriovorax. Next base: position 27,966 of record JAVHRK010000167.1, read on the forward strand.
CTTTGGTTAGCTACTAACGTAAATAAAATGTTTGATTCGATTGTGGTGATTGGTATTTTGGGAATATTTTTTGGGCATACTGTTGTAAATATGAGTATGGTCTCCGGCCTCATGCCCATTGTTGGGGTTCCTCTGCCTCTGATGTCTTATGGTGGCTCAAACCTCGTAACCTTCGGTATTTGCTGCGGAATCGTAACATCTATTAGTAACGCAAGGACACTTTTTTAGTCCGACCATGAGACTTGACTTGAAGATTGAATTCAGAGAGAATTTTTTGGTCTTAGTAACGGACTAAATGAGTTTTTAATGAAGAAAGTCTCGAGTATAGGAAGTTTAGTAAAAAAGATTTATCGAACTTATTCGGTTGAATTGCTGTCTTTGTTGCAGGTCAGGGGTTTTACTGATTTGCGCCCATCATTTTTAGAAGTCTTACTTTTTATCTGTGAACATAATGGACCTTCAATTAAGGAAATTGGTTCTGGGTGTGGGTTGAAAAAACAAACCATGACATCACATCTTAATGAGCTTGAGAAGCGTGGATATATCGAAAGAAAATTAAATCTAGAGGATAAAAGAGAACAAAATATTTTTCTTACGGAATATGGACTTAAGTTTAAGCTGAATCTTTTTGAAAGTATTAATGAAATTGAAAAAAAATATACTGACTTAATAGGGGATCTTGAACTCAATCGTATTGAAATGACCTTGAAAAATTTTTATTCCAAACTTCAGGTTCAAGCTAGTCTATTAGAGAATCTGGCCGATTAGTATCTTTACTATGTCCTGGCCAAAATGCATGGCCACCTGAAATATTATTAATATTAAAAAATCCTTTTTTAATAAGCAGTTCACAAGCTTGAATTGAGCGTAAACCTTCCTCTGAGATAATTATAATTGGTATCGTCTTGCTGGGAATTTCAACAAAGCGAATATGTAATTCTTCAAGCGGAATTATTAATGAATCTTCAATTCGTTTAATGTTCTTATTTTCTGATTTATGTGAAACATCAAGAAGAATAAAGTCTAAATTATTATTATTATAAATGCTCCATGCTTTTTGTGGAGAGAGATCATTATATGGCTGTCCCATTAAAATCATATTATCATCAATCTCTTCACCATTTTTTACTCTTACGAGATGATTGCGTTGTAAAAGTATGGAGAAGTCTAATTTTTCATCCATTTTAGAAATATTTTTTTCAATATTAGTTAAACGTGAGTTCATAAACTCTAGCATTTGAAAAATTTTAAGTTCCATAGTGATTCCTCTGAACAGACGTCTCCTTATTGTACAAAGAGAAATGTCTATAGAGGAACTGAGGCAAAATATGCTCGACCTAATGAGTTAAGGTTAACAAGCTAGATTTTTGTGCACTTGAGAGAGATTCAAAATCACAATGAAGTCTATTGACGGCATGTGATTTAGAAAATTTTGTAAATAAATCAGTGGCCTCATTGATATTTGAGATTAACTTTTTTGGTGATAAAAATAATTTTCGTACAACTTTAATCGGGTATTTATTGATGCTTGATTTATCAACATAATATTTTGAAAGTCTCCCTAATGAAGAGGAACGAATGAATTCTATATTTTCTTTTTCTAAATAGCTTTGGATATCTTCAAGTTTTTTTTCTTGAAGTTCATTGAAAGATTCAAATATTTTTTGTGGAACATGATTTTTAATTATGGCTTCTGCATATTTATTTTTACTTCGTTTTAAAACTTTCATAAGAAAATGATCATCGTGTTCGATGTATTCTTCTATGCTGGCAGGTATTTTATATTCATCAGGAGATGTTTTAAAATATTTAAAAAGTAATTGTTCTAAACCGACAGATCTATAATGAAAGTAAACCATAATAAACATATGGTACCTAGAGAGAAGAAAATCATCAAAAGTTACGACGGCCCTTTCATTTATCCCGAGATAGGCCAAATTATTTTCAAGGCAAATTTCTAAATTGTCTAGCATCCAATCTAAGTCATATGAACCATAGCTTACTCCACAAAAATAACTATCTCTTAAAAGATAATCCATACGATCGCAATCTAGTTCGCTAGAAACTAATTGGTGAAGTAGTGGAAAGTAGTTAATCCCATCAATCGTAAAATAATCCGTTTCTTTTTGCTGTCCTGTTATAAGGTCGGCAATATATTTTTTTTCAACTTTAAATTTTTGTTCTACAAGCAAAAATGCATCAGCAAAGGAACTATCCACTATTGATTTTATAGTGTAATCCTCATGAGTCGCTTGACGATCACAGTCTAAATCTTTTTTTGAAAGAAAGTCTTTTGGGATTTTTAGTTCGCTTAATTGTGGCATTACACTTTCTGTTGAGTGTGAAAGTGGTGCATGGCCAACATCATGAAGGAGGCAAGCTAACCTAAAAGTTTCTTTTAATTTAATAAAGCGCTTGTCAAAAAGATGTGGCTTGAAAAGTCTATCAAAGGCCAAACTAGCGACATTCATAACACCAATTGAGTGTAGAAAACGCGTATGAGTAGCGCCTGGAAAAACATATTCTGAAAATCCAAGTTGTTTAATATTTCTCAGTCTTTGAAAAAAATCATGCTTAATTATAGGAATTTCTTCATCAAGTATCTGAATCGATCCATGGACAGGGTCGCGAATTTCCATCTAGATTCCTTTAATTTTTAGCAAGGTGATTAAGATTTTTTTCGAGCCAAATATTTATATCATTTGATTCATGCATCGGTTCTCCATCTATGAAAAGACAGGGAACAGTTTTTCTGCCAGTGATCAGAGTAAGTTTTTGAAGATTATTTGTGTCTTCATAAATATCTTTAAAATTCACTTTAATATTATGTTTATTAATAACCCTTAAAACTTTTTGGCAATATGGACATGCATCAAAATAGTAAAAATCTAGGATGGGAGAATTAGAAGTCGTCATCATCATCATCAACTTCTGCACTCGCAGGTTTTTCTCCTAATGCATATTTTTCATCTTCATCAAGTTCACGTCCAAGATCTTTTTCTGCATCTTCTGGTTTGTCAAAAGCATCGTTATAGCCCCATCCATAAGAAAAACTGCCAGTAGAAACTTGTTCATGCTCTTCATCTTCAGGATCAAAAGCGTCTGTGGCATCTAGTGTTTTGTCATCGTCATCTTCTTCATCGAAGTCAGCGTCTCCCATTGCTTCATCTATAATTTCGTCTTCATCGT
>JAVHRK010000168.1:0-1648 GCA_036171615.1 Bacteriovoracaceae bacterium
TAATTTACTAGGAAATATTAGATTTTAATATGCGTGAAATGTAGACGATTTACTCATAAGCAGCACTCCTTTTTGATTTAAATATTTGCACATACAAACATTTTAAATCCCACTCGCTTAATTGCTGACGCTACAAGGTTTTCCTGTTTGACGTCCAAGTGGAATATGCCTAAAGGCGGTGCTGCTTTCTTACCTTGTCAAATAATATTCCCGAATTAAAAAAGCTAATTATTGATCAGCATAATCAGATTTCAGAAAAAGATAATTTGATTACAGAAAAAGACAAGTTAATCCAAGACTTAAAAGATAAAATTAATCTACTTCAAAAAAAGCAATTTGCTCCAAAGTCTGAAGTTGTCACGTCAGAGGAGTTGGGTCTGTTTAATGAGGCAGAAGAACTCGACAAAGACAACCAAGACAATTCAGAAGAAGAATCCCAAGAGGAATCTGAAGACAAAACAGAAGACGACAAAAAAAAGAAAAAGAAAAAAAGAACTCGTTTGCCAACTCATTTACCTCGAGAAGAATTTATAATCGATTTAGATGAGAAAGATAAAGTCTGCGTTCATGATGGCGCAACTTTGGTAAAAATTGGCGAAGAAATATCTGAAAAATTAATTATTATTCCAGCAAAAGCAGTCGTCAAAAAAACTATCCGTATAAAATACGGATGCCCCTGCTGCGATGAAAGTATCAAAACACCGCCACCACCAGTGACTATTTTACCTAAATCAATGGCATCGGCCAGTTTAGTTGCGTATATCGTAATCGCAAAATATATGGATGGTCTTCCACTCTACCGTCAAGAAGCAATTTTTAAGAGAATCGGCGTTGAGCTTACTCGGCAATCAATGGACAGATGGATAATTCAAGTCAGTTTAAAACTAATGCCTCTCTATAATCTTTTGCAAGATTTAGTTTTAGCAAAAGATTATCTTCAAATGGATGAAAGCCATGTTCAAGTTTTAAAAGAAGATGGTAAAAAAGCAACGTCTAAAAGTTACATGTGGGTTAGGTTCGCTCCTGGCGTAAATCCAATTGTACTTTTTAATTATTATCCAACAAGATCCGGTGAAGTGCCAATTGAATTACTGTCGGGTTTCAAGGGCCACTTACAAGTTGATGGATATGATGGCTACGCAAGAGTTTGTGAGGAAAATAAACTTATCAGGCTTGGTTGCAATGATCATGGGAGAAGAAAATTTGATGAAGCCTTTAAAACTTCTGGTGGCAAAGCTATTGGTAAAAAAGGATTAATTTTCTATAAGGCCCTTTATAAAATTGAAGAGAAAATTGAGAAATTTTCTTCCGAAGAAAAATTAAAAGTTCGCCAAAAAGAATCCAAAGCAATCTTTACTGAAATGAAAGCGTGGGGCGATGAAAAAAGAAAAACAATTACTCCTAAATCGGTGGGCGGAAAGGCAATAAATTATTTTCACAACGAATATAAATATTTAATTGGTTTTTTAGAAGATGGAAAATTAAATATAAGTAACTGTGGAGTTGAAAATAAAATTAGGCCATTTGCAGTCGGCAGAAAAAACTGGTTATTTAGTGCAAGCGTTGAAGGAGCTGATGCGAGTGCCATGTTTTATTCTTTAATTGAGACAGCAAAAGCAAATGACTTGGAGCCCTTTGACTGGTTAAC
>JAVHRK010000169.1:0-8369 GCA_036171615.1 Bacteriovoracaceae bacterium
CATCCGCAATTTTACACACAAGGGAAAGCCGAAGCAAGCTTCGGGGAATTAAACCTAAGAGATTAAACCCAAGAGATTAAAGATGAAAATGAGTTAACAAAATGGGCACATATTAGAAATTAATTCTACTAGCACTAAATATATTTTTAATTCTTCTCAACCAATAATGGTTATTTAAATCTATTCTAAGACATTACATAGGTAATATTTTTTAATCAGCAAGATAAACAAGTTTTTACATTATTATTTATATTTTTAATTTTAACTATACTTACTCCCACCAGACAATTTCAAATTGATTATTATTATTTTCTTCAATACTCTGAGGTGATTTTAACTCAAAAATATCTGGAGAATCATTCAATTCTTGGCTCTGTTTTTTTCCCCATTTTGAATAATTTTTATTTTTATTTTTATTTTTAGAATTGAAATTTAATTCTAGTTTATTTCTTTCACTTTTTTTTGAAATACTTCTTCCCATTTTTTTTCTCCATAAAATAGTTTTTGACATTGATAATGAGATTGCCATGAGTTCATAAATACTAAAAATATAAAAAAAATATATTGTATATAGTTTTAAATTATAAACTGAGTTTCGATGAGCTCAACGTCTATATAATATTAAGCATTTAACTGCATAAAAATATTGCAGACATAGAAATATTCTGTAACAATTAGTAAAACTTGATTATGTAGGAATTACACATATGAAAAACTTTATTTTATATATATTATTAATTACCCCTTCTTTGTCACATACCCAAGAAGACAAGATAGCAGAATTCAATCAAGACAAGATAGAAACTATAGAACTAATCAAAAACTCATTATCAAATACAAAGTCTTCTATCCAGAACAAAGAATCAGAACTTCGAGCAGAAAAAGATAAAACTCAAAAACTAAGACTAGATAATGAACTAAAGAAACTTCGAGACAGATATGGAAAGATTAAACTTAATTTAGTTTCAGTTATTACAGATATAAAAATAGATGAAATTAAAAAAACTGAAGAAATTCATAAAAGAGACTTGTTACAAGAAGCTCAAGAATTATTAGGACCTGCGATCGACACAATACAACGCATAAGTGCTAAACCCAGAAAAATTGAAGCTTTAAAGAAAGAACTTGCTACTTATCAAGACAAAGTAGCTTTAACAGATATTGCTTTAAAAAATATTGAACGAGTAACGAGTTCCCCAGATTTTAAAACTCTAATACCTGACATAGAATCTTATATCGAAGATGCTAAATTTAATGTAAATGACTTACGACAAGAACTAACCCTTAAAATTGACCATATAAATCGAGACCTACTTGAGTTGACTAAAGATGATAAGAGCATGCTAGATGCTACAACTTCTTTGGCCAGGGAATTTTTTTCGACCAAAGGGAAAAACTTACTATTTGCTAATATCGTATTTTTTCTAACTATTTGGTTTATTAGTAAACTTCGATCTAATTATCTTGTCCCTTTAATTGAAAAAAATCCTGATATTTATTTACTTAAAACAATTCATTCACTCTATGGAATCATATCAATTTCAATGGCACTAACTTTAGGAATTTTAACTCTCTATATTTTAGGTGACTGGGTCCTAGTTACATTTTTAATTCTTATAATTGCAGGTACGCTCTGGGCCTTTAAAGATTATATACGAAAATTAACAGCTGAAGGCCGTTTAATATTAAACTTGGGTGCCATTAAGGAAGGTGATCTTATCATATATAACAACCTGCCCTGGAAAGTTAAAAATATTGGTTTTATTACAATATTTGAAAATACATATCTAGATACACCAATCTTAAAAGTAGAAATTTCAGAAATCTTAAAAATGCATTCTCGTAAAGTTCATTCTGAAGAACCATGGTTTCCTTCAAAAACAGGTGATTGGGTTTTTCTGATAGACGGAACATATGGCCAAGTTCTACTTCAGACATCAGAACAAGTTATTATTGAAATTACTTCTTCCCAACAAAAATTTTACCCTACGCTTCAGTACTTAAACTTATCACCAATCAATCTGAGCAAAGGCTTTTCTCTAGAAATTACTTGGGGATTAGATTATTTAGATCAATCAATTTTAGTAAGCTCTATTATCCCCTTAATAAATAAAAAAATGAATTTATTATTATCAAACTATGCATATAAGCCTTCTGAATTAACAATTGATTTTCATAGTGCTGGAGACAATTCTCTTAATATTTATTTATTAGCACTTTTTAATGGTAATTTTGCAAGTCATAAAGTCCAAATCAATAGAGAACTTCAAAAGATGTTACTCAATATTTGTTCTGAGGAAAATTTAAAAATACCATTTAAACAATTAGTCGTACATAATGCTTAAACTTTAGAAATACATTGTAAGAGTAACAGATCCTTCATCTAGTAAAAAGTTATTAATCTGAAGGCCAAGAGAAATATGTTGACTCATTAAATATTGCACTCCCAAATAAGCCTGATCTTTTTTTCGCATTATTATCATTGCATTATTTAAAAAGGCTAAATTTTGTGAATATTCTTTCCTGAGAGCATAATTAAAAATCAACTTTTTATAACTATAGGCCATTGAATACAAATAAATTTTAGTACTATCAGTATAAAACTTATATTTTGTATTCATTATACCTAGATCAAATGAGAAATTATTAATGCTTGTTCCAATAGTATATGTTTCGACAGAAAATTTTTCTTGATATGTGGAATTATTATAAATTGAGGAATACATTAGATTTGAATATGGATTTATATAATTTCCCAATTCAATTTTTACATCATCTTGATAGTAGTAAACACCGAAATGTAAAAATGCAATCCTTCCAGAGAGACCAATACCCGGATTAATATTTTTTATATCAGGATTTCTTTTCAGAGATAAACCCAAATTTATTCCCAATAATTTATTATCAATAATTTTTGCTCCAACAGCAAAACTAAGTTTTGAGTTTTTATATTGTTTTTTAGCAATTTGTCGATTGTAATTTAAATCATCAATTTCAATTGATCGATTACCAAAAAAACTATTTTCTAGAGTAGGAGAAACCAATGCACCTATTTTTCCGTTACCAGATACAAAACTAAAATTTATTGGATTTCCTTTTTGATAAAGTGTTTCGACTCCAAATCCTTTTACATTGCTTAAATTACCAGGATTCAAACTACCTGCTGTTGCAGAGGATGGGATTGACTTAGCTTCTTGTGATGAACCTCCACCACAAAACTTAAAAAACAAGCAATTATCATCTGCGAGCGTGACGTTAACAGACAGAATTAATAAAGTAATAACCTTAAGCATAGATGATTATACTGTAGAGGTTGTAATGTATGTCAATCATGGTAAAGAATTTACCAATAAAAAAAGGCCATTATAAATGGCCTTTTTAATATTCTAAATTGAACTACTTCATAATTTATGTCGAGAATAAGATCTCACAAAACGATGACCAGGCGGAGCCTCTAAAGCATAAACTCCAAGATAATTTTCTATGAGTATATTTACCATCATTAAGGTCAAAGGAAATAGAAGATAGTAAGTCATAGTTATAATCTCCAATCGTGTGAAAAGTTATAAATTCTTTGTTCGACACGGTTGAATTATTATATCTCATATGACTTTAATTAACTTTAAAATTTAAAAAGACCATAGAATCAGCTTGTTAGAAATGGACTTTAAGTAGATCTAAAGATAATTTTTCTCTAAAGTTGACAAGTTTTATAGGCGTAAATATAAATAAATCATTCTGTATCAAAATTAAGCTTAATACTAGCTGTACCATTACTAGAATTATTTGTTAGCGAAATTAATTTATCTTTTTCAGGATCAGTTGTTTCTTTACCAGTACCTCTTAATCTTGCTGCGAGAGTTTGAGAAAAGTTCCAAAGTATTTTTACTGAAATATGGGCCTCATTTGTTAAAATAAAATAAAAATCTTTTTGTGCTAAAATTAAAATCTCTAAATTATCGACGGCCTTAACAGTTGCAGATCTTGGTTCACTGTCAAGAAGTGAGAGCTCACCAAAATAATCACCATCTTTTAGACTTGCTACTTTATTATTTTTTATGAATACATTTGCATTACCATTTAATATAACAAATAATTCGTGACCACTTTCTCCTTCGATGACTATGTTTTCACCTTTTAAGATTGTTTTTGAAGTCATTAAATTAATTAGTTTTGATAATTCCTTATAATCTAATTGGGAAAATAATGGAATTTTTTCGAGCGCGGTGTATTTATCTTTTGGTGTGATGGCCTCTACTTTTTTGATTGTTTTTTCAAAAGAGATAGCAACAACTGTAGCATTTTCAGTGGTCTTTTTCTCTATAGAATGCTTTACAAGTTCTTTCGCTAGATTTAACTGATCTGATTTTTGAATAATCTCTAAAAATTTGTCATTATTAATGACATCAGAAACTCCATCGGTAACGAGAACAATATTATCGTGTGACATAATTTCAAAAAAAAGTAGATCTACTTTTAAATCATGTGAGGAACCTAGAATCCGAGTTAAGTTATTTTGTTCATTATCAGTTTCATTTGCTGTTTCGAGTGAAAGATTAGAATCTACAAGGGGCTTTTTCTTTTTTGGGCTAATATGATCATCAGTTAATACGTGAATTTTTCCAGATCGTTCTAAATAGATACGACTATTTCCAACATGGGCCAAAAAAACACTATTATTTAAAACAAGCACAAGCGATAATGTAGTTCCCATATGCCTTCTGGCCGGATCTTGTTTAATAGTATTTTGTATTTGAGTAGAAATTTTAGTAACAGATCGCTCAATTAATTCTGTAATACTATTCTTAAGTTCTGGACTTGGCTTAACTTTATAATCATTGAAAATTTTCTTATTTGCTATCATTACTTGAGAAATAAAATCAGTTGTCATATGGCTGGCGACCGCGCCTCGTCCAACTTCTCCACGGCCATCACAGACAATATGAAGACCTAAATCTTCGTTCAAGTAATAGTGATCTTCATTTTTTTCATAACTTGTTCCTTTTACAGACTCAAAAGTTGAGACATATTTCATAATTTTAACCTTTGTATTTATTTAATAAACTTTAATTAAACTTTAACGTTTATTAAGTAATATACAAGAATTAAAATTTTTCTATTAATCAAAACTTAAGTACTTAAGGCACGTAACGCTTCAATGTAATTGGGATTATTTGTTATTTCAACAACCTGTTCAGCATAGGTAATTTCATTTTTCTCATTTAAAATAATTATGACTCTTGAACAAAGACCTCTCATAGGACCATCGACCATATCTAACATATATGATTTAAAAAAATCAGATCTAAATATCGAGCCCATTTCTACATTCTTAATTCCCTCTGCAGCACAAAAGCGTTTGTGAGCAAAAGGCAAGTCCATAGAAATATTTATTATAACTACATCTTTTAAATCAGAGGCTTCTTTATTAAATTCTCTCACACTTCTTGCACAAACGTCTGTGTCAATACTCGGAAATATATTTAGTAATTTGTGACCTTGCTTAAAACTGTACAAATTTACTTCAGATAAATCAGTTTTTGTAATTGTAAAATCAGAAGCTATAGAACTGATATCTGGCAAACTTCCACGTGTGTTAACCGAGCTACCGTTATATTTTATTTTTGTCATTATTTGCTCCTCTTTTTTAAAATAAGACTCTCATTTACTGAATAGAAGTAATAATATAAATATTCAATGTAACGGATAATTTTTTGAGATATGATTATGAATCAGAAATTAAATAAGGAACAAACTTGATCAAAAATCTAAAACTTAACCAAGATGGATATCTAGTTGCAGAATTCCCACTAGATAAATTAGTTCTAGATTTAGTTAACCAAAGGAACTGGGTATCGCTAGACCAATATTTTTTAGAAATTTCTAAACCAAATAATATACTCTATCAATTTTTATCAAATTATATTGAATTTAAAAATCTTGAACACATCATCGCCATAAGGAGTGCACCTGATGACGAAGACGGAATATGGCATGACGATGGTTCCCGTTTTTTAGGATTTTCGCTATCTCTCAATATAGATCCCCCTTCAATCCAAGGTGGTAATTTATATTTTAAAAAGAAAAACACAGATAAAAAAGCATCATTCTCACCTTTACCTTTTGGTCAAATAGTACTTTTTCTATCTGGTCTTTATGGTTATGAACACATGGTAAGCGCAGTTACTAAAGGAGAACGTATCGTGATTGCGGGATGGTGTAGTTAATAATGGCCAAACAAACAAAGACAGAGTTACAAAGACTAATTTCGAAATTAGGAATTGCAAGTCGTAAATCAGCTGCTGAAATGATTATTGCAGGACAAGTAAAAGTTAATGGTGTGGTTTGTAAAGATCCTGCTAAAGGATTTGACTCAAGAGCAATAATAGAATTAAACGGTAATAAATTAATTCATATAAAAAAACATTATCTCATTTTAAATAAACCTCAAGGTCTAGTCGTTACTCAATCGGATGAAAAAAATAGACCAACTGTTTATCAATGTCTAAAAGACTGGAAAGGACCACTGCTGCAAGCTGTAGGTCGATTAGATCTTGCGAGTGAAGGCCTTCTAATTTTTACCAATGATCATCGTTGGGCAAATCGAATCATGGATCCCAAAACTCATGTGAAAAAAATTTATCATGTACAAGTATCACCTATACCTACGCAAGAAATTTTAGATAAATTATCTGCAGGTATTCTTATTGAAGGAATACAAACATTACCAGCAAATTTTACATTTATCAGAAGTGGAGAAAAAAATTCATGGCTAAGTGTTGAACTACATGAAGGACGCAATCGACAAATCCGCAAGATGTTAGAAAGTGAAAATATAAATGTTTTAAGACTGATACGTGTACAAATTGGTAAATTAACATTAGACGACTTACCAAAAGGCCAATGGCGTGAGCTAAATTCAAAAGAAATTATATCTATTGTATAGATATAATCAATTATACATCCCAATTATCTTGATTAAAATATTAATTAGTTCTTGTAAGGAGATTATATGAAATATTTTATAATTATAATATTACTGATATCTTGCAAGGGTCATGAAAAAAATCCAGTACTACCAATGACAACAAAAGAGTGCTTCAAGAATATAAAGGGGAAGTATCATTCATATTTTGATTCTGTAGAAAATTGTATTGAAAATAGTTCTGAGAAGCAACACTCCAGCAAATAAAATCAAAAAAACACCATTTGAACAATTTCGATCAACTAATATTGACTCTAAAAAGGTCAAATCGCACCACGATCTCCGTGTCATCCACTTAATTACAAATAAATTCTTGGCATCACTAATGCAAATGTAAAAAACAGACGATCAAGGATTGATCTCTAAAAACATTTATAATTTTAGGAGCTTTAGGATGAAGCAAAAAATAAAAAGTTTATTATTTATTTCACTTATTTTATCACTCACAAGCACTCAAGTATTCGCGATGGGATCAAGAAGACCTAAGGTACCTCCTACGCCAACACCAACAACACCTAAGCCTCCCGTCCCTGCTCCAACGCCAACTCCTCCAAATGTTCCGGTCGGGCCATATGTTGATCAAATTTCTGAACTTGCTGCTACTTCAGCTTGTGCAAATTATTCTTGGAAAAATCGAGGTCGCGCACCGGCAGGATATATAAAAGGAGTCGCACTTAGTTTTGCTCGTAGTTTGTGTAGATTAAATTCATATGTACAAAATCCTTCTCCATTAGCATTGATCATGAGTGCAGCTGATTCTCATAACGATAGTAAAGATGCACTTACTCACTATGCAAATAATTTTGTCACTCTCCCTATTCAATTAAATGTTGCAGGAGTAGAGCCTTTGCGCGCACTTTACGTTTTGGGTATGGGATTAGGAATGCGTGAAAGTTCAGGAACATATTGTGAAGGTTGGGATACTTCTGCCGGCAGTAATCGACCATCCAGTGCTGCCGAGGCAGGACTTTTCCAAACAAGTTATGATTCAATGAAAGCATCTGTTGAGCTTTCAAATCTCTACACTGAGTATAAATCAACTGCTAATAGTCGATGCTTTCTAAATGTTTTTAAAGAAGGTGCTAGTTGTAAAACAAGCACAACTCTTGGCACTGGAGCGGGTGCTGATTATCAAGTTTATAATAAGGCCTGTCCGGCATTTGCAACTGAATATGCCATGACTATGCTGAGAATAAAGAGATATCATTATGGACCTATAAATAGATTAGAGGCAGAGGTAAAACCACAATGTGATCAATTATTAAAAGATGTACAAGAATTAGTAAATAATGATCCACAAATGGCATGTTTAGATATTTTTTAATTAAATAGTGGCTGGTGCCATTTAGCCAGCCCACTTAAGTTCAACGTCACTCAAATCTCT
>JAVHRK010000170.1:0-8364 GCA_036171615.1 Bacteriovoracaceae bacterium
TTAAAGTGTAAGCCTGCCCTACATTAGAAAATGCAGGAGCACTTCCTGAAATACTATTAGCTAAACTCGTAATTCCACTTCCAGCAATTCCAAAAGCTTTCCAAGTAGTCCCATCACAGTACTCAACATTTGGTGAGGTAAATTTCATTGCACCAGCAACAGTTGCAGAACAAGCTGTGACTAAATCAGCACCAACTCGAATTGCACCATTAATATCTAATTTAGCTTGTGGTGCCGTCGTCCCAATCCCAACATTTCCCCCCATAAAAGTAGCAGCATATCCTGTACCGGCCTGAGTAACCGCAACAGCAGCATTTGGAGATGCATTATTTGTATTATTAATCAACGCTCCGGTCATTGTACCACCTGCTAAAGGCAGTTTTGTCGCGTCTGTTGTATTCGGAGCTTGCCAACTTGGCGGTCCACCAACTCCATTTGATGTTAAAACTTCTGTGGCATTTCCTAATCCTATAGTTGATGGAGCAGTAGTTCCTCCACCTAAAACAATTCCGTTAAGTAATAATTGAGATGAAGAAGCTAATGTACCTGTTCCAACAAACCATGGAATTCCTCCCACTGTACCTGCTGTTAATCCTGTACCACCTTCACTAACAGGTAGAGCTGTCGTAAGTCCAGTTAGCGAAGTTATATCTGAGTTCGCTCCTTTTGCTGCAAACGATCCATTTTGAGTCATGACAAAAGCAGTAGTCGCTAATTGAGTATTATTTGTATTTACGGCAGCAGTAGGAGCAGAAGGAGTTCCCGTAAATGTTGGACTTGCAAGTGAAGCTTTCCCGTTAAATGCCTTCCAATCAGTTGATGTTAAATATCCACTTGTAGAAGTTGTTGCTTGATCTATAGAAACGACAGGAGTGGTTGTATTGTTTGAAACAGATATCGGTGCAGTTCCTGAGACATTCGTAACTGTACCAGAACTACCTGCAGCCACAACTGCAGGAACCCACCCTGTACCATTAAATTGTAAAACTTTTCCATTGTCGGCACCTGTTAACGTGCCTAAAGTTACATCGCTCATTTGACCTAAGCTATAATCGTTCTTCGCCCCAACAATTGCACCTGTTCGTCCATGTACAGAAGAAACAGCAGTCGAGTTATCGATTTTATCCCAGGTTGTTCCGTTAAAAACTAACCAGTCTCCGATTTTATAATTAATAGAACTTATAGTTCCGGCCACACTGATGATCCAGTATTCTCCAGCGATTGCACCTGACGGTGTAACTGCTAAAGACGCATCGTAGGCACCTACATAAACTAATCCATTTATATTTAATGCTTTTGGTTCCCACTTTCCATTTACATAAGTAAGAACATCCTTATTATTTGCTGTAATTGAACAATTAAATCCAATTCCATTTAAGCTGGCATCACATAATGAAAAATCTATTTGAAATGTAGCTGCAGCTTTGGCATCTGAAAGAATTAAATTAAAAACACTTCCTACTCCCATGCTAATTGCTCTCATAGAGTTTGCAATTATTTTGTTTGAAGTTTGAGACTCAATTGAAAAAGATTCATTAAACGCATTTCCTTCAACTTTTACATTTTTTACTTTTGCGAGATTAATCCCTGTTACTATTAACTGATGATTAATAATTTCAACTTTTGAAACAGAAGCAGGTTGCTGAATAATTCTATTTCCGAATACAGAAACTTTAGTCTTATTAAAAATACATGAGCTTAAAAAACTCATCAGGTATAAACAAATTAATAAATACTTCATAATTGCACCTCAAGCTTATCTTATATGCAATTCTTTTCGGTCTTCATTTTGAGAACTTAACAGCTATCTTTGACAAAAAAGATCGGCCAAACTGCCAACTAATTATGCTAGCTTGACCAGATAGGGTCTTAAGGTAAAAATATAAAGATGAAGTATTTATCGACGATTTCACTATCCCTCATTATTTTGAGCACCACTGTATTAGCAGATGAATATCTTTACCTAAGAAATGAACCCAATTGCAGATTAAAGGCCTATAAAAATGGTGCCATGGTTTCGACAACTAATCATAATTTATTTAATAAACCATTAAGCCTGAGACAATTTGAAACCCATCCCAATTATGTAAGATTTGAAGTAGATAACCAAATTTATATTGCAAATAGTGCCTGCGTTTACTTATCAAAAGCAGTTAATACTCCAACAATAAATCTTTCACATAACGAACTTGAACAATTTGCAATTCCCGGAAATTTTAAATTATTTACCATGTTTACACTTTCACAAGGTAATTTTGACGATCGCCTTATTTCTAGAAATGCAGGAACAAAAATTCAACAAAACTCTCCTATGACTTTTGGATTAGCAAGCAATTATTTACTAAACGATACAGGTCAAATGATTAATTCAAGTTTTTACTTGTCCTTTTTAAGAACAGCTCAAATTGCAGACTCAACAGGTATCACAGGGCAAACAAGTGCCCTACCAAATGAGATTGGCGCTAATCTCTACTTTCAAAGTCATGTATCCCAATTCCATTTTTCTGTTTATGAAGGAATTGATTTCGAAAAATTTTCATCTTTTAATACAAAAGAATATATAGAACAAGGTTCAGATTTATTATTAAATAGTAACTCAATTATTATGGGCACAATTGGAATTGGTGAAACTTTTTCACTAGGAACTTATGCAATCTCTACAAAATTAAGTGTTTCACAAATTTTAAAATCAACATCCAATTCTCCGAGTGGTGATACATTCACAGGCCAGCGAATACTTTTTTTTGCGAGTCTTATGGGCCAGAATAAATTTAGTTATAATTTTTTATACAAAAGACATATGCTTAAAGGCCCTACTCAACTCACTGTCGACAGAGTGGGGTTTGGCCTAGGATATGAATTATTTTAGTAATTATTTAATTCCATCAAAATCACTTCCGCTGTAGCAGGACTTGAAATTTTAGGTAAATTATTTTTACTTCTAAATGAGAGTGCATGTTTTACCGCTGTCCAAACACTAGTGCCCAATAAAAGCGGCGGCTCTCCAACGGCCTTACTGCGCAATACATTCTGCTCGTTGCTATTATTCTCTAAAAGCTCAATATTAAAAATTCTTGGTGTATCTTGAATATTGGGAATTTTATAAGTGGTTGGAGAATGGGATAATAATTTCCCGGTGCTCTCATGATAAAAAAGATTTTCCGTTGTCACCCAACCCATTCCTTGTATGAAAGCTCCTGAGACTTGCCCGACATCTATTCCTGGATTTATAGATCGGCCTAGATCTATTAAAATATCACTTCGAAGAACTTTTAACTCTCCTGTATATTCATCAATTTCAATTTCACTTACTGCCGCTCCATTGGTGAAATAATTAAAAGCGCGACCAGATAAAGTTTTTTTATCAAACCCTAAATCTGGAGTTTTAAAAAATGCATAATCCCCTAGAGAGACGCGGTTCATATAGGCCAATTTTACTAATTCTTTCCAGCTTATCGTCTGATTATTTTTCTTATGAGTTATTACTTCATTTGAAAAATCAAGTGCTGAAAAATCAAGTTTTAAAGCTTCTACATCTGAATATTCTGGAAACTCAATAACGTCTGAGGTTTTAAATCCTTGGAAATAAAAAAAGGCCACCCATTTCAATCTGTCTAAAATCTTCAAACAAGCTTTTAAAGTTGCAGCGCCATTAATATCTGTTGCACTTGAAGCAGCAGTTGGTGATGTATTATGATTTTTTTCAGTCGAAGTTGGCATAAGTATAATACGAGAATGATCAATTCCAAATGTATGAGCAGCAATTTGTTGAAGTTTTGTATTCACACCTTGGCCCATCTCTGTTGCGCCCGTAGAAATTTGAATAGTTCCATCAACATGAATATTTACTAAGGCATTTCCTTGGTTCAAAAACTTTGCCGTAAAAGCAATTCCAAACTTACATCCGGTCATTGAGATTCCGCGAATTTTTCCATTTGATAGTTGATTATCTAATTTAATTTTATCAAATCTATTTTGGTAATCCGAAGTCTTGAAAAGTTTTTCAAAAATTTCAGGGAGAACGTTATTATCTAATAATTGACCATAAGGAGTAATATTTCGCTGAGCTTTTTGATACAAATTTATAGAGCGAATCTTATAGCTATCAATTTTTAAATAATTGGCCATATCTTCAATGACACTTTCAATTGTCATATTTCCTTGTGGTCCACCAAAGCCACGAAAGGCAGTATTTGAATGTTGATTAGTGCGAACCGCCGTTCCTTCAATCAGACAATTTTCAAAATAATAACAGCCATCAATATGAAACATCGCTCGATCAAGAATAGATGGTGTTAAATCTGTATATGCTCCACCATTGGCAAATAACTGAGCTTTAAAAGCTAAAATTTTTCCATCGTTATCAAAACCAACTTCGTAATTATTTTTAAATGGATGACGTTTACCAGTCATCGCCATATCTTCATCTTTAGTCAAAACTAACCGCGCGGCCCTATTTAACTTTCGTGCCACAAGTGCGGCCATTGCGGCAAAGTGAGCAGCCTGACTTTCTTTTCCACCGAAGCCTCCGCCCATTCTTTTTACAACACAAACCACCTGTGAAAAATCCAGTTCTAAAGCGTGAGCGACCACGTGTTGGGTTTCAGTTGGATGTTGAGAAGACGAATGAATTTCCATTTGTCCATTTTCTAATGGATAAGCAATACTTGCTTGGGATTCCATATAAAAATGCTCTTGACCTCCACAAATAAATTCCCCTTTTAAGACATGAGGTGAATTTTTAAATCCCAAATCGACATTTCCGCGAATAAAGTTTGTCGCCTGACAAATAAATGAATTTGCCATTATGGCATCGTCAATAGTTAACAGAGGCCGTTTTTTTTCTATCTCAAAAGTAATACATTTTTTCGCAAGTTCTATCGCCTCGTAACTATTACCGGCAATGAGGCAAACCGGTTCGTCTATATAACCAATTTCATCATCAACAAGAATGGGTTGTTCTGGAACAATTGTTCCCCATCTATTATGGTGAAAATCTTTCGCAGTAAAAACAGCAAAAATTCCATTTATTTTTAAGGCCTCTTGAAAATTTATAGAAATAATTTTCCCGGCACTTACAGGTGTTCCGACTACACCAACTAAAACTTCGTTTTGTAATATTGGTCTATCGTCGAGAAAGATACTTTCACCCGTCACGTGTCCTCGAGCAGAATCGTGTCTAATATTTTTTCCTACAGACATACTGCAACCTCGTCATGGAATTTTTTAAAGAAATTTTTTGCTACCAGCATTCTATATTCTTTTGATGCTCTCAAATCTGATAATGGTGAAATATATTGCGGTAACGTTTCAGAATACTTAATGAATGTTTCTCTTACGAACAATTCATTTTTCATAAAATTTTCTATCTCTTTTAACCGTAGGACTGTAGCAGCTACTCCACCAATGGCCAAACGAATTTGTGAAATTTCTCGTTTATTATTTACTTCAACAATGGCTGCAAATGTTACAGCTGAAATATCTAAATCTTTTCTCATAGATATTTTATATAGTTTTACATGCTCACCTTTTTTTAATTGTGGAATTTTAATACCCACAACGATTTCATCGGCACACAGGTCTAATTTTTTGTAACCTAAGTAAAAGTCTCCTAATTTCACTTCTCGTTCATCTGTTGAACTTTTCAAACATATTAATGCATCACTGGCCATTAGATAGGGAATGGTATCGGCGATAGGAGAAGCATTGACTATATTTCCAACGAGAGTTGCTTGGTTTTTAATTTGAGGTGAAGCAAAAATATGCAAGATTTTTGATAATTCTGGAATATGTTCTTCCATATAAGTTTCAAAATCACTTAGTGTTACAGTTGCACCAATATAAATAAAATCTTTATCATGAGAAATTGTTCGAAGTTCAGGGATATGATAGAGGGCCATTGTTTTTGGTGTAACCAACTTCCCTTTATTGACGACAACTCCAATATCAGTTGCACCTGCAATTAAGCGCAGGTCTGGGTTCTGTTTTTTTGCAACCAGCGCTTCATCTAATGTTACTGGCAGAAAAATATTTTTATCACCAAAAGTCATTTTCATCGATTTACTTTTAATCGATTTCATTTCCTCAACCCAAGATTGCGAATAATAGCGATCTTTTAAAAATTGCGTCTGAGATAAATCAATTTTAAAACCTGCTTCAATAATTGGACGATAGCCAGTGCAGCGACATAAATTTCCGGTTAAAAAGTTACGAACTTTTTTTTCTGTAATTGGTTTATTTTCATTTTTTAATTTTTCCGCCATTCCACTCATTGCACACATAAATCCTGGAGTGCAATAACCACATTGGGCCCCATGACTGTCAATCATCGCTGTTTGTATTGTACTTAATTCGTTTTCATGCTTGAGGCCTTCAACTGTAATAATTTGAGCGCCGTCTATCAAATAGAGAGGTAAAATACAGGAATTTACTGATTTAAAAATCATTTTACCGTCAGTACCTATTTCATTAGACATTAAGACAGTACATGCCCCACAGTCCCCTTCCGAACAGACAACTTTTGTTCCAGTTAACCCTTCTTCATTTCGCAGAAATGAGGCCAGCGACATAAAAGCTTTATCGCTCTCAATTTCCAGGCGTTTATGATTGATTGTTGTAATAACTTTTTTTCTATTTTCCATAGGAAAATATTAACGAATTCAGGTGTTGTCTGACAAGTAAGTTCAAAAGGAATGCTTTATTGAAGAAGTTCACCAGTTAATTTATTATTTTCAAATCTGGCCAGATAGACTTCACATACTTGATTTGAGAGATCCAGATCGGTTCTAACCTGGACTCTAATATAATTTGTTGAGTAACCTTCAAATAAACCTTCTTTATTGCGTCTTTCGAATAATACTTTAGTTGTCTTTCCAACTTGATCCTCTGAGAAAAGATTAAGTTTAGCTTCACCAAACATATGTAAGGTCTTTGCTCGCTCTTTTTTTTCAGCATGATGAATATGATTTTCAATTTTAGCAGCAGTTGTATTTTTTCGTTTTGAATATGGAAATATGTGAAAATGAGTAATGGGCAAATCTTTCAAGATATTAAAAGTATTTTCAAACTGAGCTTTAGTTTCTCCAGGGAAACCGACAATAACGTCCGCACCAATTCCCGCATTAGGAAAAGCTGTCATGATTTTATTAATAATTCGTTTATAATCAGCAACTGTATAACGTCTTCTCATGGCCGAAAGGATTTCATCATCTCCGCTTTGTAACGGCACATGAAAATGGTCCTGAACTTTATGTGGATAAGATTTTAAAACTTCAATTAATTCATCAGTAATTGTATTGGGCTCAACAGAAGATAAACGAAATCTCTCTAATCCCTCGATTGCCAACAGTCCGGCCACCAAATGGTGTAGCTTTTCACCTGAAGCTTGTTCGTATTCACCGATATTAACTCCTGTTAGGACTATTTCTTTAAAACCGTCATTGACCAGTTTTTTAGCTTCTTTGATAGCATCGGCTACAGAGATGGCGCGAGATCGACCACGAGCAAATGGAATAATACAATACGAGCATACATAGTCACAGCCATCTTGAATTTTTAAAAATGCACGAGTATGGGAATCTGCCAAGGTTGTTGCCGCAGAAAAAAACTCCCAAGACTTATCGACATGAACCTGATTTGCATCTTCTTCATTTAAATATTCAAATACTTTATATTTTTCTGTATTTCCTAAAACTAAATCCACTCCTTGCATTGCCGAAATTCGCTCTGGCTCCATTTGAGCATAACAACCGGCCACAACGATTTTTCCCTCTGGAGAAGAGTTATGGGCCTTCCTAATTAGGTTCCTGCAAGTAGAGTCCGCTGCATCTGTTACCGTACAAGTATTAATAAAAACTACATCGGCATTTTCCCCGAAATCTACGATGTCATAACCTCGATCAATGAATCCCTGAGCAATAGATCCCGTCTCGGCGCTATTTAAACGACATCCCAATGTATGTAAGGCCACTCGCTTATTTAAATTATCAATAGATTTAATTTCCATAGAACCGAAACATATTACCCAAGAAGCAACTTTTCAAGTGCTTAAATGACCCTTTGAAATTATTTCATTAATTTATGAATAATTTAATTGACAAAAAAGCGTTGGAACTTTAATTTAAACTTCACTTTCGATACATAAAATGGTCTCTTAGCTCAGTTGGTTAGAGCATCTCCCTTTTAAGGAGAGGGTCCTGCGTTCGAGTCGCAGAGAGATCACCATTATTTATCTAAAGTTTTTGCACCCATCGTCTAGCCCGGTCCAGGACACCGCCTTTTCACGGCGGTAACCGGGGTTCAAATCCCCGTGGGTGTACCAATTTAAAAAATTTAAAAAAAACCTCGATTTATTCGAGGTTTTTT
>JAVHRK010000171.1:0-8286 GCA_036171615.1 Bacteriovoracaceae bacterium
TAATTATTTGAGGGGCTTAAAGATTAAGTCCCTCAAATAAACTTTGTAAAACAGCTTTTTGCATACGGGTTAATTGAAACACATTGGCCATAATAAAAACTGGACTTTTCTTGATTGTAGCGCAAATTACTATTTGCCCTTTTTCTTTGTTGTAGTCAGTAATGTCGAATAAATTACCAAAATCTTTTTCATAGTTTTTTAAAAGCATATCATCCATTTCATCTAAAGAAGCCAGAGTTGGTAAACGATCGCCTTTTACTTTTACTTTTATCAGCTTGTTCTTTTCGTTTTCACTTTTGGCTTTTATGAGGTCGTTATAAATAAATACTAGATTTTGAGCTCCGAGGTTATTTCTTAAAATAAACCATAATTCTTCAAAAAATCCTGATCGATCATTTGGCCAAAGAGTTATTAGATGCTGTCTAGTCTTAAAAATTTCTTCTATTAGTGTTAAATTATTTTGAATGATCCAATTTTCTCGAATTTTATCAAAAATGACTTTTACATTTAAATAATCAATTTTTTCAAATTTCTCGGCCGTTAATGAAAATTCTTGAGCAGGTCTAATAGGATAAAACTTTAATTCACTTTCTATTTCAAAAATTAAATTATCCGCAAGAATTAATCCATCAATTGAATGGTTTTTAATGTCTTCAATATTAACAATTTTAGAACTAACGCTAGATCCATCAGAAAAATGACGAATAATGATTTGCTCCTGAGAACGTGTAAATGCAAGATTGAAATCCATAGATATTCCTTTAATTAGCAAATTTGGTACATTTTATCTGAATTAGACGAATTTTAAAAGCTCGGTTATTATTAATTAAATGAATAAATTTATCTTTTTACTCACATTTCTGATTTTATTACCCCTTTCACTGTCAGCACAAGATGAAAGGTTTTTTAGACAAATTTTTTCTGGTGAATTAAGCAAAACTAAGCTTAAAACTCAAATTGAAAATGAACCTAAGAGCTTTTGGTACTCAGCGCATACTCCTTATTACCAGTTAGACATTAATCGTGATGGAGATGCCGAAAGATTTGTTTTTCTCAAAAAAGATAATGAAGATTGGTTAGATATCTTTGATAAAACTAAGAAAAAAATATTTTCTTACCGTTTTGAAAACATGGGTATTAATTCAGCATTGTATAGAATTGAACTTAAAACACTTTCACCAACTACTGATATTTTATTTCTCTATTATTATGTAGGGACTACTAAGTTTATTGACTCAGATTCTTCTGCACAGCTTTATTTAATGACAATTGATAACCGAGATCTAAAAACGTTACATGTCTTAAAGGGGCCTTCTTACTTTGAAGAGCTAAAAACGAGAAGGGGACATTATCATCAGCGAAAATATAAAATTGAAATGGCTCACCTTAGTAGTGATATAGATAATCAAGTTATTGTAAAATATCGCGGCATCAGTGAAGTTTTCTTTTATACTGGCAATGGAAAATGGAAAACTTTTTTACGCTGATTTGTGATAATCAATTTCATCATCTTCTTCTTCTGCATCATCCTCTTCACCTTCTTGTTTTTGATAATCAGTTTTAAAGGGAGTGAACTGAGAAGTATGAGCATAGTATTTATGTTTTTCGTCATCAGGGCCGGCCTTAACTTTTCTTGCGATTAAAACCCATAGCGTAAATGGCAGGGCCAAAATAAAGAAGATAATTGGGCCGATATAAGAATATTGAACACTATTTTCATTTTTTCTGATATCTGCTGCTGGAATTCTTTTTTGTTTTGAAAAATCAAATCCATTTGAATGCGCAGAACCTATTTCAACTTCTGCTAATTGTTCAACAGCAGGTCCTCTTTGTTGAGCAAATACTTGATGAATACTGAGTAATGCAAGTGTTAATGAAGTTATGTATAAAAATCTGTAAATTGTTTTTCTCATTGCCACCCCTGGTCACACTCTCAATATAATCTTATCGTATTTTTTTAAAAAAAATAAACGAGTAAATTATTCCCTTACGAGAGAGGTCAGGTATTCCAGTTCATGATAAAGTGCTAATAATTGGCTGTCGAGTATAGCTTGAGCATCAGTAAGAATTTTTAGTTGAGCATTATTGGCGGAAGTTGTGTTGGCATAATCAAATTGTGCAAGTTTCTCTTCTATAACCTTTACCTTTCGTTCGGTATTTTCAATATCTTTATAAATTACTTCTAATCGTTCTTTATCTTTATTGCTAAGAACTTTTTTTTCTTTAATTACTACTGGTGCTTCCTTTTTTTGTTCCTTTCTTTCTTCTTCTTTTAATTCTTTTTCAAGCTCAAGTGCTTCTAAATAAGGAGTGACCTGTTCGTAGCCGCCTTCAAATATCTGGAGAGCATTGTTTTCAATCAACCACACTTTATTGGTGATTGTGCTTAAAAAAGCGCGATCATGGGAAATCAAAATCAGTGCGCCATCAAATGATGAAAGTTTATCTTCTAATAATTGAATCGTTTCTAAATCCAAATCGTTTGTGGGTTCATCAAAAATAAGAATATCACCCGGTCTTGTAAAATTGAGTGCAAGTTGTAATCGACTCTTTTCTCCACCCGAAAATGTTTTTAGTGGGCGATGAATTTCTGTACGTTCAAAAAGAAAACTTTCAAAATATGAAACTACGTGACGTTTTGTTCCATCAGGAAATGTGACGTAGTCAGATCCATCACCTAATACTTGGTGTGGAGTCAGTTCAGAATCTAATTCTTCTCTTTTTTGTGAAAAATATTGAATTTTTAAATCGTCTGCTACTTTCATTGTTCCTGATGTTGGAGACAATTCTTGACGCATTAATTGTAAGAGTGTCGTTTTACCAGCTCCGTTCTTGCCTAGTAGACCAATCTTTTCACCCTTTTGAATTGTCCCTGAAATATTTTTAAACAGAGTCTCACTCTTAGGATATGAAAAAGTAAGGTCTTTAAAGCTTACTAAAACTTTCGTTTGTCGTTTTACATTTTTTAAATTTATTTCTAAATCTCTTTGTGCTTCACTACGAATATTGGCCACTTTTGATTTAAGATCAACAAAACTTTCCACTCTTTTTTTACTTCTTGTACGACGAGCTTTTACACCTTGTCGCATCCAAGCTTGTTCGCGAGTTAAGTTGTTTTGAAGTTTTTCAAGTAAGCGCATATTGGCGTGTTCTGATTCTTTGAGATAGACAAGATAATCAGTATAAGAGCCATCAAATTTTTCAATGCGTCCGTTTTTTATTTGAAAAATTTTATTAGTTAATTTTGAAAGCAAAAAACGATCATGGGTGATAAGCAGAAATGCTTTTTGAGTTGTCAGCATTTCATCTTCAAATAATTTAATTGATTCAATATCTAGATGGTTGGTTGGTTCATCCCACATGATAAGACTGGCACGACTTGAAAGACCTAAACTTAATAAAACTTTTTTTTGCTCACCACCACTTAGATTTTTTAGAATTTGATCATGGTCATGTAAGTCAAAATATTTAAGATATGATTCATAGTCTTGTAAAATATCCCAACCTTGTAAATGATCAAAATCTTCGTAAGATCGATCATAGGCCTCTTTTAATTCAGGGAAAAAAACATAGAAATAATCTCTAATACTAAACTCCTCATAACCTTCAAGTGGAAGTTCTTGAGGGACTAAAAAGAGTGAAAAATTAAGATTTGATTTTGAAAACTCAAAAGGTGGAGTCGTATGATCGGGAATAACATCTTCATTTAAAATTTTGAACAAAGTTGATTTGCCCTTTCCGTTTAAACCCAGAAGTCCAATGCGTTCGCCTTCATGGATGGCCAAGTCCGCATTTTTAAAAATGTATTTACTGCCAAAAGTTAGGTGAATGTTTTTTAATGTACAAAGTAGTGCCATAGTCAGCAGAGTATAGGCAAAAATTTCCATATAATCAAAATTAACTTCGCCGTTATGATAATATTTATTTAATAGAGGTGAAAACGGTCATGAATTTTCCTGCAATAGCAAAAAATACCTACGATCGCTTAAAAGCAAATGAAAATTTTGCTTACATAACCGACTTAATTATCTATGAATTAAGAGAAATCAAATCTGCGGTTGGTCGCGCCCGTTTTTTTCACAATAGAGTTGATGTTTATAGTCGAGAAGTTTTTGCTCATCCCATAGTTAAAGAATTAAGCCCGTGTAAGCGTGGTTGTACTGGGTGCTGTCATACAGAAGTGAGTGTAACTGATGATGAGAGTGAATTGCTCGCCTTGAGAGTCAAAAATGGACTTAAGATTGATACGGCGAGATTACAAATTCAAAAAAATTGGGCCCGAGATGGTCGCAGTTTTCTCTCATTACCATACGAAACGAGGGCCTGTGTCTTTTTGGGCGATAAGGGTAATTGCGAAGTCTATAGCGACCGGCCGGCAGTTTGTAGAACGAATGCCGTACTCGGAAGCAGTGAGCAATGTTCGACAAAAGACGGTAATGAACAAGGATTAAGACTAGTAAAAACTGAAATAGCAGATATGGCCATTATGGGGGCATTCCTCATTTCACCGAAAAGTGGAAGTTTAGGGGAAATGCTTTGGGATAAGCTAAACGCGAAAAAAAAGAAAGTTTTGGGCCCGCTACTTCATTATCGAGATCGGGATGCTTAATTGTCCGCTCTGCAATTGTTCATCAGCAAATTATGTAGGAAATTCGTTTAGTTGCCCAGAATGCAAACTAATTTTTAAAACACCTTTGAGTTTCTTATCAAAAGATGATGAGGATAAGCGCTATCAGAGTCATCAAAATTCCAACCAAGATCAAGGCTATATTGATTTTTTAAATAAATTAGCTACTCCCTTACAGAAATTTATTAAACAAAATGATGAATTGCTTGATTATGGATGTGGGCCATTTTCTCAAATTTCAAAAATATTAGAATCAGAAGTTAAAAGTACATCATTTTATGATCCTTTGTTTTTTCCAAACTCAGAAGTAACAAGTCGATTGTATGACGTAGTTACATGTACGGAGGTTGTAGAACACTTTAAATCTGCCAAAGACGACTGGGAGCAATTATTAAGTACAGTAAAACCAAATGGAATTTTAGGAATAATGACACAGTTTTATAATGAAGAAATAAATTTTCAAAAATGGTGGTATAAGAACGATCCAACACATATTGTCTTTTATCGTCAGGAGACCCTCGATTATATAGCAAAAAAATATTCCCTTAAAGTTTTGTATAATGATCAACGCTCAGTTATTATCTTTCAAAATGGATTATGAAATTAAGTGTTATATTTGCTTTAGAAAAAAAATAAATTGTTTATGTCATCTGATAAAACCTTTTGACACAAATATTCAATTTGTCATTCTTATTCATCCAATGGAAGCCAAGAAAGAAAAACTTGGAACAGGAAGAATGACAAAATCAATTTTAAAAAACTCAAAACTTATAATGGGCGTAGATTTTTCTCTTGATGAAGAAGTAAATTCAATCATCCAAAACAAAGAAAATTCATGTTATGTTTTGTATCCTGGAGTGGCCACACTTAATGTTTCATCAGATGATTTGACTCCTCTAGAAAATAAAAAGATAGTACTTTTTGTAATCGATGGAACCTGGCCATGTGCTAAGAAAATGATGAAGCTCAGTAGCAATATTA
Organism: Bacteriovoracaceae bacterium; assembly: GCA_036171615.1. Taxonomy (GTDB): domain Bacteria; phylum Bdellovibrionota; class Bacteriovoracia; order Bacteriovoracales; family Bacteriovoracaceae; genus Bacteriovorax. The sequence continues at coordinate 5,609 of JAVHRK010000171.1, forward strand.
ATACACTCCCGCGTATTTCATTTACCGCCAATCATCAGTCAATTTTTGAAATAAAAGAGCAACCTGCAGATTATTGTCTGTCAACGATTGAGTCAATCCACTTTTTTTTAAGCGAATGTGAACGAAGAGGAATTGAACAACTTGATCCTAATCACCTTAATATGTTAGACGTCTTTAAGGCGATGATAGCCTTTCAAATTAAATGTGCAAACGATCCATCTATTCCTTCTTTTAGACCCAATGGAGGAGGATATTCAAAAAAAGAGGATCGGATAAAAGCAAAGAAATGGGAAAAACGAAAGATTCTTCATACTTAAAATCATCAATAATTTAAAGCTATAATTCCGATAGATTTTAAGTCTAAGTCTAGTTATTGCTAGAAGAAAGCTCGCGCCCTAGTATCAACGATAGGGAGTAGAATGAGTAAAATTGAATCATATAAAACATATTCAGTTAGAACGATTCAAGCAGCAGTTTTATTGTTCGCCGTTGTAATAATTTTTATCTTATATTCAGCATCAGAAAGAACTATAAATTTGGCTACTTTTAATAAACACCAGTCATGGTTACTTATTGATGAACTTCGAGAAACAAGTGACGAATTAACTTTAATGGCAAAAAATTATATTATTGATGGCGATCCAAAATATAAAAAATTTCATCAATCAATTCTCATGATAAGAGACGGAACGATGGCAAAACCAATAAATTATAATACAACTTATTGGGATTTATATTATGATCAATTATTGCCACCGAGAATGCAGAATACGCCAAATAAATCACTTTTGTCACTCATACAAGAAAGTAGTTTTACAGAAGAAGAATTAATTATAATAAGTAATATTCTTGAAAGTTCTAAAGAATTAACAAAAACAGAAGAAAATGCATTTTTAATTTTTGAATCTAATTTTCCTAATCCTGTAATCGCGAGAGAAAAAGCACTAAAGGTACTTTTTGAAATCCTAGGAAGTGATGTTGATCATATCTATTTACAAATAAAAAAATTGGGTGAAGGAAATTTTAGCTATGTGATTCCAAAAGAAAAAGTTAACCCTAATAGTGTTCTTGGTTGGTTAATAGAATCACAAGAAAAACTTTTATACTTAGAAAATCAACTTGAGTACCGTCAAGCAATTTTACGAGAACTAGTTAAAAACATGAAGAGCGCTGTTGCCATTTATAAACCAATTAATGGAGGTAGAGATTTTATATTCTCTGACTTAAATGAAGCTGGAGAAAACATTGAAAAAGTAAAAAAAGAAAATATTCTTGGGAAAACACTTGAAGAGGTGTTTCCCGGAATTGCTAATTTGGGCATTATGGAAGTACTTAGAAGAGTCTACCTTACAGGAATTCCAGAGACAGTACCGCTCACGTTTTACCAAGATGAGAGAATCTCAGGATGGCGTGAACATTATATTTATCGTCTCCCTACTGGAGAAATTATAGCAGTATATGATGATATAACAGATAAAAAAAATGCTGATGAATTATTAAAAAAAGCTAAAGAAAATGCAGATGCCGCCAATAAGTCCAAAAGTCAGTTTCTAGCAAATATGAGTCATGAAATTCGAACACCCATGAATGCAATCATTGGTTTTGCAGATTTACTATTAAATACAGAATTAAATATCGAACAAAGAAGATTTGTTAATTTATTTAAAAACGCAGGGGATAATCTGCTAAATGTTGTAAATGATATATTGGATATTTCTAAGATTGAAGCTGGTCGTGTTAAAATTTCTGATACAACAATTAATCTAAAAATAATTGTAAATGAAGTTGTAGAGTTACTTTCTATGAAAATAAATCAAAAAGATATAAAAGTAATAACTTCTTTTTCGGAGGACCTTCCCACTGAATTAGTAGGTGATGCACAACGGGTTAGACAAGTCTTGCTGAATTTAATTGGTAATGCTGTAAAGTTTACGCAAATTGGAAGTGTTAAAATTCAACTTAAATTAAACCACGATATCTCAAGAAAAGGTAATATCGTTTTTGAAATTTCTGATACCGGAACAGGTATATCAGCTGAGCAACAATTGAAATTGTTTCAACCATTTTCTCAGGTTGACTCTTCAACTACTAAAAATTTTGAAGGTACTGGCCTGGGGCTTTTAATTAGTAAGCGTTTGATAGAAATGATGGGAGGGGAAATTTGGATTAATTCGATAGAGGGAAAAGGTACAAATATATTTTTTACTTTGAAATGTAGAAAGTCAGATATCGTCACAGTTTTATCACATCAGGTAAATATATCAGAAAAAAATATTATTGGTTGATGATTCAGATGTTAATCGTATTTTGATCAGTGAATATCTTAAAAATAAAAATTTTATTATTACTGAAGCAATTAATGGTGAGGATGCAGTCTCCAGGTTTCAAAAAGAAAATTTTGATATTATCTTAATGGATATGCAAATGCCGATCATGGATGGTTACTCTGCGACAAAAGAAATAAGAAAACTAGAAAAAAAAAGGAATATTCCACCTGCACAGATAATTGCAGTAACCGCCTATGCTTTACGAGATGAGCAATTGAAAAGTTTAGAAGCGGGATGTGATGCTCATTTATCCAAGCCCATTCTGAAAGAGGAACTTTTGAATGTACTAATTCATGATAATTAGTGGCTGGTGCCATTTAACCTGAAAATTCAATATTTTTTATAAGAAAT
>JAVHRK010000172.1:0-30392 GCA_036171615.1 Bacteriovoracaceae bacterium
GTAGTCAAAAAATGGCGAATTATGAAAAATAATGCCGCCCTCTCCGAGATGTAGAAATAACCCACAATCCTAACTTTATTAAATAATTTTCCGAAACGTAAATTAATACATGATTTTAGGAAAAATATGCGCTCAGATGAAAGCAAGTTATATGGATTAAAAGAACTCAAAAACTTTAAAATTATTTTAAAGCTACTTCTTATTATAGCATTCTGGGAATCTCTCATTATGTTAACACTAGAACAAGTAGGACACATCTCTCCCCTTATCGCGGGCATTCTGGATGCTTCGGCATTAACTTTTTTTTCAGGATTAAGCATTTGGTTTTTCATTGTAAATCCTGAAAAAAAACAAGCGTTAAAACACTTTAAACAATCGGTACACTTAGTAGAACAAGAAATTGCAGCAATCGACCAAGTCGCAATCATAACAGCAACCGATCCTGGTGGAAAAATAAATTATAGTAATAAAAACTTTCAAGTACTCACTGGCTATATGCAGGAAGAATTAATTGGAAGAAATCATAATATAATTAAATCTGGTTTTCACCCTCCAGAATTTTATAGAGACATGTGGAAAACGCTACAAGAGAAAAAAGCCTGGCGAGGACAAATATGTAACAAAACAAAATCAGGAGAAATATATTGGGTTGACTCATATATCGTTCCCATTCTAGATGCTCAAGGAGAAATATACAAATATGTCTCATTTAAATTTGATATTACTCATAATAAAACAAACGAAGCATTACTTGAAACTGAAAAAATTAAAAATATAAAACTAGCGAGGCTTTCCGCAATTGGGGAAATGGCCGGTGGTATTGCACACGAAATTAACAATCCTCTAACAATAGTAAGTGGACTCCTTACAATGATTTCAATGAAATTAAATTCAAAAAATCCAACAGAGGAAATTCCTAAGATCTTAATCAGCATTGAAAAGACCCAAGCTCAAGTTTCACGAATGACTAAAATAATATCAGGACTTCGAGAATTTTCTAAAACAGATGAAACTCAAGCTTTTGAAAAAATTCAATTAAATAGTGTTATTAAAAATGTAACAGATTTAGTAAATGATAAACTTGATAATTTGGCGATAAATTTAGAAAGCAAAATACAAGATATAACATTTACTGCAAATCAACTTCAAATTGAACAAGTTATTCTTAGTCTACTTAATAATTCAATTGAGGCCATAAATAAACTACCTCATCCCTGGATTAAAATAGAAGTTCAAATATTTAAGGATTATTTTGAAATCAGTATTACTGATAGCGGACCTGGACTTAGCCCTGAAGTTGCCCAATCAGTTATGCAGCCTTTTTTTACGACTAAAGACATCGGAAAAGGAACAGGACTTGGATTAAGTATTTCTCATGAAATCATACAGCGACATGGTGGAGAGCTTTACATTGATTCTCACTCAGCTAATACTCGCTTTGTTATTAAACTACCTTTGCAAACTTATTAACGACGTCAAGAAAGACTTTACCATAATTTTCTAACTTACTTTGACCAACGCCATGAACTAGTAAAAACTCTGCATTGTTTCTAGGTAATAGTGTGCACATATCATGCAAAGATTTATCATTAAAAACAATGTAGGATGGAATTCTTTTTTCTTTAGCTATTTTGTTTCTTAATTCTTTTAAAGAATCAAACAAATCAAGATTGCTAACAGTAACTTCTTTTGACTTTGTAGTTTTCTTTTCTTTTGTTAATGATTTAATTTGTTTTCTTAATTCTAATTTAATAGACCCCGTAAAAATTTCTTGAGATTTTGCGGTTAGACCGAGGCTTCTATATTCCCAGTTTTTGATAGTGATATAATTAAGATTTAGTAATTGTCGTAAAATAATATTCCAATGTTCTTTAGGTTGATCCTTGCCAATTCCGTATACCGATAAAGTATCATGATTTCTATCGGTAATCTTTGTGCTCTTACTTCCACGTATGACTTCAATTATGTGACCCGCACCGAAAGTTTGATTGGTACGAAAAATAGTTGAGAGAATTTTCTGAGCATCAATCGTCGCATCCCAAAGTAGCGGTGGTTCAAGGCATGTATCGCAATTACTACAAGTCTCACTGGAGGCCTCACCAAAATATTGCAACAGATATCTTCTTCTGCAACTTCCAGCTTCACACAAAGCCAACATACAATCTAATTTAAATCGAGCAACTTTTTTATAACTTTCGTCAGCATCGGTTGTTTCCAGCATTTGAGACAGCTTTACAACATCTTGAAGTCCATAAATCATCCAAGCATTAGAGGCTTTACCATCTCTCCCCGCCCTCCCCGTTTCTTGATAGTAGCTTTCAATACTTTTAGGTAAATCTAAATGTGCGACAAAACGTACATCCGGTCTGTCTATACCCATACCAAACGCAATGGTAGCTACTACAATAATTTTTTCTTCAGTATTAAAAAGACTTTGATTTGTACTTCTTTGCTCTTTTGTAAGTCCCGCGTGGTATGGAATTGCATTGTATTTTAATTTTTTAAGCGCTAAGGCCACTCGATCGACTTTATCGCGAGAGAGGCAATAAACAATACCAGTATCATTTTTATGATTTGATTTAATAAAATCATCTAATTGTTTGAGTTCATCAGTACGCTCTAAAATCATATAATTAATATTAGGCCGATCAAATGATGAAATAAAAACATTGGGATTTCCCAAGCACAATTGCATGGAGATATCAGTTCTTGTTTTTGCATCAGCAGTGGCCGTAAGTGCTATGACTGTAACGGAAGGAAACATACCTTTAAGCTCTCCTAGTCTGGTATAATCCTTTCTAAACTCGTGACCCCACTGAGAAACACAATGGGCCTCATCAATCGCGATAAGTGAAATATCAATCTGTGAAAAAAACTCGGCTAAGTTTGGACTTAAAATTCCTTCAGGAGAAACATAAACAATTTTAACTTCACCTGAAGTAATTCTAGCTTTTGCTTTTTGACTTTCTTTATATGAGAGTGAAGAATTTAAAAAAACAGATTTTACACCATACTCTAATAAATTCATCACTTGATCTTGCATGAGAGAGATTAGCGGAGAAACAACCAGAGTTACTCCAGGCAAAAAAAGTGCTGGAATCTGATAACAAAGTGACTTACCACCACCTGTTGGCATAATGGCCAGTGTATCTTTACCATCCAAAACAGAATTAATAATATTTAATTGCTCAAATCGAAAACTACTATAACCAAAAGTTTCTTTAAGAATATGTAGAATTTTATTATGTCTCATCTGTGTCATATCATAATTCGTGCACATGGGCTTTGCAAGAGATTCCACTCAATGTATATAATTTAAGAGGAGATATTTTATGGAAAAATCAATTTATGAAATTAATGTTACAAATATAAATGGTGTTCAGGAAAATCTTGAAAAATATAAAGGTAAAGTTTTACTCATTGTGAACGTCGCCTCAAAATGTGGATTCACAAATCAGTACACAGAGCTTGAAGAAATCTACAAAGAATACAGTTCAAAAGGAATAGAAATTTTAGGATTTCCTTGCAATCAATTTGGAGCTCAAGAGCCTGGAGATTCAGAAGAAATTAAGAATTTTTGCCAATTAAATTATAGTGTAACTTTTCCCATGTTTGAAAAGGTTGATGTCAATGGACAAAATACTCATCCATTATTTCAATTTTTAAAAGATACACTACCGGGAATTTTAGGATCAAAAGCTATTAAATGGAATTTTACGAAATTTTTAGTTGATAAAAATGGCGTACCAGTTAAGCGTTATGCTCCTGCTGATAAGCCACTTTCGATTTTAAGTGATATTAAAAAATTATTATAAAATTATTTTTTCATCAGTTTCAATTTTACATAAAACTGTATTATTTTCATTGATACAATCAAGAGATTTAACTCCAATTCTTGCATTTTCCTCATCAACCCAAACACCAAGTTTAGCAAATTGATTCACAAGGTCATCTGTGCCTTCTAAAGCAACAATCATCTTGCGTTCAGTAGGAGTCAAAATAATCATACTACAGCCATTATACATTTCAAAAACACATGAAATACGTCCTAAATGTATAGCCTGTTGATTATTTTCAGGAAAAATAATTTGTGCATTTTCTGTTTTAGAAATAAGGTCAATTCTGTTCCATAGTTTTAATGCTTGGCTGCCACTTACATCGATTTGAGCAAATGAGTTAAGAGAAAATAAAAGCGAAGCAACAAGACAAAAGTTTTTCATAAATCCTCCATAATAAAGTCTTGAATAAGTCTATTACTCAAGGGTTTTATAGGCAACTATAAAGGAAAATAAAAGGCCTTCATTTCTGCCTTGTGCGTAATTGGCATATTTATGTTCACCTAAAACAGAAAATTTCATCATTTGAATAATTGGAAAATAGCGATCTGCTTCATCGGGAAAGGCCATCCAAAATCCGTACGAAATATTATTAAGTCCATGAGAAAAATCATTAGCACCATAGTAATACTGATTATGAGCGGAATCACCTATACCTGCAGAAAATACAAAGTTTGGTTCAATGATTTGTTTAAGAAAAGTTGAATGATAGGCGCCCAGTTTAACTTTATTAAGGATTTCAAAATAATTACCATGATTTTTACTTATATCTTTAGAAAATTTTAGATCCACTTCTAAAAAATGATTCTTACTATTGTTAAAATCATAACCTGGAAAAAAAATCTCTAAACTATTATTCCATTCAAAAGTATCTGGACGATCTGGACTATTTAATTTGTATTTAGCTTTGGAAGGAAAACGTGGGTTATCTCGAACCGAAGCAATTTGTGTTCGCCATCTAATATTATTTTTAAATATAAAATCTCGATAGCCAAGTGAATCCCCTAGAAACTCCAGTCTATCATCAAAAAAAGAAGCACTTAAGACAGGATCGATTTGAAAATCATTATAAAAAATGACACCTCGTTTAGCACTTAAAGACGAATATCGGGCACCAATATTAAAACTACTAATCATGCCCTTATGATGAGCGATAGCGTAGAGCTCGCCGGGTAGGAGCACTACGCACAAAGCCACAAATATGTTCAAGATCATAAATCATCCTCTAATGATGGCCAAACTTGGTCATGAGTAATACAAATAAAGTACATTAACTTAAAGGTATTTATGAAAAATATTTTATTTTGTCTTGTTTTATTTTTTACGGCCCAAATAGCGTTATCAAATGAACTAACACTTATAAATTTTGTAGATCTTGTAAAAAAAGAAAACCTTAATTTAAAACTAGAAAAATCTAAAATCATCACAACACATGCAAATGCAAATGGGTTACGTCTTCCATCTCCCATGTTTTCACTTATACAAATGAATACAAGAACTGGAATTACGACAAATGGATTTGAAGTCTCTCAACAAATCCCATTTCCAACCAAGTTAACTTCAGATCATCAAAGTCGAACTTTAAAAGAAGAAGTACAAAACCAAAACTTACTAGTTAGTTTTAATACAATTATTTCAAAAGCAAAGCGTGCTTTTATAGATCTATGGTTAACACAAGAAAAATTACAGGCCATGCTACAAAAAAAGAAAATCATAGAAGAACATCTAAAATTAGCTCAGTCAGTTGTGAGATCAGATAGTTTATTAAAAATTCATTTATTAAAGGCTGAATCAGATCTCGATTTTTTACTTAATGAAATAGATTCCTTAAAGCAGAAGATTCAAGAAAAACAATTAATACTTTCTGAGATGGCCAATCAAAATTATCTTGTTTTTAATCCTATAGCTTTGCCTCCACCACTCTCAGCAATCCCCGAAAAAATAGAGCCTGAATTAAGTCCACAAATATTATCGTTAAAATTTAACGCTCAAAACTTAAAAGAAAAAGAAAGAAAAACCAGTCTTTCATGGTTACCAGATTTTTCACTTAAATTTAAAAGAATGAATGAGTCTCAAATGGCAAGTAGCTATAGTGAAACGATGATTGGATTGACCCTGCCATTTATTTATTTTTGGCAACCTAGGTCTGCAACAGTTGCAGCTCAATCGGAACTACTGCAAGCAGAATTAAATATCAGCAAAGAAAATAGAATGATTGAAACAAAGATCGCCGGACTTTATACAAAATTAATCTCGGTTAATAACCAGCTCGAAAAAATTAAAAACCACCTGCTACCAAGGGCCGAAAAAAGATTAAAAATAGTTAATAATCTTGCCCCACGAGATATGGAGTCCATCCAGGATCATCGTGAAACAAAAGAAGCTTTTCCTAATTTAAAACTAAAAGAACTTAATTTAAGATCTGAATATGAAGATGCAATTGCTGAACTTGAAATGTATCTTCCCAACCAAGGACTAGCTAATGAATAAAAAAATAATCATCTCACTTGCTGTCATTATTTTAACTATTGGTATTATCTATACAAAACAAAAATCTAATATTCACTCTTCAGATGAGAAGTCAGTGACTAAAGAATCAGTAAAAAACTTTTACTGGACTTGTACAATGCACCCTCAAATTCACGCTGATAAAAGTGGTGAATGTCCAATATGTCATATGAATTTAGTAAAAGTTATTACTGATCCTCAACCTGAAGAAAAACAGATGTCTTCAAAAGAAATTAATACAAGAAGCATTGTACAAGTAAAACAATCTCAAATGGAACTTTTAGAAATTCATAAACACCCTGTTGAGGTAATGACTTTAAATATTAACATACCCATTTCAGGGCGCATGATCTCGACAAATTCAGTTGCCTTTCAAATATATGAAAGTGATCTTCGTTATATTAAAGCTGGACTACATTTCAAGGGCACAACTGCACTTTATCCTGATGAAGAATTACAAGGTATCATCGCTTCTGTTGATTCAGTGGTCGACTCAACTTCACGAACAATTAGAGTTATAGGAAATATTTCAATAGGACCATCTCAACATGCCTCTGAATCAAGTTTTCGCGGAGACATAAAAATAGAACTTCCTAATCGTATAGCGATTCCTGAAAGTTCTGTCTTGCATACTGGAGACGGCGATTTTGTTTACATCATGAATGATTCAGGAAAACTAACTCCCAAAAAAATTATCTTGGGTTTAAAGGCAGATAGTTTTTATGAAGTTCTAAAAGGTTTAGTGGCAACAGATATGATCTGTTCAGGTCCAAATTTTCTCATCGATTCAGAAGCAAAATTACGAGGGGCGAATTAGATGATAAAAAAAATCATAGAGTTCTCTGCACATAACCGTTTTTTAGTTATTGTATTTTTTGTACTTTTAATGATGGGAGGATTTTATTCCCTCCAGAAAATCCCACTCGATGCCATTCCCGATTTATCTGACACTCAAGTAATCATCTATTCTAAATGGGATCGTTCACCTGATATTATGGAAAATCAGGTCACATACCCTATTGTTTCATCAATGCTTGGTTCACCAAAAGTAAAATCAGTAAGAGGTTTTTCTGATTATGGTTTTTCCTATGTCTATGTCATATTTGAAGATGGAACAGATTTATACTGGGCCAGAAGCCGAGTTTTAGAAAGCTTAAATAGAATTGCCTCGAAAATTCCACAGGAGGTAAAAACAGAAATTGGCCCTGATGCAACTAGCGTTGGCTGGGTTTATCAATATGTCATCCAAGATACTTCCGGGAAATTTAATACCGCTGACCTCAGGTCAATGCAAGATTGGCTTATTCGTTTTCAATTACAATCTGTACCTGGCGTAGCTGAAGTTGCCTCCATAGGTGGATTTGAAAAACAATATCAAATAAGAGTTGATCCTACAAAACTGGCCCTCTTTCAAGTGACAATGGAAGACGTAGTAATGGCGGTAAAAAATTCTAATCAAGAAAGTGGAGGAAGAACTATTGAATTTTCCGGTACTGAGGCGATGGTAAGAAGCAGAGGCCTAGTTGATAAAGTTGAAGATGTCGAAAATGCGGTTGTAAGTTATAATAAAAGAAGTCGAGCTCCAATATTAGTAAAACAAATTGCCACTGTCTCTATCGGCCCTGAAATGCGAAGAGGCCTTACAGACTTTAATGGCTCAGGTGATACGGTTGGTGGAATTATCGTCATGAGACAAGGGGAAGATGCACCGGCGGTTATTAATAAAGTAAAAGAGAAAATTAAACAACTTCAAAAGTCATTACCTGAAGGTGTTCAAGTTAAATCTGTCTATGATCGCTCTGGTTTAATAGATAGAGCAATGGAAACTTTAAGTTCCACTCTTAAAGAAGAACTAATTATTGTTAGTATAATTATATTAATTTTTTTATGGCATATACCTTCGGCCATAATTCCAATAGTAACAATTCCGATTTCTGTTTTATTGGCATTTATTCCTTTGTATTTAATTGGCCAAAGTTCAAACATCATGTCATTGGCAGGAATCGCCATCTCAATTGGAGTTCTAGTAGATGGTGCCATTGTTGAAGTCGAAAATGCCTATCGAAAAATTCAGCACTGGGATGAGAACGGTCGAAAAGGTGATTTCTTTAATGTGAGACTCGAAGCACTTACCGAAGTTGGTCCTTCAGTCTTTTTTTCACTTTTAGTTATTGCTGTAGCATTTATTCCTATATTTACATTAGTAGATCAGGAAGGAAGATTATTCAGACCACTAGCTCTGTCTAAAAACTTAGCAATGGCCATAGCGGCTTTTCTTGCGATTACACTTGATCCGGCCATGCGAATGCTTTTTGCCAGAATTGATCCTATTAAAATGAAAAATAAATTCATGGAAAAAATGGTCAATGGATTATTCATTGGAACCTATTACTCTGAACATAAACACCCAATCACCAAAAGACTTTTTAAAATTTATGAACCAATAATTGACTGGGTTTTAAAGCATAAAAAAACAACTTTAACTTTTGCATTAGTAGCGATGATTTCTGCAATTCCAGCATTTATGATGTTAGGATCAGAATTCATGCCTACTCTTCATGAAGGAAGTTATTTGTACATGCCTACGGCCCTGCCAGGTATTTCGGTAACTGAAGCTCAAAGACTTTTAACAAAACAAGATGAAATAATAAAATCCTTTCAAGAAGTAGAAACAGTTTTCGGCAAGGCCGGCAGAGCTGAAACATCTACAGATACAGCTCCGATGAGTATGTTTGAAACAACTATAGTTTTAAAAGAAAAATCAAAATGGAGAACGGTTAATCACTGGTATGGAAAAACGGCCATCTCAGAAGAGCAATTAATCGAAGAAATGAATACTAAATTAAATTTTATTGGGATGCCAAATATTTGGACTATGCCAATCAAAAATAGAATTGATATGCTCTCGACAGGTATAAGAAGTCCTATCGGGATAAAAATTTTCGGATCTGATTTAAAAACTATTCAAGAAATTGGTATAAATCTAGAAAAAGAATTAAAAAATCTTGATGGAACCCGAACCATCATTGCCGAAAGAATTGCCAGCGGTTACTTTTTAGATATTGAATTCGATCGTGAAAAACTTAAATTTTACGGTCTCTCATTAAAAACAGCACAAGATCAGGCCATGCTTTCAGTTGGTGGTGAAAATGTTTCACAATTAATTGCAAGTCGAGAAAGATATCCAATTCAAGTTCGACTAGCACCTAACTTTCGCCAAGATGCTCAGGCCATAAGAAGAATTCTAATCACAAGTCCTACTGGTGCTCAAATTCCACTTAGTGAAATAGCCAAAGTTCATTTTATTGAAGGAGCTTCAATGATTCGTGACGAAAACGCATCACTTGTGGGTTATGTTTATATAGATATTGATCCAAATAAAGTTGATATTGGAAATTATGTAACTAGAGCTAAAAAGATTGTTGAAACTAAAATTAAACTTCCAATTGGGTACGTTCTCACTTGGAGCGGACAATTTGAGAATATGGAAAGAGTCAAAGAACGTTTAAAGATTGTGATACCAATCACTCTCGTGCTCATTATCTTTTTACTTTTCTTTAATACTAAATCATGGATTAAAACTTCGATTGTCTTATTAGCAGTTCCCTTCTCTCTCATTGGTGCTGTATGGCTCTTAGTCTTTTTGGGTTATAATCTATCTATTGCCGCTTGGGTAGGAATGATCGCTCTTCTTGGCCTTGATGCTGAAACAGGTGTTTTCATGTTGATGTATCTTGATCTAGCTTTTGACGAGCGCGTTCTCAAAAACCAAATGAATACACTTGATGATCTACGACTCGCTGTTATTGAAGGAGCGGTTCATCGAGTAAGACCAAAGCTTATGACTGTTGCCGCTTTATTTATGGGCCTAATCCCAATCATGTGGTCGGCCGGAGCAGGAGCAGATGTGATGAAGCGAATAGCAGCTCCGATGATTGGAGGCCTTGTCACTTCGTTTTTACTTGAACTCCTAATTTATCCTGTTATTTTTTATATCTGGAAGGCCAAGACAATCTTTCATAAATCTCTCAAGGAAATTATATGAAAATATTATGTATGCTCTTTACGTTATTAATGACACTCAATGCATGTGCTAAAGGAAAAAATATGTCAGAGAAAAAAGACTTAAAGGTCAAGCTCACTCCTATTCAATATCAATGTACCCAAGAGAATGGTACTGAAATGCCATTTCAAAATACTTACTGGAACAACCATGAAGATGGTATCTATGTAGACATAGTTAGTGGAGAGCCTCTTTTTAGTTCACTAGATAAATATGATTCCGGTTCTGGATGGCCAAGCTTCGATAAACCACTTATTTCAAAAAATATTACCACTAAAAATGATTTTGAAATGGGGATGAAGCGAACTGAAGTTCGATCAAGCAAGGCCAATTCTCACTTAGGTCACGTCTTTGATGATGGGCCTAAAACAACTGGTCTGAGATATTGTATTAACTCTGCCTCATTAAAATTTATTCCTCTTGATCATTTAAAAAAAGAAGGCCTGGGTGAATATCTGTTTAGTTTTCAAGAAAAAAAACATTGGGAAGTTGCCAGTCTGTCAGGTGGATGCTTTTGGGGAATGGAAGATTTGCTGAGAAAGATTCCAGGCGTTATTGAAACACATGTTGGTTACACAGGTGGAAACATTCCCAATGCTACATATGAAATCGTTAAAACAGGCACAACAGGACATGCAGAATCTGTCCAAATACTTTTTGATCCTAAAATTGTAACTTATGAATCTATCCTTTTAGAATTTTTTAGAATGCACGACCCTACTACGAAAAACCAACAAGGAAATGACATAGGATCTCAATATCGATCAGCAATTTTCTATGCAAATATTCATCAAAAAGAAATTGCATTAAAAGTTAAAGAGAGAGTCGAAAAAAGTCATGCCTATAAATCACCAGTTGTGACTGAAATAGTACCCTTTGATAAATTTTATCTAGCTGAAGGGTATCACCAAAAATATTTGCAAAATAAACCAGATGGATACACCTGCCACTTTATTAGACCGGTGAAATTTTAAAGTAGTCTTAGAAGTATAAGCGGATCTCTCTCGATCTTTTTATTATCGTCAGAAGCAATAATTGTTTCTTTAACTTTTTTATTCTCTTCTGACTTCTTTTTCTTTTTAAGTGCTTCTTTGCCTTTTGCTTCTTGATCCAATAGTAAATTCATAGCAACAGACTTTTCTTCAGGTGAAGCAATATTAGTTTTCATTGAAGTGGAATTCATATCGTTCTTGTCTAGCCGCAAGCTACCTAAAGAGTTTTTAAATAGATCAAGTTTACCGTTAATATTCATAATTTCATTATAGTGCTTAACCTCAATTAGCTAAGATTAAAGTGAAAATTAGCGTGAATATAAATGGTTAAAACTGGTTGGCACATTCAAACAATCCCTGAATATGCCCTAAATTAATTGCTATACAGATAAAGATCCGTCTGTTGAAACGGTATAATAATATTTTGGTCTGTGGCAAATTTATCAAGTTTATTATCTTGATCGCACTCTAAAAGAATTAAGAATGACAGAAAGACTTGAAAGACCCATCGCAAGACTGGCCCACATTGGAGTAAGCGATAGTTTATACCATGGATAAAAAACGCCAGCGGCAAGCGGAATACATAATAAATTATACAGAGTAGATAAAACCAAATTTTCTTTTATAACACGCATAGAGCGCTTTGAGAGCTGAAAAAACTCAGCAACGAGTGCTATCTCTCCCTCAAGGACAGACACCTCAGATGCTTCTAACGCAACATCTGTACCATTGCCCATTGCAATTGATAAATCAGCTTTTGATAAGGCCGGGGCATCATTGATTCCATCTCCAACCATGGCCACTTTTAATTTTTTTTGTTGTAAAAATTCTACAAATGCAGCTTTTTCTGAGGGAATAACTTGTGCACGAATATAATCAGGAGTTATCCCTAATTCCTTACCCGTTTTTTGAGCAACCAGCTGATGGTCACCTGTCACCATCCAAACTTCTAATTGCATTGATTGTAATTTTTTAATTAATTGTATTGCTTCCGGCTTAACTGGATCGGTAATGACAAAAGCTGCGATTAGTTTTTTATCAATCGCCATAAAAACATAACTACCGATGTTTTTTTGATAAAACGCTTCTGGAATTATTTCCTTCACTTGATATTTTAAAAGTAAATTACTATTACCTAAAAGAACTTCTTGTCCCTTATAATTTGCCACAACTCCCAAACCAGTTTCACTTACAAATTTATCAGGGTCTTCCAAACTTAGATTTTTCTTCACGGCCGAATGATACAACGTTTGTGATAAAGGATGTGTTGAGTATTGCGAACAGCTGGCCGCTAGTTGTAAATATTCATTTTCTAGATTTTCTAGATTTTCCACATTTTGAAATAAATATATGGATGTTAGTTCTGGTTGCCCCAGAGTCAATGTTCCAGTTTTATCAAAAATTATCGCTGAAATATGAGATCCTTTTTCGAGAACATCTCCCCCACTAACCAGTAAACCATTTTGTGCGGCCTTAGTTGTGGCCAGCATAATAACCATAGGAACCGCTAAACCGAGAGCGCAAGGACAAGCAATAACCAGAACAGATATCATATGAGTAAGAGATAAAAAAATATTTCCCGTTATAATAAACCATGCCACAAAAGTAAGAGACGCAATCAGAAGGATGACTGGAACAAAATATCGAACTACTTTATCTGCATATTGCTGAATAGGTGCTTTCTTTAATTGTGCTTTTTCTACAAATGAAACTATCTGTGAAATAAAAGTATCATGTAAGGAAGACTTTACTTTAACCGTTACAGATCCTTCTAGATTCATACTTCCTGCGTATACCTTGGCACCAATTTCTTTAAAGATTGCTTGAGATTCTCCGGTAATCATGGACTCATCCACATGAGTATCACCACCTACAATTTCACCATCTAGAGGAAATTTTTCTCCAGGACGAAGCCGAATAATGTCATCAACTTTTAAGTCTATGACTGCAGTGTTAATTTCCTTGCCCTCTATTACTTTAGAAGCAAATTTAATTTGCATTTTATAAAGAGAACTTAAACTTGAGCGTGCTTTCGTTTTAGCTTTATCATCAAAAAAATGTCCAAGAAGTGCGAAAGCAATGATAAAAGCGGTGCCTTCAAAATATCCATGTGAGTGTGGATTAGTTAGCAGCAGATAAAAACTATAGACATAGGCACTTAAAGTTCCTAACCCAATAAGGGTATTCATATTTGATTTCAATGAAGTGAAAAAAATCCAAACTGCTTTTATATAGGTAAAACCAAAACTAAATACAACAATTGAAGTCAAAACTGCTTGAATCCAGTTATTAATTAGATGAGAAAAAAATTGAGTACCAGGGCCCATGGCAAAAAACATGGTCAAGGACGAGAGGATAATGGCAAATAAGGCCTTGTAGAAATGTGTATTAAATATTGTGTGCTGAATTTTATTAGGCTTAGAGTTTGGACCTAACGCTCGGTAACCTAATTTTTTCATTAGGGCATGAAAAGATTCTTCGTCAAAATTTTGATTTACTTTTAATTCTGCGGTTTCAGTGGCGAAATTAACTTGAATTGAATCAATATCAGCGAGAATTTTACTACTGTCCTCAATTACTTGAGAGCAGGCCGCACAGGTCATACCCTCAATTTTAAATTTTAAAACCTTACTCAATCTCTACTTTTTCGACTTGGAAGCCGACTTGAGTAATACTATCTTTAATTTTAGAGATTGAAGTTTCTGCAGTATCAAAATCTACATGAACTTTACCAGAGGCAATATTGATCTTTATTTGATGATCGATATGAAGATCGGAAACACTTCTTTTTATTTTTGCAGCACAACCATCACAATGCATTCCATTGACTGTAAAATTTACGGATTTATTTATTGACACTTAAACTCCTTAAAAATTCCTTAAGCGGGCCAATTCCTGCTTGAATCATTTCTGTTGAACAGCTAAATGCAAATCTAATTGATTGAGTTGATGAATGAGTTTCTCCAAAACAATCTCCAGGTGCATTACCAATACCAGCATTAGCAAGGGCCTCTGAAAGTTCAGTTGCATTCACTCCATCTTTTACTCTACACCATAAATAAAATGCCGCTTGTGGTGTAAATGGAATCAAAATATCTTGATCTTTAAGGGCATCTAAAAATAAATTCCGACGTTTTAAATATTCATTATTCATTTCAGTAAACCAAGATTCTGGTGAATCTTTTACTGCTGTCACTGCCGCATTTTGAGTAAGGCTATTAATTCCATTTACCGTACAACGTAAAAGTTTACCTGCACGATCATTAAAAAGTGCATCAGTACAAGCAAAATATCCAAGTCGCAATCCACTCATGGCGTATGATTTAGAAAAAGAGTACACAGAAATAATTTTTTCATAGCCAGCAGGTAAGAGTGTACCGATAGAAGTGTGATTTCCGCCGTCATATAAAACATGTTCATAAGCTTCATCGCTAACAATCCATAAATTATTTTTTACGGCAAGGTCTGCAATTTTTTGCAATTCTTCTTTGGGAACAATTGCACCTGTTGGGTTATGAGGACTATTAATGAAAATTACTTTTGTTTTTGGAGTTATTTTTTTTGCAATATCTGAAGCAAGATAGACATATCCATTTTCAGGTAATAATTCGACACCAATAGTTTTAGCACCGGCCAGTCGAGCGTTTTCTACCGCTTCAGTCCACATTGGATCTGGTACAATGACTTCATCACCTTCTCCCACTAAGCATTGATAAACCACAAAAAGTGCATGCATAGCTCCATTCGTAACAGAAACGTGTTCAGCTTTAATATTTAGTTTATTTTCTTTTTGAAGCTTAAGGGCAAGTGCCTCACGCAATTCAGGAATTCCATTATTAGGAATATAATGAGTTTTATTTTCATTAAGCGCTTTGACTAATGCATTTTTAACTAATGGATGAACATCAAAACTGGGATCGCCTGATTCAAAACGATAGATCTTAGTTCCTTCTCGTTGTGCTTTTAATAATTTTTCTCTAATAACTACGATTTTACCAAGGGAGATATTGTCTAAGCGATTCATTAGCGTTTCCAGTCTATATTTTTAATAAAAGTTATACATTCAGAAAGATTATCTTTTAAGAAACATTTATCTACGTTTGGGAATTGTTTTCGGACAACTGAATCATCTCCAGTTAGAAGACAACAGAAGACACTTGGCTCATATGACTTAATCATTTCTAAAATATCATTACCGTTTTGAACCGGCATATAGAAGTCACAAACGACAATCTGTATTTTACTACGATTTTTATTAAAAACGTCCAACCCAACTAAGGGATCACTCGCTTGCAAAAGTGCTCGTTTAATACCAGCATTCTCTAATGAAATTTTAAAAATTTCTCGAAAGTCAGCATTATCATCGATTAAAAGTATATCACCCATGCAAAAGATTATGAACGAAAGATAAATCTTTGAGAATATATTTTTTTATTTATTTTGATGCCGCATCTCCCCTTAAAACTATCTTATAAACAAGGTTAGAATCTGATTCTTTTTAAAAAGGGATGTAATTTATGAAAACTGATTGCAAAAATTTTCTAGATAATAAATTTGTTGATGGTAACGGAGACTTTTTATCAGTTATTTGCCCGGTAAATGGAAAAATTATTGGTAACTTTAGAAGTAGTAACCATGCAGATATAGATATGGCCGTGGTATCAGCGGTAAAGGCCCAGAAGTCATGGGAAGAAACTCCCATTAAAGAACGATCTAAAGTTATGTTTAATTTTAGAAATATTCTTATCCGTGATATGGACACTATCGCCAAAATCACTGCCAGTGAAAGTGGAAAGACATTTAATGAAGCAAGGGCAGAAATTTTAAAAGGAATTGAAGTTTTAGAATATGCGACTTCTTTACAAAATTTAGATCTGGGTGGAAAAATTGAAGTGTCTCGTGGTGTATTTTGCGAATACAGAAGAGTCGCTGTTGGAGTAATCGCCAATATAACTCCTTTTAATTTTCCGGCAATGGTTCCGATGTGGACAATACCTATCGCTCTGACTTTAGGAAATGCCTATATTTGGAAACCTTCAGATAAAACACCTCTTACATCTAATTTATTGGCACACGCTCTAAAAGAATCTGGATTACCTTTAGGTTTATTCCAAGTTGTGCAAGGTGATCATCAAGCAGTTGAAGCAATTATTGATCATGCAGACATTAAGGCAATTGGCTTTGTCGGCTCAACTAAAGTGGCAAAACTCGTTTATCAACGTGGAACAAAAAATGGCAAACGTGTTTTAGCTTTAGGTGGTGCAAAAAACCACATTATTCTTTTACCTGATGCTAATTTAGATTTAACAGGTGTTGGAATTTCTGATTCTTTTACAGGTTGTGCCGGTCAACGGTGTATGGCCGCTTCGGTTTTATTGGCCGTAGGTGATGTTACTTCTCATATAGAAAAAATAGTTGAGAGAGCAAAATCCGTACAACTTAGTGTTGATATGGGTGCCATCATTACTAAAGCGCAAGTCGAATTTTTAAATTCTGCAATTGATCGAGCAGTCGCTGCTGGTGCGAAAATTTTACTAGATGGAAGAAAGGCAAAAGTTCCAGATGAATTTACCAACGGTAATTGGCTAGGGCCAACTATCTTAGATAATGTTGATCCAAAAAGTGAAGCAGCAACAAGTGAACTTTTCGGACCTATTATTTCTATTATTCGCTGTAAAAGTATTAATGAAGCAATGGAAATTGAGAATGCTAATCCATATGGAAATGCCTGCTCTGTCTTTACAAGTAATGGGGCTCTCGCTGAAAAAATAATTCAATCTGCAAAAGCTGGTATGATTGGCGTAAATGTCGGAGTACCTGTACCACGTGAACCATTTTCTTTTGGCGGAATTAATTCTTCGAAATTTGGTCATGGAGATATTACTGGAATTCACTCTTTAAACTTTTGGTCTGATATAAAAAAAATTACCACTAAATGGGAAAAACAAACTGATCACACTTGGATGTCATAAATGAAAAAATCTTCTCACGTTATTTTAACTTCACACGCGAATCACATTTTCAAAGAATCATTGCCGATTCACTGGGGCGCAAAAACGCCTAAGGCCAGAGGCCCGGTTATTGCTTCACTGACACATGAAAATCATCGTAACGCCATTGGGACACACTCTGGTTCCTATACTATTTATCGAGCGCTTTCTATTGTTTCTAAACAATACGCTATCGATCACAAACCAGATTTACATAACACTGAAAGTACGACTTCAATCGGGCCATTTCCTTCTTGGTACGATGAAAATAAAATTGTTTCAATTGATCCATGGGGGTCTGATGTCAATATTCATTTCAAGGAATATTTTGAAAAGGGCTACGACATTCGTCCAACGATTGCTGTTACTCAAGCACATTTACAAATTCCAGAAATAAAAGAGGCCATCGCACTTGGTAGACTTATACCAGATGGGAAATTTGTTAAAGCAAATGGTGATGTAAAAGTTACGAAAGTTGCACTAGAACCCGTTTGGTTTTTACCTGGAATTGCTAAAAGGATTGGTGTTGATGAAGGGGAACTGAGAAAAGTTCTTTTTCAACAAACCGGCGGAATGTTTCCAGAACTTGTCACTAGACCTGATATAAAAGTTTTACTACCTCCGATTGGTTCTACCACTGCTTATATTTTTGGAGACCCAAAAGACTTGGCCAACACAGAGATTGAACTCACTTGTCGAGTTCACGACGAATGTAATGGCTCAGATGTTTTCGGCTCAGATATTTGCACCTGCAGACCCTACTTAATGTATGGAATTGAAGATGCTGCTCGTACAGCACAACGAGGTGGCGTAGGTATTATCGTTTATTATAGAAAAGAAGGAAGAGCTCTTGGTGAAGTAACAAAATTCTTAGTTTATAATGCTCGAAAACGCCAAGAGGGTGGTGATAGTGCCGCTACCTATTTTCATCGCACTGAATGTGTTGCAGGAGTAGAAGATGCACGCTTTCAAGAGCTAATGCCAGACGTTTTACATTGGTTTGGGATTAAAAAAATTCACAATATGCATTCAATGAGCAATATGAAATTTGATGCTATTACAAAAAGCGGTATTCAAATTGTTAATAGAATTTCTATTCCTGATGATCTTATTCCACAAGATGCTCAAGTTGAAATGGAAGCAAAAAAAGCAGCGGGGTACTTCACATCTGGTGCTGTGAAAACTGATGCAGAACTAAAAACCGTAGTAGGTAGGGCCATCGATGAAACTAAAAAAAAGTGATTACATCCTCTCTACAATCGCGATTCGCGAGAGATGTAAAAAATTATTTGATTTAAATGTTGAAGGCAATGGTCACTTTAATTACCACCCTGAAAAGTGGGATGAAGTGGTAACTTTTGTCCATCAGGTAATTTTAGAGAATTATCCAGATCTCAATATTCCTTTTCACTCGCGCTTGGCCCATTTTAGACCAGGTGGAATAAACCGCCTAGAGTGGCCTGAATTGAATTTTTCAAACAAGTCATCAATTGAAAAAGTGCGTATGCTTATTGATCTGATCATCCCCTCTGTTCTGCTGGATGCAGGTGCCGGAAATACGTGGAAATGGTCTGAAGAAAAAACTCATAAAACATTTACACGCTCTGAAGGTTTGGGAGTTGCAAGTTTTCATATGTTTTTAAATAAACGCTTTAGCTCTAAAAATCTGTTTGAAACAGATGCTAAAGCATTACTGTCACTTACCCTAGATTCATTAAAAAATGATTTTCAAGTCAGTGATTCTAATCCTCTGACTGGATCAGAAGGTCGACTCCAGCTTCTCCATTCATTAGGTCGAACACTGAAAAATAATCCAGAAATTTTTCCTAATCAGCGCCCAAGTGACTTACTTGATCTCTTTTTAGAAAAAGATAATTCTGTTTCGGCCTTAAAAGTTCTAGATTCAGTCTTGAAACATTTAGGAACTATCTGGCCAACAAGACAAACTTTAGAAAATATTTCGTTAGGTGATACTTGGTCACATCAAGCACTCGGACAAAAAGATTCTTTTGAAAGTTTAGTCCCATTCCACAAACTCTCCCAATGGCTTTCCTATTCTCTTTTAGATGCTTGTACTGTTGCTGGCATAAAAGTTCACGACGTCGAACAATTAACGGGACTTCCAGAATATCGAAATGGTGGTTTATTTTTAGACTTAGGACTTATTAGTGCTAAAGACGAAAAGTTTCTCACAACAGGTGTAACCGTTGATGAACCATTTACAGTCGAATGGCGTGCAATGACTGTTATTCTTCTCGATGAACTAGCTTCCCGAATTCAAAAGAAATTAGGTAAAACGCCTGCTGAATTCCCTCTGGCAAAAGTCTTGGAAGGCGGATCTTGGTGGGCCGGAAGAAAAATAGCTGCACAAAAAAGAGCGGGCGGAACTCCTCCTCTTAACATTATAAGTGACGGAACAGTTTTTTAATTAGGCTTTTAAAGGAAAATATATGACAAAAAAATTTCATCAATTAAAACATCCTCTACTCCAACATAAACTAGGTCTACTTCGAAATAAAGAAACATCATCTTTTGAATTCAGAGAATTAGTAAAAGAGATTTCTCGTGTTTTGGCGTATGAAGCAATGAATGATTGGACAGAATTTGAAGAAGTGTCCATTGAAACACCAGTTGCTAAAACGACAGTTACAAGAATTATAAATGCACCTATTATTGTTTCTATTATGCGTGCTGGAAATCCTGTCCAAGAAGCAGTTCTCTCAATGTTGCCATTTGCTTCCGCCGGACATATTGGTATTTATAGAGATAAATTTATCCATAATACTGTAGAATATTATTTCAAACTCCCAGCTGTTCATGTGGGAAAAACTATTCTTTTATGTGAGCCACTTTTGGCCACTGCTGATACTGCGATTGCAGCGATCGACCGTTTAAAAAATTATGAAGTTGGAAAAATTAAACTTTTAAGTATTTTAGTGAGTAAGGCAGGTCTAGAAAAACTTCATCACTTTCATCCAGATGTTGAAGTCTTCGCCCTCAATCAAGAAGAGACTATTAATGAAAAAGGATATTTAGTTCCAGGTCTTGGAGATGCTGGCGATCGTATATATCACACCGTTTAACTTGGGAGTATTTATGAAAAAGTATTTTTGCCTTATAATCACATTTTTATTACTTCAATCTTATGCACAAGCAAAATCTTGGGGTGTTGGTGCCGTTTTTGGAGCCCCGACTGGACTTTCTGCCAATTATTTTTTTAATGCAACTCAAGTTTTACATTCGACACTCGCTTATAACTTAGATGGTAAAAGTGAATTAAGAATTAGTTCTCATTACGAATGGAGAAAACAATACCAAAATCTAAATTGGTTTTACGGCGTAGGTGGAAAAATAATTTTTAATGATTTTGTGGCCGGCCCATCAGCTTCATTAGGTGCATTTCATGATTTTAAAGAAGCACCAGTTGAAATTTTTATTAAATCGGCACTTACTTTAAATATTATTTCTAAAACGAATAGTGATTTTGATTTAATGGCAGGAATTCATTACCAATTTTAATAAACGTCGCTTACCTGATAATGTCTGGTTTCAGCAGGAGTTTCCACTTCAAAAGAATCAGACTTTGATAGATTTAAAACTTCACTTCCGATAGGTGAAAAGACTGAGATGACCAGAACTGATGTTCCTTCAATATCAACGATACTTCCACCGGCCGTACTTGATATGAAATAAAGACGATCTTCATTATTAAATTTAATCTTTACTAAAGAACCAAGCTGGGCAGTCGTTGTAGGATGCAATTCCAAATCCTTTAACATCTGAATATCTAATTTAATTTCCTCCACTCTTTTTTCTTGAGCTCCGGCCAAATAAGAAGCTTCTATGGCCCGAGTGTCATATTTTCCATCAGACTTAACATCTCCATCAGTTACGTATTCTTTGGTAGAATGGGCAGCTGCTTCCAATGCACTAAGATCAACTTCTAATTGGTGAATTAATTGACTGACTATTAATTTTTTATCTAACATATACTGGGGGCCCTATGAAAAAGTTTATACTTGCACTTTCTCTATTTATTTCTATTTTTGCAAATGCAATTGCTGGAAATAATTTCAATAAAGTTTTATATATTGTATTCGAAAATTCAGAATATAGTCGAGTAATTACTCAGCCTTATTTTAATCAATTAAAAAATGAGGGTGCCCTACTTACTAATTTCCATGCCTCTATCCATCCCTCACAAGGTAATTATATTGCAATGGTTGCAGGATCTAATTTTAATGTAAACCATGATAAAGTTATTACTCTTAATGAAAGACATATCGGTGATTTGCTGGAGGCTACTAATAAGGATTGGAGACTTTATGCTGAAGATTATCCAGGTAATTGCTTTAATGATAAAACTTATAAGAATTACGCCAGAAAACATAATCCTTTTATGCTATTTTCAAATATTCAAACTAATCCAGCTCGATGTCAAAAGATTGTTAATTCTTCAGAATTTTTTTCAGATCTTACAAATAATTCCCTCAAAGAATACTCAATGTATATTCCCAACTTAAAAAATGATGGCCATGATACTGGTGTGGCCTTTGCCGATAAATGGTTCAAAGCCACTTTTGATAAACTTTTTCATTCTCCAAATTTTCCAAAAGACTTATTAGTTGTTGTTACTTTTGATGAAGGAACATCATCGGCCAACCATATTTACACTCTTTTATTTGGAGCGAATGTAAAAATGGGAAGTAGCAGTGATAAGGCCTATAATTTTTATTCTCTTCTACGTACAATTGAAGACGAATTGGGTCTTGCTTCACTTAATAAAAATGATATGACCGCTATTAAGATTGAAGACATCTGGAAATAGTTTATTCTATTTTCTTAAATAATACTTTATAAGCAGATTTTTTATAGCGATTTGTTATTACTTCAAATAATGTATAGCCATTATCTTCACTTATACCGGTGCCATTTATTTTTTTATTAAAGTTATCTGTCGAATTTGCTTCTTGATCACTTAAATTTTGTGCTGCTCTTTCTTCATCAGTTAAACCATCAGCGTTCGCAGTTTTATTATTATCTACAGTGACACCCGCTAGTTGTCCGCTATCAGTTCCTGAGGAAGTTGAGGTTGCGTCAGGTAAAATTACTTTATTACTTGCTAATTTATTCTTACTTAATTTATTTAAATTATTTTCTTTGCCGGTATTAGGAAGTTTACTTTCTCCCCCACCCATCAAAGCATTCATTTCTTTTGCAGACATATTACTTTTCTTTAAACCACTTTTAGTAATATCTGTTAGCTTATTAGATAATTTTCCAACTTCTTTTGCGATATCTATTGGACTTCCAGTAGTAGCCATTAATTTTTGTAAATTTAATTGTCTTTGTACTAAATCAGCTCGAATCGCTTTGGCACTTGAACCAAGGGAATTCATTCCAGCAATTGTCCCACTACTCAGGGTTGTTGCTTGGCTTAGAGCATCCGCAACCTTTGCTGTTTTGGCAGATAGTGCTTGTACTGATTGTGGTAGCTCTAGAAATGCAGGTGCAGTTGAGACAGCTTTTACAACTGACGGGCAATTTCCAGAATTGGTACCAGGAACACATGGTAGTGCTTCGAAAGTTTGAGTTGGTGCTGCATTGTCTGTGCTTGATCCAAACCCCAATCCCCCCTTACTTCCTAACCCAATAGATTTATGAACAGCATCTATTATTGATTGAATTTGGTCAATATCTCTCTGGATTTGATCTAACATTGAATCGGTTGTTGTTAGCGCTGTACCGACCAAATCTCCCAATGCCGTCCATGCAATTGAACGCCAGACAGGAGCTGATAATTGGGTGTCAATTGCGTTTGCAAAAATCGGTGTTTGATTTTTTATAAATTCAACGACTGCAGCTTTTGATACCCCCATGGAACTCAACATTCCAGCGTCAGCACTTGAAAATATTAAATTGGAGACAATTTCAAAATAATTTTTAACAGGTTGTGAAGAAATAATTTTGTCATTAATTTTATAGAAATTTGGATCCAGGGTTCCATCAAGTGAATTTAAAGGACAACTCACATTATTTTTTTCGTAAGCTCTATCTGCTGTATCACAACTGCTATATGGACCTTTTCCATCTTTGGCAAAAATAGTTCCTCCACAGGCACTATTAGCAGCTGATCCTACATTTTTAATTGCTATACATTTGCCAGTGACACCTGTACTAACAGTTCTACTAGGTGTTGGTTGCTCTGTTGTTTGATTATGCAAATGTGCACCTGAACCATTTCTATCTTCACATGTATTTTTTCTACTTGCATTCATCCCTACTGAAGAACTCCCCCCACTTGCGCACGTCCCAGCATCTATAACTGCAATTACAGCTGTTGCACACGCCCCTTTCTCCAAATATTGGGGTTCAGGACAACCTTCCCAGGCACACATGGCCCACTGGATACAACTAATTGCCCCTCTCATTGCATAATTATTAGCAGCACTCACACCTTTTTGAACTTTAGAATTTATTTCATTTGAACAAGCAGTATTAAGTGTCACAAGCATGGCCGCTTCTGCAGTTGCCGCCTGTGCAGCATTATAAAAAGAAGCTTGCGAAGCTTGTCTTGCAACTTTTTTGCTATTTGTTGCATTTTGAATTGCTATATAAGTCGCTTTTAATTGTTCCAAGGAAGCTAATTGCCTATCGTTTGGATCACCTTTAATATCTTTTAATAAATTTTGTAAATTATTTTTTACCGCTATTATATCTGTATACTCTGCGACTTCACCTGCAACAAATGCCGTACCAGCGGTTGAAGCAATCAACATATCTGGAACTTGTGTATCCACTGGAATGGCAGTACAACTCATTAATCGTGTTGTTACTGTTCCTAAAATAACCATTGTTATATCTGCATGAAGTGCTTTGTCGTACTCCGCTTGATTTTCTTCTGAAGCTTTTTTTGTTCCGTCAGCAAATGTTCGATTATTTACATCTTTAAAATCACCTACTGAAAGCATTATATGACCTTTCATATCTTGCTTGATTTTTTTCGCTTGGCCGTCAACATCTGAAGCTAGTTTTGGCAATTGATCTTTTAATTCTTGAATTCTAGCTTTTTGTGTTTCTGTATCTGCAAGCTTTGCATCTTCAGCAGCTTTTAATGCTGGCACATTATATCTTTGTTCAGAATTTGCAATATCAGCCTCTGTACAAGGTACTGTCACAGGTCGATCTTGTGCATCGAGGTGAGTTTTAGGACAAATAGTGGCAAGATAGACATTGGCCTGTTGTTTTGCCTGAACTCGTTGAGCAGTGGCTCTGTCCGAGATCCACGTCGCCATTGCAGCAGCACCCTCTTGAGCTGTAATAGCTTCATTAAGTACCGCTGTTGATTGTGCCAGTGCTGCACTCGCAACCACATCTGAAGTTACCCCTGCGGCCCTCAATGCAGCATTTTGTGCTTCAGCAGCTGATGTAGCTGCTCTATCTGCAATTTGCTTAGATTCAATTGCAACTTGTTTCATTGTAAGCTGTTTTTGATCTTGAGCATCTGCTACTTGTTGTTTCAAAGTATTATACTCTGGTGCATTGGGATCAGTATGAGCAAATTGTTGTTCCAAATTTGTTTGAGAACTAGTTTGTCTATCAAGAATTACTTTTTGTGCTTTTAATTGATTAATATCTTTTAAGGCCTGTACTGCTTGAGCACTTCCCGGAGTAAGCTTCGACAAATTAATATTCATCATCTCAAGTCGTTGCGTGATCAAGTCTACTTCAGCGGCCATGACAAAATGAAGATTGAAAAGCAAAAGTGAATTACATAATAACCCTGTAATAAAAAATTTCCAAATTGCTCTCAACATACGTACCTCAAATATAAATAACTATTTCTTTACCGGTTCAGAACTAACATCTAATAATTTAGGATAGCCTGATTTAAAGTATCGCTCAGAAATTAAATTAAAAATTGAAGCGCTAGAATCTGAATTTATATCATTTGCTCCAAATTCATATTTTGCATTTACATCAGCGCTTGCAACTTCGGGAGCTGCTTCCGTTGCTGGTTGTGAAGCTGAATCATTAAAATTAAAACTACCAGATTTTGAAGCAGCAGGAGCGCTTGCAGTTGCTGGTTTTCCTCCTACTGCTTTTGCAAATGATGTTTTAGCTATTGCAGCTTTTGCGTCAGTTGGTTTAGCACTGGTCGATAAGGCACTCATTCCCGTTGAAGCTAAAAACTTAGATGGTGTTGTTCCAGATTTATTAAGCGCATCTTGAGTTGTTTTGTTTAATTGATTTAATAAATTATCTTGTACTTTATTAAAATCCACTGCAGGTTGTCCCATTTTAACTAATTGAGAATTTAAATTTTTTCTTGCGCTGGCAATGGCACCTTGTAGTTTTCCAGAAGTACCATTTGCTACATCGGCCGCTCCCATCGCATCTCTTGTTATTCCAGATTGTCCTTGAATTTGATCCATCGTTTTACCAAGCATCGAACCTGTATTTTGAATATCAGCTGGAAGAGTTGTATAACCTGGACTTTTTAAAAGTGCATTAGCAAGTGATGGACACTGAGTATTTCCTGGGCCTAGAAGACATGGAACATTACTGCCGTCTGGAGTTGAGGCCAAAAATCCTCCCCCACTAGTTCCAAAAGTTTTTCCGATAACAGTGCTGACTCCAACTGCATTTCCTGATGCTCCAGTTCCATTTGCTTTTAAGGAAGCAATGATGCCGTCGATTTGGGAAATTTGTTCTTTTAGTTTATCGATATTGGCCTGGCTTCCTTGTGCGGCTGCGAAACTTAATCCAGCAAGAACGCCCCATACCATCCCTCTACGTAATGGGGTAAACATAAATGTATCCACCATAACTCCAAGGCTACTTGATAATAATAAACCAGCGGCAACTCCTCCTGCTCCAAACAAAAGCTCAGTCGTACCTGCTTCAGCACGAGGTAGGAGGAAATTTAACATGCTTTCAAAAATATATTCTTGAGTTGGTTTTTCAGTCATAAGCATTTGAGTAAATAATCGTCTACCAAAAGTTGATTCATTAAATGCAACAGAAATTGGCACAGATGCAGTTGTGAATAATTTATAATTAGAAAGTGCAATAGGACAAGCGGCAGCACTACTAGGCCCTTGGCACATTCCTACCGATGTTGTAACTGCGGTGGCCATAGTTGCTGTCGTCACTTGATTTGGGAGTGAGGGAGTTGGTATCGGTGCATTGAGAACTGTTGCAAAACCTGTTACGACGGGAATACTTCCTGTACATGCAGCAGCTAAAGCTGTTTCTGGTGGAGCTAGCGCAATGGTTGCTTCATTGGAAGCATATTGTGTAGCTAACCCTGTATGATAAGTCGCATCTGCTGTAAACGCTGAAGCACAAGCAGTCATCGACGAACTCAAAGTAAATGCCTGATAAGCAGCAATACCAGTTGCTGCTCCAAACGCTAACGCAGCCACTGTCTGAATTTTCTTTTTAGTCTCTGTACCTTTCTTAGCTTTCTCTAATGAGGCTTTCATTTTTTCTAAAGTAGCAACTTGCGTATTATCAGTCGTACCATCAGTCTTAGTAACTATTTTCATCGTTTCATCATTAACATCTTTTGATGACATAACTTCACCGACTATAAAAGCCGCTCCACCTGCAGCTGCAGCCATCACATCCATTGTCATTGGTTGATACTTATACAACCGTGAAGCAACTAACCCCACTCCGGCCATCGTCACCGAACTCAACATCGAGGTCTCTTCTTTATACCCCTTAATCGTTTTAGTATTTGTCACCTGCCTCGAACCATCAGCATTAGTAACAACAGTTCCTTCAGCTGCTACGGGTGGTGCTGATACATCTACTCGCCCCGAAACCCCAACTTGTGCAAACGACTGAGTAACCAACGCCCCCGATATAAGCGAAATAATAAATGTTCGATATAATAATTTAATCATAGGTTCCACCTTCGTTAGTTCATATAGCTTTAATTTTACATTATAAAGCAGTTTACCACTAAAGAGGTGCCGGAAATAACAGCCTAGTTCCTATGATTTTAGTCAGATAATCATTTTGTCTTAACATTTTTGTTGCCAAGAATTTATGCCACTTCAATGAATATTATGCACCCATTTTTCCACTGTAGTTGTCAGTACGTCCAAATGAACTGGTTTAGATAAAAAGTCATTCATACCCGCTTGATAGCAACTATTCATATCCTCAGAATAAGCGTTGGCCGTCATTGCTATAATTGGTAAAAATTTATTATCATCACTGAGTGTACAAATTTGCCTAGTGGCCTCCAGTCCATCCATGACGGGCATCTGCACGTCCATAAGTACCATATCATATTTATTCTTTTTAACAGCATCAATAACCTCTGCTCCGTTACTAACCACATCAACTTTATGTCCATTTTGTTTAAGCATAATGCTCATTAATTGCTGATTCACTAAATTATCTTCGGCAACTAAAATATATTGCTCCGTAAATTGATGATGATTACTGATAGCTGAGTGATTAACTTCAACTCCGATCTTGTCAGCAAGTTTTAATAATAATTCTACAATAAACGTCGTACCAACTTGAGGAGTACTTTTTACTGAAATATTTCCTCCCATTAATTCGGTCAACTTTCGACAAATAGTTAACCCCAAACCTGTTCCACCAAATTTTCTTGTAGTAGATAAATCGGCCTGAGTAAAAGGTTTGAATAATTTTTCAATTTCTGTCTCACTCAATCCAATACCAGTATCAGAAACCTCAATTCGTAAGGTCACACTATCATTTTCTTCTGATACTAAAAACACACGAATACTAATTTCTCCTATACAGGTAAACTTTGCTGAATTACTAAGCAGATTTAAAAGAATCTGTTTTAATCGTAAAGGGTCACCTTTCACCAATTTAGGCAATTTACTATCGATGGAAGAAGAAATATTTATATGGTCTTGATCAATTAAAGGAAGAGAAAAATCAATTGAGTCTTGAACTATTTGTGCTATCTCAAAATCAACATTTTCTAAACTTAATTTTCCGGCCTCTATCTTTGAAAAATCCAATAAATCATTTATTTCTGATAATAGAATATCACTCGCTTTTTGAATCGAATGGATAAACTTATATTGCTCAGGATTTAATTCACTTGTAGCTAAGATATCGGCATAACCCATAATACTATGAAGTGGTGTTCTAATTTCATGTCCCATCATAGCTAAAAATGAACTTTTAGCTTCGTTCGCGGCCATAGCATTATTTTTAGCAACTAATAATTTTTCTTCCTTTTCAACACGTTCAACTAAGAGACTATCTAAGGTTGAAGCTAGAGCAGCAATCTCACTATCTCCCACTAAATTGGAGAAAGCAGTCTTATCACCATTACGTCTTTTTCTGATAGTCTCCATCAACAAATCAATAGGAGAAATAATTCATTCATGAAGAAAAAAATACAAAACTATAGATGCAAAAATCAAAACCAAAACAATAACAATTATTTCTTTATAGATTCTGGTTAAAAACTTTTTACCATAACCATATATCGAAAAGCGCATCACAATTGTACTATCACTGGGTATATCTCCGGGCGAGTAGGAGTTTTCAATAATTACAGGAAGAGAAATCCAAAACTCTTCTGTGTCAAAATCAACTTCCTGAATAGCATGGTTAATAAATTTTGGATCAAATGGGAAAACATTACCGAGAATCTTATTTGAACTGGCAGCAAATACAATATTATCTTTATTATTTACAAAATAAATTCCATTAACATCTCTCTGAGCGGCAATTGCCATTAAAGCTCTTTGTACAGAGACTTTATCTTTCATCGCCTCAGCAACTACCAATAACGTATTGGTAAGAATATGTGCATCATGAGTTTTATTCTCCAGAAGCATTTCTTTTTCATACTTATATTCAAAAAAAACAAGAAAAAAAATTGCGACGACTGAAGCAAACAAAATAGAGATAAGAATAATTTTTTTTTACAGAAGTTGGTGACTTCTTAAGCATAAATAGATTCATCTTTTGCCTAGGATAAATACAGGGACAGCATGTGGAGTAATCTGATCAATTTGCTTCATCTCAAATAATGCGTTAGACATTCGTGAAATTAACTTTATTAATTCACCATTTGTAAAATATAATTTTTCTTGATCATTATAGGGAATCAATACTACCCCATTGCTCATAGCCGTTTTAAAATCAGCCACTGACAGATGTTCACGACTGGCCATAATATTCCAAGCATCAAAATTATTATCGGTTGCCAGTCTTTTTGCCTCTTCAAATCCATTCACAACTTTCACAAGTTGATATTGATAAAGATCCATGAAGCGTTTTGAGGTTAAAAGTACGTCAATGATTTCACTAGGAATTTCTTTACTTGAAAAGATCTGATTTAATTTTAACTTAGAATTAATTTGTGTTAAAAATGGAGGATATGTTACTGCAGCATCAACCTCATTTGTCTTTAGAGCATTATACATAAATTCTTGTGCCATCGGTATCATTGTAATATCTTGAAGAGTAATTTTATTCAACTCCAGAGCGCGGAACAGTAATTAACTCCCATAGAACCGGTCTCGACTGCAACTTTTTTATTTTTTAATTCTTTAATATTCTTAATTTTCAAACTAGATATAATGACATCTGCTCCATGTGATTTATCAACAATAAAAAAAATCCGAGGATCAATCGTTGATTTTTCATGGGCCATAACAAACTCAGTAAGAGTACTTCCAATTATATCTAATTGTCCTCGCTCAAAAGCCTTGCGCATATCGGAGATAGAAGAAAATTCTACGATTTTAATATTAAGACCTAATTTCTTAAAAATTTTCTTTTCATGTGCCAAGTATAAATATTCGTATGGAGGCCATAAACTAATTCCTATGCGTACTATTTTATTTTTATCTGATGATTTTGTGCATCCTAAAAACAAACTAAAGATTAATAATATAGTTAAAACTTTGGACATAGAACACTCCTCTCAGTATTTAATTAGTGGCTGGTGCCATTTAGCCAGCCCACTTAAGTTCAACGTGACTCA
>JAVHRK010000173.1:0-72392 GCA_036171615.1 Bacteriovoracaceae bacterium
TTAGATGCCGAAACAGTTTGGTGGCTAGAGCGCCATTTACAAGCTTATAAGGGAACAGTTATCGCTGTAACCCATGATAGATATTTCTTGGATAATGTCGCAGGTTGGATCTTAGAATTGGATAGAGGTCAGGGAATTCCTTTCGAGGGGAATTATTCTGGTTGGCTAGAAACAAAAGCAAAACGCATGGCAACAGAAGAAAAACAAGAGTCTAAGCGACAAAAAGCGATGAAGGAAGAATTAGAATGGATTCGCTCATCTCCAAAAGCACGACAAGCAAAATCAAAATCTCGAATTAGTGAATACGAAAAACGACAACAAGTTCAATCCGAATCTAGAAATGAAACAAATGAATTATTTATTCCACCAGGGCCACGTTTAGGAAATATGGTTATTGAATTTGAAAATGTTTCCAAAGCTTATGGAGATAGATTGCTTTATGAAAATTTAAATTTCAAGCTCCCTCCTGGGGGAATCGTGGGAGTTATTGGACCAAACGGTGCCGGTAAAACTACTCTTTTTAGAATGATTACAGGTAAAGAAAAACCGACCACAGGAACTATCAAAATTGGAGACAGTGTTAAGCTTGCATACGTAGATCAAGACCGTACACTTGATCAAGATAAAACAGTTATTGAATGTATATCAGGCGGACTAGACCTTTTAAAACTTGGAGGCCGTGAAGTAAATGCTCGAGCCTATATTTCTCGATTTAATTTTGCGGGCGAAGACCAACAAAAAAGAATTAAGGAATTATCTGGTGGAGAGAAAAATCGAGTTCATTTAGCGGCCATGTTAAAAGAAGAAGGAAACGTTTTACTTTTGGATGAACCGACGAATGATCTAGATGTAAATACCCTCAGAGCACTTGAAGAGGCCTTAATGGAATATGCTGGATGCGCAGTCGTTATTTCCCATGATCGATTCTTTTTAGATAGAATTGCCACCAATATGATTGCTTTTGAAGGTGACCAAGTTGTTTATTTTGATGGAAATTTTTCTGATTATGAAGAAGATAAAAAGCGTCGTTTAGGTGATAAAGCACTTGTTCCAAGCAAGACTAATCACAAAAAATTAACAAGAGCATAAAAATGAATAAATGGATTGTTGCAAAGTTTGGTGGGAGTAGTGTGGCTGATGGAAGTGCCATGCTACGTTGTTCACAAATTATTGAAAACAATCCATTCATTCAAATTGTTGTTATTTCAGCTACTCAAAATACTACTAATCAATTGGAATACGTGGCACAAGCTGCCCTTCGAGGTGATCAAGAAACACTAACTCATCTGATAAATGATATAGTACAAAAACATTTAAATATTGCTAATGAAATCTTTACAAGTTCTCTGGTACTGACAGAACTTGAAAAGCTATTTAGTGAATTAAAAGAAATTGGAAATTTAATACTACAAGATTGTTCTTACACTCCAAAAATAATGGATCAGCTTTATAGTTTAGGTGAAAGAATGTCCTCACTCTTGATGTCTGATCTATTGCGTTTAAGAATGGCGTCTAGAAAAATTGACTTAATAGATGCTCGTCGAATAATTAAAACGGATTCACATTTCCAAAAAGCAGAACCTGATCTAGCGATGATTTCTAAGATGTCGACAATTGACCTTCTTCCTTTGTTAGCTGATGAAAAGGCCATTTTAGTTACTCAGGGATTTATCGGGGCAGACTTACAAGGGAATACCACTACATTAGGAAGAGAAGGTTCTGACTATACAGCGGCACTCCTAGGAGAAGCTCTTGAAGCAAGTGCCATTCAAATTTGGACGGATGTCCAAGGAGTTGCTTCTTGTGATCCAAGAATTATAAAAGAAGTTAATTATATTTCTATCTTGTCATATGATGAAGCAACGGCCCTAGCAACTTTAGGTGCAAAAGTACTATTCCCCTCGACACTTTTACCGGCAAAAAGAAAATCTAT
Source organism: Bacteriovoracaceae bacterium (assembly GCA_036171615.1). Taxonomy (GTDB): domain Bacteria; phylum Bdellovibrionota; class Bacteriovoracia; order Bacteriovoracales; family Bacteriovoracaceae; genus Bacteriovorax. The sequence goes on from JAVHRK010000173.1 coordinate 1,934, forward strand.
ACCCGTTTATGTGGGGTCGAGTCTCAATGCAGAACTTCCCATGACAAAGATAGTTGCGAAAGTAGAAGACGGCTTCTCCCTCAAGGCTATCACTGTCCACAAAGAAGGGGAGAGTCAAATACTTTCATTTGTAGGCAGCCACTTAGATAGCTATCCCAATTTTAGAGAACTTCTCTTGGGTAAACTAAATTCCAATGGCTCACATTTTACTTTTCAAGAAATGACAACATTATCAATTAGTTTAATTGTAAGAGATTTTGATCAACACCACTCACTCCAGTTAGGTCATGATATTTTAAAAACATTTCAATAGATTTTTTCAAAAAATGGAATATCTTTTTCAGAGCCAACAACCTTACAAATTTCTGTGATAGTTTTATCTTTAAGATAAATAATATAATCAATATTTTTACAAATTAACTTTGTAATTAATTCAAAGCTCATTTCATTATTTCCGGAATACATTGAAAAGAGCAGGGCAAGTCTGGAGATAGCATCAATTGAAGAGTTGGCATGAATGGTACTCATTAGTCCATTATGGCCAGTATTCATGGCCAATAAAAATGGAACCACTTCATCTGATCTCATTTCCCCTAGAATAATTCGGTCGGGGCTCATTCGTAGTGAATAAGCGCAATACTCTTTTAAACTTTTCTTGCCTGATTTTTCTTTAGATAAAAAAGAAGTATGTTGAGGTGAGTTTGAAAAAATTTCGTGTGTATCCTCAAGAATAACGACATGTTCTTCGGGGTTTGTTTCTGTTAATAAAGTTTTTAATAAAGTTGTTTTTCCACAACCGGTACTACCTGCAATAAGAATATTTTTTTTATGATGAATCAAATCTCTTAGATAGTTTGTAAGTTCTGCATCACAACCAAAATTGTCTAAGCTGAGGGGAGTTGTTTTAAGTGAACGCAAGAATATTTTTGATTTTTGATTACCTGAAGTTGAAAAATGTATCAACGTAACACGACAAGATATATTCTTGAGTATTACTTGAAAACTCGTAAAAGGTTCAGAGAAATTCCAACTACAATTATTTTTTAAACTTAAAACTTCAAGAGAAAGTTGAAAGTCTTCTTCGTTAATTACATCAATATCTAAAATTTCTCTCAAGTTACCATATATAATTTGAACATAATTTGCACCATGGAAAATGAGCTCATTAAAAGCATGTGCAAAAATTATTTTTTGTAAGTATGATTGATGATGGACGAGGTTGAACCATTCTTCAAGAAAACTTACTTGTTCGTTTTCACATTCATAGATTTTTAATTCTTTTAAAGTCAAAGATAAAACTGAATTAAAAGATAAATTTGCATTTTGAGAAATTGCTCTCTTATAGTTTTCTTTAAACACATTTAAAATATCTTCTTTGTAATTTTGAAAAATCATTATATTATTCATTAGCTACTACCTCAATTATGCCTGTAATTGTTTTAAAATTATCTTGCTTGCTTTTTGATTTAAACAATTCACCCAAGATAGGAATAGCGCCTAAGTAAGGCATAGAATCAGAGTGATTTCCTTTTGTTCTTAAACTAACTTGAAATATTTTCAGGGGCTTATTAAGCGTTACGATGACTGAAGATTTTCCAATCGTTCCGCTAACACTCGTTTGATTGGCCGAGGTTAATGAAGGTTGCGTAAGTTCAGTTTCAAAATTAATTTTTAACTGATCCCCTATATTTTCAAGATAAATTTTAATTTTTAATCCAGCAAATTTCCATGAAGTTGAATTTTTACTTACTGAAAATGGGATTTCAGAACCTATTTGAATTTCTCCAGTTATTTCAGGCCGCAAGACTAGTTCAGGCTCAGCTAATGTACTTATAGAAACATTTGTTTTCGCCAGTAATACTTGATTTTTTTTAATAATAGTCATAATTGGTGAACTTAATAATTCACCAAGAGTTCCGTTTATCTGTTCTAGTCCTAAACTGAGTTCTTCTCCATCAAGTTGTTCAAGCTGAATGAGTTTGATTCTCATACTGTAGTTTTGTTGATTATGCTGAGCTCGCTCAGATGTGAATATAATTGTGTATTTTTCCACGTAGTATTTTATTAGCGACGCAGGTGGTGGATCAATTTCACTATAAGTACAAATTATATCTGATCGCAGTACCTCACAATTAATTGAGTCTTTGTATTCATTAAAAAATCTTTGATAAATTTCAGCAATAATTCTATTTTTCACTGAACTAGAAATAGTAGTAAAATCGAGAATTGTTTCTTTGTTTGTTAGAATTAATTTTTTTAAATTGATATAATTTTCATTTGTTTGAATTTCTCCTGATATTTCAATGTGGGTTCCAATAATTTTTGAACTAACTCCTTGGGCATTTAGGGAAGCCGACAAATGAAAAATTTTTTCTTCTTGAACTTTACTTATTATAGATACTTCATATGCTTCTTTTTGATTGTCAGAATTCCAGACGAGAACTTCTGAATGTCCAATCTTGGTCCCCCTAAGTAGCAATGTTTTTGTTTTTTCATTGAATTTGTAATTAAGAACATCCTTGTTTCCAATATTAAATTTGACCATACGTGGTAGTTTTAGCTCCATTGATTGCCCTCGTGAAAGTATGACGTCGTGAGACAATTCATCAGCAAAGGCTCGAAGATTAAAAAAACAAAGGAATGTGGCTGCAAGTACAAATAATGTTTTGACACTTTTTCCTAAAACAGGTAAAAATCTCATCTTATAATTTAAACATAGCGAATAGTTGACAATTAGGGGCGGTTTTATGGTTTCACGAACAAGAGTTACTACAAATAGAAGAGCAGCTAAGAAAAAAGGTGCTGGATCTAAAAGAAAAAAAGCTAATAAAAATAAAGGTACTACACCTAAATTTGCAATCCACGAAAAATAGTTTTTATATTGGCCGCCAAGATCTTGGCGGCTATTTATTAAATTCCACATATTGAGTCTCCTTTAAATTAGTGTTGATGTATTTTCTAAAAAAATATTAAAAGAATTTTTTAATACATATTTATTGATTTTTTTAATTATTAATTCACCATTTTTTAAAATACATAATTGCAAAATCGCATCTGTCTTGTCGCTGCATTTATTATTCTGAGAACTTATTTTTATTAATGGTTCAGGAATTTTAAACTTAGTATGTAAAATATTTTTTACCAAAATAGCAGTTTCAATATTTTGAAGATGTTCAATTGAGATAATATCCCTGGCAACGGCCATTTTGCTTGATAGAGAAAAAACTATAATGAAACTAAATATTAACTTCATAACTAGATTCCTTTTTTAAATTTGTTGGTATTTTATTTTCTATTGCAGGTATTGCTATCAGTTTTTCATCGGCCAAGGCACCTAGTTCAAGCATTTGATGTTCAGGTATTTCAATTTTGAATCGCCTATTATTGGGTTCGAGTTCATTTTTAATTTCTTCGTGAAGATAACCTAAGGATAAAATAATATGTTTCTGGTTTGTTATTAGTGATATCTTTATTTCCGGAAGTTCAGTATCGATTTGCATTAGGGGATTAATATTAAGAATCATCATTTTAAAACCTGGATGATGGATCTTTAAGTGAGTTTGTATTGTTAAATTTTTCTCGCTCTGACTAGGATAGACCAAATAAGCTACAAATAAATTTGTAAATATAAGTAGAAATATTAATTTTAAATTTTTTCTTTTTTTAATATCTTCATTTTTTTTAACTTGCTCTAGAAATGAATGACTAGGATCATCTTGAATTATTTTATTTAATCGACTTCCATTCATATGAAAACTCCTGCTGTAAGTGAAAATGTTTTTTTAAAAAAAAATTGTGAAGATATATAAATTCACCAATTAATAGCGAGATGATAGAGATCCATATGAGTGACTCAAGCTCAGCAAACCCATTTTTCCTACTTCCTTGCTTGAGTATTTTAGTTTTGGTAAAAATGGATTTTCCATTGAGTAATGAATGGAGAGAGTGAATTGATGATTTGCTCTGATTCTTTTTGGAAAAATAGTTATCAGATTTGTCCATTCTGCATTCCTTAATTTGCTTGTCTCATCAATCAAAGTATCCAATATAAAAATACTTTTTGTTTGGTATGGAAGGTTTTTAACAAAATCCCTGGATTCTGGATATGTGCAGTAGTTGTTTGAAATTAAATTTTTCACATATGAAAGATGGAGAGCATTTCTATAAAGAACAAGACCTTTAAATACAATAATGGCCTCTTCACTTGCCACAACTGATGATTGGGCAATGTAGGCGGCTCTAAGTGACCAGTTCAGTTTAGTCATTTCAGAAACATAGTTATTAGTTTTGGTTACAAGATATTTCATACATAGATAAGAATTCTTTCTATATTTAGCTTCCTGATATTCAATTTGCATCTTTAAAACTAAAAATAGTAAGAATAATGATAATATTCCAGTGAAACTTGCCCCCATAAGTGAGACATTTCCTCTATTATTTTTTATTGTCATGAAGTTTTTGAGTTTGAATTTCAAAGTTTTTAACCAATTTATTAAGTGAGTGGTCTTTTTTAATAAATAGATCGGCCGTTAAAACGACCGATGTAAGTAATAGCGAAATTGCCAATATTTGATTAATCATGAGCCGCTTTGAGATCCAATATTGGTGACAATTGAGTGCTGCATGCCTTCAATACGTTTTTTGATTACTCCGCCAAATTCCTTTACAGCTACAATACAGACAATTCCGACTAAGCTAGAAATAATGACGTATTCCATGACTCCCTGGCCTTTTTGATTTTTAAAGATTTTTTTCATAAGAACTCCTTGGTTGTTCATTCCCATGCAGACTTGTGGCCATAATTAAATGGCCACAAGTTGGTGATTGGTGGATAATTGATCAAAATAGGTGGTTTAGAAAATGAACTTCAGTAAAAAGGTTATTGCGCAAAATCATCTTCGCTATTAAAATTTTAGTATGGATTCAAAAACAAAATTATATGTCTTCGCAAAAAAAGAAGTAGCCCTTATTTTCATCTTTATGATTCTAATAGCTATTACCTCATTTATTATGGGAATTAAAATTGGAAAAAAATATTCCTATGAGGTTGCTGGGATTACTCAAGCAGATCAAAAAAAAGTTGTTGATTTACTTTCTACTAATGAAGAAGAATTAGAAAAAATAAAAAAGAATCAAGATCTACATAAGGTTGATAGTGCTGATATTGAAAATAAGTTACAAGAAAAAATTTCAGATGAATTTGGAACAACTCCAGCTCATGGAGAAGTTTCTGCACATGGCGCTCACCCTGAGGCCAATATGTCTACAGAAGCACCCACTCATGAAAATAAAAGTTCAAAAAATTCAAGTGATGAATTAAGTGGGAAAATGACAATACAACTTGGAAGTCATCGTACCTTAAAAGAGGCAGAAGATTTTTCTGAGGGCTTTAAAGCAAGAGGATATGATCCAATCATTAATCAAATTGATATTAAAGGAAAGGGAACTTGGTACAGAGTAAGTTTAGGTGCCTTTAATACCGTAGATGAAGCAAAAGTTTATATAGCTAAAGAAAAAACACTTTTCATTGGTCAAGATTACACTATTGTAAAAATGCCTTAGGAATTTTTGTGAATCAATCTAAATTTTATTGCTTAATTATGGCCGGTGGAAAAGGTACTCGGTTCTGGCCAGAATCAACCCATCTTCATCCAAAACAATATTTAAAACTAATTGGTAATAAAACTTTACTTGAGGAAACTTGTGATCGATTTAATCATTTAATTAAAGTTGATCAACGTTTTGTTGTAACAGTTACAGAGCAAAAAAAATTATGTAGTGACAGTACACACTCAAAAATTAATTCTGATGGAATTATCCTTGAACCGTCAGGACGAAATACTGCACCTTGTATTTTATTGTCGCTAGCTTACCTTACTAAGAAAGGTGTGGAGGAGAATGATGTATTGGCCATTATGCCATCGGATCATGTCATCTTAAACGAAAAAGGGTTTCAAACGACACTCAAGAAAGCATTTGATTATTGTCTACTGAAAAATGAAATTGTAACAATTGGGATTACTCCACATTTTCCGCATACTGGTTTTGGTTATATTCAAAAAGGTGAAATGGTTAATGCCGAAGCATTTAAGGTCTCACGCTTTAAAGAAAAACCACATTTTGAATTAGCGAAAGAATATATTAAAAGTGGGGAATATTTATGGAATGCGGGGATGTTTGTTGTTCCGGTTAAAGTATTAATCGAAGAATTTAAAAATCATGCTCCAGATATGTTTAAACATTACGAGGCGTTAAAAAATGCAATTGGTAATCCTGCAGAAATAAAGTCTGTCTATGATCGTATACCAGCAGATTCTCTAGATTATGCCATATTAGAAAAATCAACGAGAGTATCAGTTATTCCAGCTCAATTTGATTGGAATGATTTGGGGTCATGGGATGCGCTTTCGAGTGTGGTAGATGAAACTCATAGTAATACCGTTGTAAAGTCAGATGGTGAATTCTTTTTAAATTCAACTGATAATATTATTTATGCTCCTGATAAATTTGTCGCACTAATTAATATGGAAAAACACGTGATAGTCGTAAATGATAAAGTTATTTTAGTAGCACCGATTAAAGATTCACAAGAAGTTAAAAAAATAGTTGAAGGCCTAAAGGGCGTTCGAGATGACTTACTCTAGTTGACAATAGTTCTAGAAAAAACTTTATCTACATGTTTTAAATAAAGTGATTTCAAATCATTTGCACTCACTAAAGGTAGAGTTACATTTAGTTCTGCCTCAAGCTTTTGATGAAAACTTTGAAATGAATTATCTTGATCTAAACTGAAAGATGCAGATTGCACTACTGAGTAAATTTTTTCTCGTGTAAGTGTTGGGCAGAGCTGAATCAGTAAATGCAAATAATAACTAGAAAGATATTGTGCCTGTTCAGTAACTTTATTTTCAATGATGTCTTCATTAAATTCTAAATTAAGTAGAGTCGTATTAAACCGCTCGAGAGCGTAACAAAGAATCCCAAAGTGATCAGGCAGATACAACCGCTCAGCACTGGAATGAGAGATATCCCTTTCGTGCCATAATATAGAATTTTCTAGTGCCAAAGTAAGGTGCGATCGCAAAAATCTTGCTAGTCCTGTTAAATTCTCAGTAGAGATAGGATTTTTTTTATGAGGCATAGTAGATGAGCCTTTTTGGCCTTTTTTAAAACCCTCACTAACCTCATTTACATCAGAGTGATGTAAATGGCGGATCTCAACTGCTAATCTTTCAATTGAATTGGCCAAGAGAGAAGTGAGTGAGATAAGTTTTGCAATTCGATCTCGAGGAATGACTTGTGTTGAAACAGGTTCAACTTTTAAATTTAAATTATTAGCAACTAATAATTCTATTTCTGGAGTAAGTATTGTGTAATTGCCAACGGCCCCTGATAATTGCATTGTAAATTCATTTTCATAGAAGGACTGTAAATCATTTTGTCTACGAACAAATTCTGCGTAATGACCTAAAAGTTTTTGTCCAAAACTCATAGGTTCTGCATATATCCCATGTGAACGGCCAAAAGTAATTAGATTTTTTGTCTCAATGGCCCTTGTTTTTAACGTCTCATTGAAAACACTAAGGTGCTTAAGAACAATTTCAAGTGAAGCCTTGAGTTGTATTGAGAGGGTTGTATCAATAATATCAGATGAAGTTACACCATAGTGAAAAAATTTACTAAATTCAGGTGAGCATTGTTCAGTGATAGAGGAACAAAAAGCAATAATATCGTGGCGGGTAAGCAGTTCAATTTCTAGAATCCTAGTCAGATTAATTTTCGCAATTTTTTCAATATGAGAAGCTGTGGAATCTGGAATAATCTTTTTAAGTTCTAATGCCCTTAGAAGCTCTAACTCAATTTGAAGAAAAGTTGTAAATTTATTTTCATCACTCCAGATTTGAGTAATTTCTTTATTTTCATAACGTGGAATCATAAGTGGCCTTTTATAAAGTAAAAATAAAATCAATACCCATTGTAACGTAACTTAAAGTGAGAGATTTTGAAGAACTTGTTTCAGTCATGACTAGTTCAGCTCGTTTTACACTTGAGAGAACATAATTTAAATTTGCTCCGACAGAAAAGAAATCGGAATATTTTTTACAAAGAGAATATTTTGCCATCATTCCTGGTCCAGTAAATGTATTGGCAACTGAGGGCGTTTTAAACATATTATAGGTAAGATATGCTGAAGTTGTTTCGTAGAGGTCGTCCATTGAGAATAGTGAACGAGCGTAGTGCGAGATAAGCATTGCCCCAACTCCTAGAGAGGTGTGAGTGGCACGCTCATTAAAAAGTCCAGCATTTGTTAATAAAGTTGCTGATTGATTATTGATAGTCATTTTATCAAATGTGCCTGAGCTTATTTGAAAATTAAAATCTAACCAATAAACATTATGTTTAGCTGCATAATCAAAATTAAAATTACTTATTGAAGTTAATTGTCTTAGGTTGGGATTAATATCTGCTTGAACTGAAAAACGATTTGTAAAACTAGGTGAGAATTCGCTAGCATCTAAATATTCCATTTCGTTTGCTAAGGCATAATTAGAAAAAAATATCGTGAGTAAAATTATTAAATACTTCATTTATTTTTGCTCCTTTTTGCTTTCGGCCATTCTTTCAAAGTTTTCTCCAGGAAAATCTTCAACTCCGGAGTACTTTGCAAGGGCCAATTTTTCTCTCAAGTGCAAAAGTTTAGTTTCTTCTAACAGTATTTTAGTTTGAGTCAATTCATATAATACAAGATGAAAGTCATAATATTTTGTTTTATTGTTCAAGTAATTTTCTAATACGGTATCAAATGTTTTCTGTAGAGAAGGGATTCTTGCTTCTTGTATTAAGACTTGGTTCTGTAAAGAAAGAATATTATTATACGACTGACGAATAAAAGATTTTGAAAGGTGATTGTTTTTTTCTAAATCCTTTGCAGAAAGTTCTTTATTAATATAACTTATTGCCATTTTATCAGAATTAAAAAGTCCATCACTTCCAGTTAAGCTCCAAGATGCATTGACAGATGCGACAATCTCCATGTTTCCGCCACTAGAACTATTTTCATACACTGTTTTATTAGTACTGGGGCCAAATCTTTTAGTGTAAGCTCCTAAGTTAACTGTGAATTTAGGAAGAGGAAGATTTTCTTTAAGCGCAAGGTCATATGAGCGGTTGGCATTCTCAAGTAACGTTTTACTATTTAAAATTGACGGATTGTTTTTAGATGAAAGTTCATAACATTCATCAAGACTAATTTTTAATCGTTTATAGTTAAGATTTTCAGTTAAGACATATTTTGTGCCCACATCATCGGCAATTGTAAAGGCCATATTTTCATCTTGAGTGTCAGTGGCCATTTTTGCGGTTCTGTATTCACTTTGACTACGCAAGTATTCACTGCGAGCTTGGTAATAATCTTGTTTAGATATTTTTCCAATAGTTATCTTTTCTTTATTCAATCGATAAACAAATGAGGCCTGTTTTAATTGTTCTAGGTTTATTTTTTCGATATTTTTTAAGGCCATTAATCCAAAATATTGTGAAATTAAATCTAATCTAAATTCTCGTCTTGTTTCATCTAATGCTTTTTGGTTTCTTTCATAACTAGTTTTGTTATTAAGATAAACAGAATAATCCTTACCCCAATTAAAAACGGTATAATTACTTAATACTAAACCAAATGCCCCCGTAGGAACTATCGGAGTTGATTGAGTAAGTGGAGCACTACTTGATCCGATTGTAGAAACTCTCTGCTCTGACGTAGTCAAAGATATTTTTAGCTCTGGAACCCAGAATGATCTCTTTACTCCTGAAAATGCTAATTCATTAAGTTGTTTAGTTTGTTGACGAATATTTTGATCGTAATTTTTTCTCAGTCCTTGTTCGATTACATCATTTAAACGTAAATTTTTATAAATTTCAGTTGTTTTAAACTTTTCTGCTTCTTGGACATAAATTTCGGATTCATTAATTTTTTCAGCTTTTACTTTTGTCTCTTGTACAGGAGAAAGTGGTTTTAGTAATTCTTCCTCTGAAATAATTGGCCCGTTCTTTTTTTCCAGCGGAGTTTTTTCTGTAGTTATCTCAGGGATAGCTTCTGTTTGAGCTGCTGCCGGAGCATCTAGGGTCTGTGGGCCATCAGTAAGTTCGGAAGTATTTGAGGTTTGATCGTCCAAAACTTCATCTTGAGCATTAATTGGTTTGTAAACAGCAGTGAGTAAGCAAATAATAAGCGGTATTAAATATATTTTTGTCATTAAGAAATGATAGGAAATGAATTTGTTTCTGAAAAGATAATTATAACGAGATTCCAGGACATCCTTTTCTTACAATATTTTCTTCATGATATTGAATCTGCTGCTCAGTTAAATGCAATTCATGTTCAAGATGACCAAGATTTGTTTCTAACTTCTTTTTAGTGGATATTTTGTTCTCTGGAGTAATTTTTTGTAAATGTTTATTTCTTTCAATGAGTGCAAGTATTCTTTGTTTATTTTCAAGCTTCAAAGTCCGATTATCAGTTAAAATTTCACAGCGTCTTGCAATACTAGGGTCATCGATAACTGTCCCACGCAAATTTTCTGCATGTAGTAAAGAACTATATCCGACAATAAAGATCAGGAATAAGTGATTGTAGATTCTATGGGCCATATTGGTTTTAATCCTCTATAATGACTCAATTATACCATTGAATTGGAGTTCATTAAAGTGAGCAAAAAAAGGGTTCTCATTTTAATTCCCGCCCGTTTTGCTTCCAGTCGTTATCCAGGAAAACCACTGGTGAAGATTGGATCAAAGAGCATGATAAGTCTTGTTCTGGAAAATTGCCTCATCACTTCACATCCAGATATTATTTTTGAGTCTTATGTCGTTACTGATGATCAGCGCATCGAAGATCATGTGAAAACTTTTTCTCAAAATGTAGTTAGAGTTGATGATGCTGTAAATTCAGGAACACTGCGAATTCAATTGGCCTATGAGCGTTTCTTTCAAAATAAAAATTACGACTTAGTGATAAACGTACAGGGTGACGAACCACTACTGGGATCCAAAGATCTTATTAAATTAGCAGAATTTTATCTTCAGAATTCATTTGATATTACGACTTTGGTAAGAAAAATGAGTCATTTTGATGAAGTTTTTAGGGATACTAATAAAGTTAAGGCAGTTATCAGTGAATTTGACAGGAGAGCTCTTTATTTTTCGCGAGCGCCGATACCTTGTAAAAGAGATCTTACTTCAATTACTAATGATGATTTTTGGTACTTACATATTGGAGTCTATTCATATAGTCCACAAGCTTTGATGAAATTTTCTAAAGCCCATGAAACTCGTCTTGAAAACTTAGAAAAATTAGAACAATTACGGGCCTTGGAAATTGGCCTCAGTATTGGGGCAGTGGAAACAAAAAGTCTTTTAATAGGCGTTGATCATCTAGAAGATGTCAAAAAAGTAGAAGAGGTATTAAGTGGCAGAGAATAAAAAACATAAAAAATTTATCTTTATTACCGGGGGAGTGGCCAGTTCACTGGGAAAAGGTTTAGCTGCTGCAAGTTTGGCAGGACTTTTACAACGAAGAGGAATTTCTGTTTCCATGTTAAAAATGGACCCTTATATAAATGTTGATCCAGGCACAATGAGTCCAACTCAACATGGAGAGGTGTTTGTTACTGATGATGGTGCAGAAACAGATTTAGATTTGGGACATTATGAACGCTTCACTACCCTTACATTAAAACGAGAGAGTAATTTTACAACTGGACAGGTTTATTTACGAGTAATTGAAAATGAACGTGAAGGAAAATACCTTGGGAAAACGGTACAAGTTGTTCCTCATATTACTGATGAAATTAAAAGAAGAATTCACATTGCCAGCGATAGTGCAGATTTATTAATTGGTGAAATTGGTGGTACTGTTGGAGATATTGAATCACTGCCATTTATAGAATCAATTCGTCAATTTGCTCATGATGAGGGACCTGCAAATGTATTGTTTATACATCTTGTCCTTCTGCCATATATTGCAGCAGCTGGAGAATTAAAATCAAAACCTGCACAACATTCAGTAAAAGAATTAATGTCTCAAGGTCTGTCGCCTCAAGTAATTATTTGTCGTTCAGATCGAGAAGTAGATGAAGATACACTTGATAAAATTTCAAGATTTTGTAATGTTGGAAGAAAAAATGTTTTTCAATCAATAGATGCAGATTCTATTTACAAAGTCCCACTAGCTTTTCACGATCAAGGACTTGATGAACGAGTGGCCGAGTTGTTGGGAATTTGGGCGCCTGAACCTAAAATTGATGATCTTCAAAAGGTTGTTTACAATTTCGCACACCCCCTTAGAGAAGTGAAAATTGGTATCGTTGGAAAATACACCGATTTAACAGAGTCGTATAAGTCTCTAGATGAGGCATTAAATCATGCCGCAATTTCCAATCAATTAAAATTTAAACCTGTTTATATAGATTCTGAACAATTAGAAAAAATCACTGATCTTTCGAGTGTCTTTAAAGACGTTCAAGGCATATTAGTTCCAGGTGGCTTTGGGGCACGTGGAACCGAAGGAAAAATTAAAGCTATTGAATATGCACGTGAAAATAAAATTCCTTTTTTTGGAATCTGTTTAGGCTTACAATTAGCAGTAATCGAGTTTGCTCGTCATATGTGTGATTTAAAAGATGCGACTTCTGAAGAATTTTCATCAGGTGGCGCACATTTAATTCATTATATGGAAGGACAAAAAAAAGAAGGGGCGAAGGGAGGAAATATGCGTTTAGGTGCATATGAATGTGCCCTAGAGAAGAATACTTTGGCGCTAAAGTTTTATGGCCAAACATTAATACATGAACGACATCGTCATCGACTTGAAGTTAATAATATGTATTTAAATAAATTAGTAGAAAATGGTTTAACTATTTCTGGTTTTAATAAAGAATTAAATTTAGTTGAAATGATAGAGCTTGCAAATCATCCGTTTTATTTAGCTTGTCAGTTTCACCCAGAATTTAAATCAAAACCTTTTTCTCCACATCCACTATTTAAAGCTTTCATCGAAGCTTCTGATCTTAATAGGAAATAAAATATGAATAAGAATAAATTAGATTTTTTTATCGGGCCTTGTGTTTTAGAAAGTGAACTTTTGGCGATGCAAATTGCAGAGCGAATTGTTAAAGATTTAAAACCTTTTGAAAGTAAAATGACACTGACTTTTAAAGGAAGTTTTGATAAGGCCAATAGAACTTCAATAACTTCTTACCGTGGGCCAGGACTAGAAGAAGGACTACGAATATTAGAAAAAATTAAATCTCATTTCGGTATTCCGGTTGTCACTGATTTTCATGAAAGACAACAAGCAATGGCCGTTGCTAGTGTTGTAGATGTTTTGCAAATTCCAGCTTTCTTGTGTCGACAAACTGATATGATTGCCGCTGGAGCAGAAGCAGCTAAAAAATATAATAGAATTTTAAAAATAAAAAAAGGACAGTTTTTATCACCGGAAGAAACAAAAAATATTGTAGATAAGGCCCATAGTATAATTCCTAAAAATCAAATTCTATTGACTGAAAGAGGATCTAGTTTTGGTTATAATAATCTTATTGTAGATATGGCCTCATTTCAGATTATGAAAAGTTTTGGAGTGAAAACAGTTCACGATGCAACTCATTGTGTACAAAGACCAGGTGGATTAGGGACCATAACAGGTGGAAAGCGTGAGCAAATTCTCGTGTTGGCCAAAGCCGCAGTGGCAGCTGGTGCAGATGGAATTTTTATGGAAACTCATCCTCATCCAGATCAGGCACTTTCTGATTCTACCACGTCATTACCACTTGATCAGATTAAAAATATTGTTGAAAGTTTACTTCGCATTCATGAGGTTGTGTAATGGCCAGAGTTCTTGATGAAAAGAAAAATCTTCCTAATATTGCAAAACAATTTGAAGAAAAATTAAAAAAAATTAAAGTGTGTGCATTTGATATTGACGGAATTCTTACCAATGGTGGAATTAGCTGGGAAGGCGAGGATGTCGGTTTTAATAGAACGACTCACTCACTTGACGGCCATGGATTAAAAATGCTTATGCGAGCAGGGTTAAAAGTTGGAGTTATTTCTGGTGGTGACAGCATTGCGATTCGAAAACGTTTTGTCGACAATCTAGGATTAGATTTTGTTTTTCTTGGTAATGAAGATAAGCGAGAATCCTATAAAAAAGTTTTAGCAATGGGGTATAAAGATGAGGAAATTCTTTTCATGGGAGATGACTTTATTGATCTGCCCATTTTGAAACGAGTTGGATTTTCTGCAACAGTTCCAGGTGCCAGCTTAGAAATACAAGAAGCCGTTGATTATATAACTTACCGAGAAGCAGGCAATGCTTGTGCTCGTGAAGTCATGGATATTTTAAGATATGCACAGAAATTACCTATTCAGGTTTTTGAATTTTAAATGACTGCAGAAAATAAAATGAATGAAAGGCTATGGAAACTGCGTTTAGTTCTAGACGAAACTGTCGAGTTTCCTACTGAATATTTATTTAAATTTATAGTCCCCAAAGCAGAAGTTCACCATGTGATAGCACTTTTAGATGGATTAGATATTGAAGAAAAATCGTCTTCTAATGGAAACTATATTAGTGTTTCTGCTCGAAAAACTTTTGATACGAGTGAAGAAATTATTAATATTTATAAAAAAGTTTCGACAATTAAGGGATTGTTAGCACTATGAAAAAAAAGATTGCCTTAGTTATAGGAGCTGGAGCTTTTGGAACAGCGATTGCGCAAGTTCTTTCATCTAATTTTGAAAAAGTTATTTTAAAGGTTCGAACTTTAGATATCTATGATGATATCAAAAAAGGTGAAAATTCAATTTATTTGCCAGGCCTCAAACTAGCTTCCAATATTGAAGCGGCACTTGCTTGGGATGAAGTAGATCAATACAAAATTACTGATATTGAATTAATTATTTCAGCATTACCTAGTGCTGGAATTGCAAATTATTTTGAAGAAAATCAGTTGAGATTTTTAACTTACTTACAAAATAATATTCCGATAGTTTCCCTTTCAAAGGGGATAGACCCTATTACACTTGAATTATCAGATGATTTGTATTTTGATTTATATCCTCGATTTAAAGAATTGTTTTGTTTTTTATCAGGGCCTTCATTTGCTCACGAAATTATGCAAGAACAAATCACATTGGTTACAATTGCAGGAAGGTCGAAAACGATATTAGAAAAAGTTATACCCATGATTAATACTCCCTATTTTAAAGCGTTAGCGAGTTATGATGTAAAAGGTGTCTTACTAGGAGGAGCGCTTAAGAATATTTTGGCCATTGCTGGAGGGATAATTGAAGGACTAGGCTATAACCATAATACTCGTGCTGCTATGGTCACAAGAGGAATTGCGGAAATGCTTCGCTTTGGTGCTGTTTATAATGCGCGATCTGAAACTTTTTATGGGCTCTCTGGAATGGGAGATCTTATCTTAACTACCACCGGCGATTTATCTCGAAATAAATCATTTGGATTAGAAATTGCGAAAGGACGTAGTCCTGAAGAAATAATTTCTTCTCAACGAAAAGTTGTTGAAGGGTATAAAACATCTAGGGCCGTTTACTTAATAATTAAACGAGATGATATTCGAGCACCTATCTTTGAGGCAGTTTATCAAGTTTTATACGATAATCAACCACCTCGAGATGTGATTTATAAGTTGATGACTAGTCCTTCTAAATTTGAATATTAATTAAGTGCACTTTGGATTTTATCAATTGTAATAGTTTCTCCGAGGCTAATTAAAGTTCCATCTTTTTTTTGTATAAAGTAAGCAGGCACACCCACCAGTCCTTGTTTTAAAAGAAAGTTTCCAATGACTTCATCTCTTTTAGTCCAGTCACCGATAAGTAATTTGAGATTATTGGCCTGTACAAAAAATTTAAATTCATCTGTGTCTAAAACAAGTTTTTCATTAACCTTACAGGTAAAACACCATTTAGCAGTAAAATCGATAAATACAACTTGTTGGTTTTTTTTATGAGTATCCATTTTTTCATAAGACCATACTTCCCAATTTAGTCCATGTGCTTGTTTATCCCGAATAAGGGAAGTTTGATCGTCATGGCTACCCACAATGGTAGTGGTCGATAAGTTTAAAAAAAGTGCCAGTGCAGCCAGAAAAGATATTCGGCGAAACCATCTTTCTTTTTTTTTAATAAAAAAACCTATAAAAATAAATACTAATACAAGATTTAATTTTAGAAGATGTGATGAACCATCAACTAAGGCATTATAAACATCAAATAACCAGAAAACCGTCAGTATAAGTGAAAATCCTAAGATCTTTTTTACTGTATTCATCCAATTACCAGGTCTTGGTAGAAACGAAACCAGGTTGGGAAAAATACCAGTGATGATAAACGGAAATGCCAACCCGAGACCGATCATAGTAAATACAGAAAAAATGGTAACAGCATCTGAGGTAAAAGCAAAAGTAAGTGCCGTACCAAGAAAGGGAGCACTACAAGGAGTAGAGAGAATTGTCGCAAGAACACCACCGAGAAAATCACCGACTAAGTTTTCTTTGGTTTGAATATTTCCGAGGTGTGATCCACCGGGAGTGTTAAATTCAAATAATCCAAACATATTGAGAGCAAAAATAAAAAGGACTACTATCATAATTGCTATGAAGTAGGGGGATTGAAGTTGAAATCCCCAACCAACTTGGCTTCCAAAGGATTTAAAGATGAGAACAGTACCCGCTAATAAAAAAAAAGTGAATAAAATACCTAGTGTATAGAAAAAATTATGTCTAAGAATTCTACGTCTAGATTCATTCTTATATTTCACTAATCCAAATAATTTTAAAGAAATTACGGGGAGTACACATGGCATGATGTTGAGAATTAGACCACCAATAAATGCTAGCGCAAGATAATAAATTAAGCTTGAAGAAGTTGTAGATGTCTGTGTTGCTTTCACAGTTGTTGAAATAACTTCAGGAGCAGGTGAGGAAGGCAGAGAGATTGTAACTAAATCAAAAGTGGTGAATTTTTTTTCAACGACAAAGGTTTGTTTTTTTATTGGGTCATTAAATAAAAATTTTAAAGTATATGGTTTTTTAAATTTTCCTGTTGCTGATAAAGTTTCTGGAGGAGTTAAGTATTCTCCATCCCAGGCAATAGGTATTAATCCTTGAATATTATTTTTGTCGATATTAACTGTCTCGTGTTGATAATCAAATGGTGCTTGTGGAAAAGGAAAAAATAAGTTGGTATTTTGAATGAAATTCAAATCAGTCGTATTTTTAACAGTATATGTAAGGACTAAGAATTTATCAGTAGCTCCTTTAGATAATTTAATATCTAAATAATCAAGCGGAGGGGCTTCCTTTGGTAATGAATTAAAACGTCCACTGAGGATAGTTGGATCAACACCATTTAATCCGTCTCCACTAATCAATTGAATCACATTAGAAACTAATTTAAATTTTAATTCTTTTTGTCCGGGTACACAGATGTTTTTGCACGCTAGCCATGAAGTTCTTAAGAAGATTTCTTTTCCTGTAATTACATTGATATCATTTTTGCTAAGTTTCCAAAACAATGAATAACTATTTTCATAGCCATAGGCCCATTGTGTTTCATTTTCAATAAATCGAGTTGGAATTGGCCATTCTAATTCCTTCAACTTTAACTCTTTTTTTCCAATAAAAAATTGAGGTTTTATGGCAAGCCCTGCATCTCCAGGATTTTTCCAATAGGTATGCCAGTGAAGATAGTTTTGAAAATTAAGTGACAAATATTGTTGGTTATTAATAGTTAGGATTTGTAGACCGATTTGCACGGTTTTAGCAGGGACTGCTTCTTCGCAATAAGCTTTAAAATTAAATAGTACAAATAGTGTGAAAATGAGAAGAAATTTCATAAATAATCCTTAAAAGTTTCAATCATTTTAAATCTAAGTAGTCAGGTGTTCAAATTAATCCTCAATTATTTTCTTAATTGTCCGAAATATATTTAGGAACAGAGAGGTTTTAGTGAATTGCGAGGAATCATTATGAGTAAAAAAAATAAAATTCTATTTTCAGTGATGGTTTTACCTCTCATGACAGCATGTAGTGTAGATTTAACGGAGCTACATGCCATTGAGCATAAAGCAGAGAAAATTAATAGATATGAGCAAGTAGCACTTAAATTGGCCAAGGAAAATAGAGAACTGTACGTTGAAGTAAAACGCTTAGAGTTTCAAATTGAAAAATTAAAACAAGACAAATATTACGGTTCAAAAGAAAGTGCTTCTGAACATGGCGCTGTTGCTGAACATCAAACATCGCACGGAGAGGGGGCAGCTCATGCATCGGCTACACATGAAGCGATTGCTGTACACACTTCAGAGCATGGAGGCGGGCATGCTGAAAGAGCAATTGCCAGTGTAGCTCCTGCTGAAAATCCTGTCTCGCATGTAGGTCAAGATTACGTACAATTTAAAACATATAAATGGCATGCAGATGATATGCAAAAAATAGCTGATAAAGAATTTAAAGAAAAACATTTTGAAAAAGCTGCGCAGTTTTATTCTGGTATTTTAGAAAGTTATCCACATTATAAAGGTTTGTCAGATGAGTTTTATTTTAAGGCAGGGATTTCGTCTTTTGAAAGTGGAAATCACCATGATTGGACTCTTTCTCATTTTGGCGCCCTAATGAATAAATACCCAACATCACAATATTTTAGAAGCGCAAAGCTTTGGATTGCCTTAACTCATATGAAAATGGGTGAGAAGAAAAAATTTTTTGCGACTGTGGAAGAATTTAGAAAAAAATATCGTAATACACAAGAATGGAAAATTTTAAGTTCTTATTATGAAAAAATAGAAGAGAAAACAAATGAATAAAATAATACTTACATTTTTAACACTTTCATTATCTGTACATGTTTTGGCCAATGAGGTTTCCATTGGGAGAATCGTCGATGTTAAGGGAGAGGGATTTATCTCTCGAGATGGAAGCACAAAAGAAATTAGAAAAGGCGATCAACTTTTTGCTAATTCTGAAATTGTGGTAGAGCATTCAGGCCAGGTCACTTTTACAGATAATGCCGACCATCGCTTTCATCTTAATAATTCATCTTCTGTTGCAATTGGAATTAATAGTGTAGAACTCAGAACTGGTGACATCTGGTTTCAATCTCTTAATAAAACAGAAAATTACCAATTAAAAACTGCCAATGCAGTTGTTGACTATCAAGGCGGAGAAGCCATCATTTCGTATGATTCGGCAAAAGGAAAAACTCAACTGATGGTTATTAATGGAATAATGAAACTTTCCAATCTTCGTACTTCTGAATTAAACATGAGTGTAGCAGAAGGAAATTTTTCATTTATTGATTATAGTTATGAGGAAGGTACACCACGAGATCCAACTCCAGTCGGAGAAAAAACTTATAAGCAATTAGTTACAATGTTTAAAGGTGTAACACCGCTTGATAAAAAATCAGAATTTATATTTAAACAAGTTGAACCAAAAAGAGAAATTGCCTCTGTTCATCAAGAAGTGACACCGGTAATTGTGACAGATAGTAAAACTTCGGAATTAGAAGTTTATCGAAATAATGTTTTAAAAAATCCAAGAGCTAATAAATCACATGTGCAAAAAAAAGAAACTTATAAGCTTGAAAAAGTAGCAATACATATCTATGGACAAAAGCTTAATGTAGGAAAGAATACACATTCGCGAATGCCTGCATCTGTTAAAGAAGAACCAGCATCGCAGTTTACACCAGAAGTCATTCATGAATCTAAAACACAAGAAAGAGATAACTTAATACAGGCCTTGAAGAATTTATAAAGAAAAATATATGGCAAAATTAGAAAAGACTACAGCGTTAACATATGATGACGTGCTTTTAAAGCCTGGGTATTCTGAAATCCTACCTCATGAGGCCATAACTACAACAAAATTTTCAAAAAATATTGAGTTAAATATCCCCATCGTTTCCGCGGCCATGGATACAGTTACTGAAGCACCATCTGCAATAGTTTTAGCAGAGGAAGGTGGAATTGGAGTGATTCATAAAAACCTAACTCCTTATCGTCAAGCAGAAGAAGTTCAAAAGGTTAAAAACTTTGAAGCTGGAATGATATTAAATCCAGTCAGTGTTGACGAAAATACAAGTCTAAATTATGTAATGGATCTTAAAGGTCAAAAAAAAATAACAAGTGTGTTGGTAACTGATAAAAATAAAAAGTTAGTAGGTATCTTAACTAATCGTGACTTGCAGTTTGAAACAAATTTTGAGTTAAAAGTAAAAGATATAATGACTGGTATTGATAAGCTAGTTACAGCTAGTGAAAATATTTCTATAGAAGATGCTAAAAAAATTTTACATCTTAATCGCATTGAAAAACTACCACTAGTTGGCAGTTCTGGCGAGATTAGAGGTTTAATCACTGTTAAGGATATTTTAAAGACTATCAACTTTCCCAATGCCAATAAAGATTCATTTGGACGTTTACGAGTAGCGGCGGCCATTGGAGTTGGAGATGCTGAGTTTGAGCGAGCACTCATTTTAAAAGAAGCAAGTGTAGATGCACTTATCATAGATACAGCGCATGGACATTCCAAAGCAGTTATTGAAATGGTTAAAAGAATAAAAAAACAATTTACTAATATTGATATTGTTGCTGGAAATGTAGCAACGAAAGAAGCTTGCCGAGCTCTCATTGATGCAGGTGTCGATGGTATCAAAGTGGGAATTGGGCCAGGGTCAATATGTACTACTAGAGTAGTGGCAGGTATTGGAGTACCTCAATTTTCAGCTGTAATTGATTGTGCAGAATTATGTAGAAAAGAAAATATACCAATGATTGCTGATGGTGGAATTAAGCTTTCAGGTGATGTTGTAAAAGCTTTAGCAGCTGGAGCTAATTCAGTTATGATTGGTTCATTATTCGCAGGGACAGATGAAGCGCCTGGTGAAATGGTTTTATATCAAGGGCGGGCCTATAAAGTATATCGAGGAATGGGGTCACTAAGCGCAATGGCCAAAGGATCTAAAGATCGTTACGGACAGGCCAGTGTTGAAGATCTGGGAAAACTAGTACCTGAAGGAATTGAAGGACAAGTTCCATATAGAGGTTCGTTATCCACAAATATTTTTCAACTTGTTGGTGGATTACGATCTGGTATGGGATATGTTGGAGCAAAAACTCTACTTGAATTATTTTCTAAGGCCGAATTTATTACAATTTCAAATGCTTCACTAAAAGAAAGTCATCCACACGATGTCTTTATTACTAAAGAAGCACCCAATTATCGCTTAAGTTAGTTAGGAAAAAAATGAAGAATAATCTTACTAAAAAAATTATGGTTGTGGATTTTGGATCACAATACACTCAGCTAATTATTAGAAAATCTAGAGAACTTGGATATTCTGCTGAATTAGTAACGCTTGAGGAATGTCGATCTAGATTTGAAAATAAATTATTACCAGAATGCTTAGTGCTCTCTGGTGGGCCACAGTCCGTTTTTACAGATGAAAATGATTATTCTTTTATTTTTAATGAAAAAAAATTACCAATTCTTGGTATCTGTTACGGTATGCAATTACTTGGAAAGTATTTTGAAGGTCGAGTAGAAAAAGGTTTGATAGGTGAATATGGCCATGCAGAAATTTCTTGTTTGGATAATTTCTCCGCTTTGCATTTCCCGAAAAAAATGAATGTTTGGATGAGTCACTCTGATCATATTTCTGAATTACCAAAAAAATTTAATATAATAATGAAAAGCTCAAATGATCTTATCGCTGGAATTAAGCACCAAGAACGGCCAATTGTAGGTTTACAGTTTCATCCAGAAGTAGAACATTCAAAAAATGGAAAAATGATTTTAGAATATTTTTATCAAGATGTTGCTAAATTATCAAAAGACTGGAATGCAACTGAGATGTTAAGTGAGTCAATTAATTATGTTAAAATCGCCGAACATAAGAAAGTACTTTGCGCATTTTCAGGTGGAGTTGACTCATTAGTCGCGGCAACCTTAGCGCAAAAAGTTTTAGGGGATAATTTACATTGTTTCTTTGTGGATAATGGACTTTTAAGATTGCAAGACTATGACCATATAAAAAAGTTGAAAGAAAATTCTTATTTAAATATTGAAATAATTGATGCCAAAGAAGATTTTTTAAATGCACTGAAAGGAGTTGATGAGCCTGAAGCGAAAAGAAAAATAATTGGAAAAATGTTTATTGAGATTTTTGAACGAAAAGTACATGAATACGAAGCGAAATATAAAATACACTTTGAATATCTTTTACAAGGTACGCTATATCCTGATGTGATAGAATCTTTTTCTCCTCATATAAGCGGAGGAAAATCCGTGACTATTAAATCTCATCATAATGTTGGTGGACTACCTGAAAAAATGAATTTGAAATTACTAGAACCATTAAGAAATTTATTTAAAGATGAAGTTCGCGAAATGGGAGTAGTCCTAGGGCTTGAACGAAGTTGGGTTTTTAGACATCCATTTCCTGGTCCTGGTTTGGGAATTAGAATCTTGGGAGAAGTGACTGATGAGGCAATTCGCATGGTGCAAGAATCAGATCAAATCTTATATGAAGAATTAATTACAGAAAAATTATATCAATCGACATGGCAGGCATTTACAGTCTTCTTACCGGTTAGAACGGTCGGAGTAAAGGGAGATGGACGCGCTTATGAACATGTTATCTGTTTACGTATGGTCAATAGTTCCGATGGTATGACGGCAAATTGGACTCATGTGCCTCATGAGTTTTTAGAAAGTGTTTCAAGACGAATTACCAATGAGGTTAAAGGAATTACTCGTGTTGTTTACGATATAACTTCTAAACCTCCTGGCACTATAGAGTGGGAATAAATTAAAATTTAAGTGCTAATTCTAAATCTAGAATTAAATCATCAACATCTTCAATACCAATTGAAAGTCTGACTAATTGATCACTAAAGCCATAAAACTTTTTTTCTTCAGCAGATACATCTGCATGAGTCATGCTGTAGGGATGTTCTGCTAAGGATTCTGTACCCCCTAAGGACACAGCTAGATGAAAAATTTTAAGATTATTTAAAAATTTAAATGCTTCCTTTTCTCCACCCACAACATCAAATGAAATCATAGAACCAGGCGATGAACATTGATTTTTATAAATTGTATATTGAGGATCGGTCTCTTTTAAAAGTCCAGGGTAGTAAACCTTTGCAACATTTTTATGCTCATTCAAAAAAAGAGAAATTTTCTTCGCATTTTCGGTTTGTGCCGTCATTCTTACTTTTAGGGTTTCTAAACTTCTGAGCATCAACCAACTTGTCCAAGCATCAGGAACTGAACCTAGAAATGTTCTAAGCGTTTTAACTCTTGTCATAAGTGATTTTTCACCCATGCAGACACCTGCAATTAAATCACTGTGACCACCAATAAATTTGGTGGCCGAGTAAAGAACTAAGTCAGCACCATGTTTAATTGGTTTTTGCCAAAGTGGTCCAAGAAAAGTGTTATCAACGGCCGTAACAACCTTTTTTTCATTAGTTGAAAAATATTTGGCAGCTTTTGAAAAGGCCTCTATATCGACAAGCTCATTAGTTGGATTAGCTGGGGTTTCTAAAAAAACCATCGCAAGAGATTTTTGAATATTTTCTTTTTCAATAAAGTTTTTTATTTCTTCATAATTACTTCCGGCCTTTATTCCATAGGCCTTAATCCCATATTTAACTAAAACTTTTTCAATAAAATGATGAGAGCCTCCATAAAGCGGTTGAGTAAATAGAAGTGAATCTCCTGGACGTAAAAATTCCAGCATCATTGTGCTGATTGCGGCCATTCCACTTGGAAATACACACGCTAAATCAGCGTCGTCCCAAACAGCTAGACGATCTTCTAATATTTCCATATCTGGATTATTTATTCGCGAGTAAATTAATCCTAGATCTTTTTTTGTATTTTCTTTTAATCCATAGGCAACTTGGAAAAAATCTTTACCTTCTTCAGCAGTTTGAAAAACAAAAGTAGAGGTTTGAAAGATAGGACATTTTAAAGCGCCTTCAGAGAATTTTGGATTATAACCATAATTTAGCATTAAGGTTTCAGGTTTTAGTGGGATACCGTTAAGAGTTGATCCTTCTTTTCTTGTCATAAACACTCCTTAAAATTAAATAATTAAAAGAGTGATAACTGAGATCCCTTTGATTCTTTTCCTGAAATAACTTCTCTTGTTTCACTCAAGAGGATTTCATATTTCTTATAAGAATTTTTAAAAGTTTCTATCACAAAAAAACTCATATCTGGAAATCTGCTTTTTAAGACTCGCATTTCTTCAGAAATTAATTCGACATTTTTATGATCGTCATCGCTCATACCGAATCGATGATACGGGGAATATCCATAAAGTTCAATGGCCTTTTCGACACTTGCGCGTATGGCCTCTTTTTTTAATTCGGCAACATTTTTTATAAGTTTTTCATCACCCAATTGAATTCTAACTTCTGGATTTGAAACAGGATAGATGGTGTGATAATTGGGGTCATGGGGAAGAATGCCATTAGTGGCCATAAGGTTTATACCATCTTTAATAGTTTCTGGGTGATGACCTCGTGCTGTAATTAGTGAAACTGGTCGATGATTAAAAGTTGCGTGATAAAAACAATTCCAGGAAGGCGCTTGCCAGATATGCTCGGCATGAGTAAGAGCATGTTCTATATCATTAATAAAATTTTGTTTTTTTCCGGCCGCAATTTCATGATGAGAAAATACGGTGTCTCTAAAATATCTAAACGAACCTTTTTCATCATTTATATCAATAAAATAATTTTTATAAATTCCACTTTTGCTAATGTTTTTGCTTTCATGGGCAAAGTCTCCACTTGAAACCATAATCTCACTACCTGTTATTTTATCAAATAAAATAATAGGTGTTGTCAGATATAATATATTGTCGTCAAAATCGAAAAAATAAAATGAACGTCCACCTAAATGTAAATTCCGATCAGGCTCCTTGGGAATTTCAAAGTCAAATGCTAATTGTCCTGCATTTTTAGATTTTTTTTTATTTGTTTTCATCACATATCCGTCACTAGCTTTGTGAGTTCGACGATATGAGCGGGAAATTGTTTTAAGTTTAAAATTAAATGATTTTTCTTGGAAACTTCTATTAAATTAGTAAGACATAATGCTCTAACTGGCGTTGGTCTAATTTCAGATAAAGCGCAGTTTTTATAAAGTGGAATGACGGATTGTTCATATTCAGGATGAAATTTAATAACTTCTTTAATAACTCCTAGATTTCTTCCTGCTTCCAAAATAATTGCAGGGATATGGTGAAGCGACCCTGATGGGAGTTGTTTAATATCTTTCATCGTTGGAAGTCTTGCTTCAGTATCGATTAAGATAACAGCGAATTGTGCTTCTGTTGCGTTTTGTATTTCATCTTCGGTATATAATCTTTCTGCAGTTAAGAGTTCGTGTGAACTAGCTTCGGTTTGCTCTTTTGTCTTAATTTTTTCAATATTTTTATTTAAAATATTCTGTAACTTGGAAGTGATCTTTTGTGCCTTTTGAATAACTTTTTCTTCTGCCGGTTGATACTGACGAATGGCCAAAATAAGTATAATGGCAAGTCCAAAGATAATAACTATAGGCGAAAAAAGTGTATTTTTCATAGAGACATCTTAAGCTAAATAGTGAAAATATTCAATTTAGACCTGAAAACCATGTAATTTTGACTCGGAAGTGCCTGACTTTTTCCAATGAAAATGCTTAAATTTACTATTATATTGCCAGTCTTTCGGAGTCACCCAAATGTCTTTTTTAGATACCCACAAAGATAGCTTTGTCCATTTACACCTACATACCCAATATTCACTTTTGGATGGGGCCATCAGACTTAAAGATTTGATTGCGCGAGCAAAAGAATTAGGAGTTCCGGCCATAGCTCAAACTGACCATGGAAATATGTTTGGTGCAATTGATTTTTATACTCAATGTAAAGCTGCTGGCATTAAGCCAATTTTGGGCGCTGAAATTTATCTTACTCCTGGTTCTCGGTTTGACCGGGGAGCAATGAAAAAACAGGCAGTCGTTGGTTCGCAAGATGAAATGGAATCTAAACATCATATTCATCACTTGATCCTGCTTTGTAAAAATGAAAAAGGTTATGAAAATCTATGTAAACTTTTATCAAAAGCTTATATGGAAGGATTTTATTATAAACCTCGAGCAGATTATGAATTACTAAGAGAATTCGGAGAAGGCCTTATTTGTACAACTGCTTGCCTTAAAGGAGAAGTTGGTTATAACTTTTTTTCTGATCAAGATGAACGAGCGATCCGTGCCATTCATAAACTTCATGATATTTTTGGAGAAGATTTTTATTTAGAAATTCAAGAGAATGGAATTCCTGAACAAAAAATAGTTAATACAAAAGTTATTGAATATGCCAGGGCAAATAATCTACAATTAATTGCAACCAATGATTGTCACTATCTCACTAGAGAAGATGCTGCTGCTCAAGAGGTTCTTCTTTGTGTGCAGACAGGTAAGACCATGCAGGATGAAAAACGCATGCGCCTTACAACGAATGAGTTTTTTTATAAAACACCTCAGGAAATGCGAGAGGCATTTCACTATGCTCCTGATGCGTGTGATAATTCTCTACTGATTGCAGATAAATGTAATATCACTTTTAAGTGGAAAGATGAAAATGGTCATCAGATTTATCACTTACCTGATTATCCAATTGAAACAGATGAAACAGCTGCCGATTATTTCCGAAGAAAATCTCATGAAGGGATAACGGAAAGATTTGCAGGTCCGCATTTCATTAAATTAAGAAATGATCCTAATTGGGAAACTGAAATAAAATTAAAATATATGGAGCGACTTGAAGGCGAGTTATCCATGATTATTCAAATGGGATTTCCTGGATACTTTCTTATCGTTTCTGACTTCATTAAATGGGCCAAAAAAAATGGTTGTCCTGTTGGGCCAGGGCGTGGTTCTGGTGCTGGTTCAATTGTTGCCTACGCTCTAGAAATTACTAACGTAGATCCGATTCCATTTAACTTACTTTTTGAAAGATTTATAAATCCTGAAAGAGTCTCGATGCCTGACTTTGACGTAGACTTTTGTCAAGAAAATCGACATCGAGTAATTGAATATGTAACTCAAAAATATGGTGAGGATCGTGTTGGGCAAATTATTACTTTTGGAAAACTACAAGCGAAGGCCGTTATTAAAGATGTCTCTCGAGTTTACGGTTTAACATTTCAAGAGGCAGATGTTATTTCTAAACTTATTCCAGATGAGTTGAAAATTACTATTGATAAAGCCTTAGAGATGGAGCCAAAACTTACTGAATTAATCGAAAGTGATTCTCGTATTAAACAAGTTATAAATATTTCAAGACGTCTAGAAGGTTTACTTCGCCACGCATCTATTCATGCTGCTGGTGTTATCATTACAAACAAACCACTTGTTTCCTATTGTCCTTTATTTAAGGGGCGAGAAGGTGAGAAGGTTATTCAATTTGATAAAGATTTTTCTGAAAAAATTGGACTTGTAAAGTTTGACTTTCTTGGATTAAAAACTCTGACTGTTATAGAAAATGCGATGAATTTTATTAAGAGAGATCACGATTCTCAATTTGATATTGAGGCCATCGATTTAGAAGATAAAAATGTATTTGATTTTATTTCTCGTGGAGAAACTACAGGAGTGTTTCAGCTTGAGTCTTCCGGGATGATTGATTTGTGTAAACGAATTGCGCCAGGATCGATCGATGATATCTCGGCAATAAATGCGCTCTACAGACCGGGGCCACTTGAATCTGGTATGGTGGACGAATTTATTGAAATTAAGCATGGACGCAAAATTTCTCACTATCCATTTCCAACTCTTGAACCAGTTTTAAAAGATACTTATGGTGTTATTATTTATCAAGAGCAAGTTATGAACGTTGCTCGAATTGTTGCTGGCTACTCGCTGGGACAAGCAGATATGTTAAGACGTGCTATGGGTAAAAAGAAAGCAGACGAGATGGCCCATCACCGTCAAATATTCTTAAAGGGAGCTGAGGAGCGAGGATATAATTTAGACAAAGCAAATGATCTTTTTGATAAGATGGAAAAATTTGCTGAATACGGTTTTAATAAATCACACGCCGTTGCATATTCTGTTATTTCATATCAAACTGCATTTTTAAAAAACTATTATCCGTCAGCATTCTTTGCGGCACTTTTAAGTTCTGAACTTGGAAACATGGATAAAATTACTCAATATATAGGTGATGCAAAACATTTTGACATCGCAGTACTTCCACCAGACGTAAACGAATCAATTTGGAATTTTAACGTTGTTGGTGTCAATATCCGTTTTGCAATGGGTGCCATTAAAAATGTTGGAAAAAATGCTGTTGCTGAAATGGTACGTGAAAGAGAAGAGAATGGTCCATATAAGGGCTTTATTAATTTTTGTGAAAGAGTAAATTTAAAAGTTATTAATAGTCGAGTTTTTGAATCATTAATTAAAGTAGGTGCATTTGATAGTTGTGAAAAATTAAATCGTAAAACACTTTTAGAAAACCTTGAGATGATTTTAGCTTATTGTAAAAAACGTCAAGAGGAGACAACTTTAGGATTAGTTTCACTTTTTGATTTAGAAGACTCGATTGATCAAACAGCAGAAACTAATTTGGATATTCAAATTGCCAGTGAATTTGATAATCTTGAAATGCTTGCACATGAAGCCGAATTAATGGGAATTTACATCTCGGGACATCCTCTTGATAGATATTCTTCATTGATGAAAGAAATGTCCTCAATGCCAATAGTTCAGGTACAAGACTTTTTAGGTTCAGATCAAAAAAGAACGATGACACTTGCTGGTCAAATAACTGCAAAAAAAGTTATTTTAACCAAAAAAGGTGATAAAATGTGTTTTGCTACATTAGAAGATTTAAGTGGAAAAATAGAATGCATTGTTTTTCCAAGAGCATTTGCTGAGTTTGAACAAGTTTTAAATAGTGATGGCCCGATATTGGTTGAAGGTACGGTTAATCTGCAAGAAAGTCCTCGTAAGATTTTAGCCGACAAAATTCATCCACTAAAAGAACATGCTGAAACTAGAATTACAGGTGTTCGGGTAAATGTACAATTAGCAGATCTTTCAGAGTTAAAATTGAGTAAACTTAGACAGGTTTTACTTTCATATAGAGGCTCTACACCACTGCATATGGTGATAGAATCTAACGAGGGACGAGCGCGCTTGCCATTGGGAGAAAATTTTATGATTAATCCAACTGCACAGCTTGCTCATCAAATTAATGAAGTATTCCATAAAGATTCGGTCAAATTTATAATTGATGGAAGAGCGGAGGATGTCAGTGGTTAGAATTTATTTGATATTAGCTTTATTTGTATTTTCAGTATCGGCACAAGAGTTAGCTCCCCCAACAGCTCCCGCGCCAGCTCCGATTACGCCTAAAGTAGCAATTGAAATTCCTAAAAAAATTCTTTATATTAACGCCGCAGTTGAAATTGAAAAAGGCTTAGCTTGGGAAGAGCTTGGTGTTACCTCGAAAGAAAGCTTCACAGAAGTTATTACTAAATCTTGGAAAATCTGGGCCGAATCTCATTTTAATAAATTTGAACTTGTTGAAACTATTGCTCCCCCAGGAGTTACTTCTAAAAGCCATCATTTCTCGGCAATACTACAATGGTCATCTCAAATTAAAAAATTAGATGATAAATATTTAGAGCTTTCTGCAGAATATGTTTTACGTGGATTGAAATCCAATGAAGTCTTATTGTCCTATAGTTTTCCGGCTCAAAAAATATTAATTGATCATTATAGCAATCAAGTGACAGGATCAAAAGTAGCAAGTCTTATTTATAACTTGCTTAATTCTCAAACTGGAAAAATTAAAACAATTCACGACTCTATTAAAGAAAGTGATGAGTCTGTAAATTTATTAATTGTAATCAGAGGGAATGTCTCTTTAAGTGAAACTATAGAAATAAAAAATATTCTTCAAAATAGATTTAAAGAAATAAGCTTATCTGTAGAACTTAAGGAATATTCTCTAAAAGATACAAGCCTATTTATCAGGGCCAGTGTCACTGAAGAAAAATTACTTTTGACTTTGGCAAATGCTGGTCAAATTCCCATAAATGAGCAAAAAATTCTACTTTTTAAGCTTGAAGATAAAAGTTTTGCAATTATCCCTAAAGAACAGATAATTAAGTAGACCACTACTTAAAACGAGGGAGAGAAATGGTCAGGAATTTTCTATATTATTTATTTGTTTTTCAATTTCTATTTTCATGCA
This sequence comes from Bacteriovoracaceae bacterium, assembly GCA_036171615.1. Lineage (GTDB taxonomy): Bacteria > Bdellovibrionota > Bacteriovoracia > Bacteriovoracales > Bacteriovoracaceae > Bacteriovorax. The sequence continues at coordinate 32,285 of JAVHRK010000173.1, forward strand.
GTACTCCTGTAGTTCAGCGTGATACTCAGGGTCGACGCCCACGAGTTGAAGATCGAAAATTTTTTTCTGGTGTGAAAAAGAAAGTTGCACTCTTGCCATTCTTTAATGAGTCACCTTTTGAGAGTGAAGACCTAGAGGTAAATGCAACTGAAGAATTAAGACAGGAATTGTCACGTACTGGCGAATTTATGATTGAGCCTTCTTCTTATAAATTATTTGGATCATCAAAAGAAGTCTATGTTGGCGGTGGTATGAAGTTAGTTCAGCTTACACGTCAAGCAAAGATCGCTGGAATAAATTTTGTCATTTTTGGACGAGTCGTAGATGCTCGTGTCAGAGAAAAATCAGATGAGATTGGAATTGTAAGACAAACTAAATCTTATACTGAATCTAAAGTTGAGGTTCGTGTTTTTGATGTTAATGCTGGTAAAGAAATTTTCACCGAGACCTTGCAAGGTTATGCAGATGACAGCACTTATCGATTTTTTGCAGCCGATCGTGAAGATTTTTTAAGCTATAGACGAGATCTTATTCGTTATGCAGTTCGCGTGGCCGTACGAAAGGCCATTCCTAAAGTTGTTGAACTCGCAAGCAAGTTGGATTGGGTAGGTAGAGTTGCTAAAATTATCGGTAATAAAATTTACCTCAATGCAGGTAGAGAAAGTGGAATTAATATTGGTGATATTTTAAAAATTATTACTGAAGGTACTGAAATATATGACCCAGAATCTGGTGCCTTGATTGGTATAAGTAAAGGGGATATGAAAGGTACTATTGAAATCGTGGATTATTTTGGAAGCGACGGTTCTATTGCCATTCTCCATTCTGGTGGACAAGTTCTAGAAGGCGATTTCGTTCAATTATACTAAAAATTTTACACACATTAACATTGTTACTTCCAAATACTTCTTTGGTGTTTTATATGGAAACCTGAATATAAATTCCAAGGAGATTTAAATGAAGTCATTAATTACTGTTTTTATCGTATTATTATCTGTTCAGACATTTGCTCGTGATCATCAAGAAGATAGAGGTCGTGCTGATAGGGCCTCTGAAAATAGAAGAAGAAATGAAGAAAATAGAAGAAGACATGATTCAGATGTTGGTATTTTTGATATCAGTAACACGTTAATTTTATCTTCATTCACTTTTGATGAAAAAGTTGAAGCTGAACAAGTTATCAATGATTCACAAGAATTTATGCAATCTGGAAAATTATCAATCCTTTTAGATCAAAAAATTGCTGAAGTTCAAAGTAATAATGAAGATCTTTCACTTGAAGATGCTCTTGACTTGATTGTTGCTTCTGCTGAGACTAAATTATAGTAATGAATTTTTATCCGTACTTTAGGGCCTGTGCATTTCTGCTTGAAGCAGAGCAGGCCCATAATCTCGCCATTCGTTCGATGCATTTTGCAGGTCCACTTCTTCCCACTCGAACAACTGAAATTGATTTCTCTGTTGAGGCCTTAGGTCTTCATTTTAAAAATCCTATTGGTTTAGCTGCTGGATTAGATAAAAATGCAGAGGCCATTGATTTTTTTACGCATATTCCTTTTGGCTTTATTGAAGTGGGAACTGTGACAGTTAAGCCGCAAGAAGGAAACGAACGGCCACGACTATTTAGATATCCAAGCGAGGAGAGTATTCGTAATCGTATGGGGTTTAATAATCTTGGTGCAGAAATTATTTTAGAAAATATAAAGCGGTCTAATATTAGACATAAAATTTTAGGTGTTAATTTGGGGAAAAATAAAACAACCCCTAATGATAAAGCAGCTGAAGAATATGCTCTTCTCTATAAAATATTTGCACCTGTGGCAGATTATTTAGTGGTCAACGTATCTTCACCAAATACTCCAGGTCTTCGTGATTTATTATCTGACTCAGGATTAAGCCAAATTTTCAAGGCTTTGGCAGCTGAACGTAAAATTATCAGAAAACCAGTATTAGTTAAAATTTCTCCAGATATGACGAATGAGCAAATGTCATCTGTTGTAAATCTGGTGAAAGAATTTTCGCTAGAGGGAATTATTGCTACTAATACTACTATTATCTCTGAGCGAGGAGATGGTGGGATGTCTGGCAAGATCCTCTATCAAAAAGCAAAAGCAGTAAGAGAATATTTACTAAAAGAGTTAAAAGAAACTCCGGCCATTGAGCTGATTGGAGTTGGTGGCTTTAGTAAGTTTAGTGAAATAAAAGATTTCTGGAAACTTGGTGGAAAACTTGCCCAAATATATTCTTCTTTTATATATCAGGGGCCAGCATTACTTCATGAAATTGAATCTCAATTACAGTCTGAATATCAAAAAATTGGCTGTAAAAATTTTGAAGAATATTTATTAGCAATTAGATAAATAATCAGGTCTGATAATATAGTCAATGGGATCAGCAATTTTTGCTTTCTGAAATCCTCGCAATCTTAGAGCGCAAGAATCACAAACTCCACATGCCTGATCATTTCTTTCATAACAAGACCAAGAAAATTCTAATGGTGCTTTTAGCTCCACAGCTTTTTTTACAATTTCATCTTTTTTAAGATAGATAACAGGTGTAACAACTTCGATATCGCCATTTTTTGTTCCCTGTTTGATGAGAGCATTCATGGCTTCATAATAACTTGGACGACAATCAGGGTAGCCTGATGAATCCTCATAGACAGCACCGATGTAAATTTTTTTAGCACCAATAACTTCGGCCCATGAAACGGCCATGGAAATAATATGGGTATTTCTAAAAGGAACATAAGAATCAGGAATTTCTTCAGAGTCACCATGATATTTTTTTACGTCAATTTTATCATCAGTTAATGAAGACCCACCAATTTGTTTTAAAAAACTAATATCAATAATTTTTCGATGGGATTCAGGTACATTATAGTGTTTGGCTATTTTTAAAAAACTTTCAAGTTCTCTTTTTTCTGTTCGTTGGCCATAATTTAAGTGCAAGAATGCTAAGCGAGAGTGAGAGTTATTCGCAATTGCTGCTGTCACTAATGAATCCATTCCACCGCTTACTAAACAAACTGCCAAGTCATCTGTTTTTGAATTAGTCATGCTTGCTCCGCTTGAGATTTTATATAATTTAAAAACTGCTCAGCCTTTGCGAGCGCTTTAGATTTTTTCTCAACAAGGTTTCCATTTTTTTCTTGAATCATAATATAGAATTTAATTTTTGGCTCAGTTCCTGAAGGCCTTAAAAATAATTGGTTTCCATCTTCAAAAAAGAATCCTAGCACATCGCTAGAAGGTAAACCAGTTGTTGGAGATAGGTAGTCTTTTTTCTCTTTTATGATATTCCCAAGCATTTTTGTATCAGAATAATTTCTAAATAATTTCATAATCCGGGAAATTTTATCACTGCCTTCTATACCGAAATAATCAAGAGAAAGGAGAGTTTCATTTGAAAATCCAAATTCTTCATAAATTTTATCAAGTGCTTCAAATAGATTCATACCTTTTAACTTATGGAAGAGAGCAACTTCTGCCATCATTGAAACGGAACTTACTCCATCTTTATCTCGAGCATAAGTATGAGAGAGATAGCCAAAAGATTCTTCAGTTGCAAAAATAAATTCTTTTTCTGGATGCGTTTTTTCAAGCTCGTTCATCTTTCCACAAATCCACTTGAAACCAGTGAGTGTATTAAAAACCTCGACTCCAAAACTTTCTGCAATCGTATCTTGTAATGGCGTTGTGACTATGGTTTTTACAAAATAACTATTTTTAGGCAGTTTGTTTAATCTTTTTCTTTCACTTAAAATATAATGAAGTTGTAAAATTCCAATTTGGTTACCATTTAAATATTGAATTTTTCCTTCATGTCTAAGTGCAACTCCGAGTCTATCGGTATCGGGATCAGATCCCATGCATAGATCGGCATTCAATTTTTCCATGAGTGCCACGGCCATTGCAAGAGCAGATGGATTTTCAGGATTGGGACTTTTTACTGTTGGAAAATTTCCATTTGGTTGTGCCTGTTCAGGTACAACATTGACGTCACTAAAACCTAAATCACTTAATGCTCGAGTGCATGGAAGGAGTCCCGCTCCATGAATTGGTGTATAAACTATTTTTAATTTATTACCTTGTTCAAGGCATAGTGATCCGTTGATCGCTTTACTCAATATAATTTTGTAATATTCATTCTCTACATCTTCACTGATCCAACTTATCAAACCTTCTTTTTCAGCTTCTGCAAAAGGCATAAATTTTATGGAAGAAAAGTTTGTGAGATTATTATAGTGATTAATAATATTTTGGTCATTTGGAGGAGTAATTTGTGCACCATCCGACCAGAAAACTTTATATCCATTATATTCAGGTGGATTATGGGAAGCTGTTATCATAATTCCTGCAAGAGATTGATGATAACGAACAGCAAAAGACAACATGGCAACTGGATTAAGTCTTTTATAAATATAGGCCTTGATGCCATTTGCGGCCATAACTTCAGCTGCAACTTTTGCATATTCAATCGAAAAATTTCTTGAATCATAACTGATACAAATACTTGGGTTTGATTTTTTTTGAGCGAGTACTTCAGTACATAAAGCTTTAGTGGCTCGACGAATTGTATAGCGATTAATACGATTATTACCTTGTCCAAGAATACTTCGCATTCCCCCGGTACCAAATTCAAGATCTTTATAGAATCTCTCCTCAATTTCTTTAGTGTTGTTGGTATCGATCAAATCTTGAATTTCTTGTCTTGATTCGTGATCAAAGTCAGTATTTTTGGCCCATGCGAGGGCCTTTTCCATTGCTGTTAATTTCATGATTACACCTCGGACTTGATTTTAGGAAAATAAGGAGGAGAAGGCAATTGTGATAATCATTTTTTTTAGTTAAGATAAGGCACATTTTTATAATTTAGTACGGAGGTTGTATGGCTAACAAAAAAATGAAGAATAAATTGAATGTCTCTGGTGCCTGGTTTACGACAGATCCTGATGACGATAACGGAGAAGGTTGTATCGCTTGTAACGTATGCTACACTGGTGCACCTGATTTTTTTAAAGAAGACGAAGACGGAAATGCTTATGTAGCAAAACAACCCGTATCGCCTGCAGATATTGAACTATGTCAAGAGCAATTAGAAGCTTGTCCTGTTGCTTCAATTGGTAAAGACGGATAGTGCAATCAAGTTCTATTGAAATTATTTCTACAGTCCTATTTTTTTTGGCGGTCATTCATACATTTTTAGTATCTAAAATTGAAGTGATCGCCCATAATTACCCAAAAAAATCTATTAAGTTTAAAATATTACATCTCATGTCAGATGTTGAATTAGTTTTTGCTATTTGGGCAATATTCTTTTTGATGTTCTACGTAGTGATCGAAGGGCTTCGGCCAACATTCTCTTTTTTTACAAAACTCAATTTTACTGAACCACTGTTTGTTTTTGTTATTATGTGTGTAGCGGCAACTAGGGGAGTAATCACTCTTGCTGAAAATATTATTCATGGTATTTCTTCACTATTGCCACTACCAAGCCGAATGTCATTTTATGTTACGACACTAATACTTGGCCCATTATTTGGTTCGTTAATTACTGAACCTGCTGCAATGGCGATGACTGCTTTAATTTTATTAGATGTTCTTTATCGTGAACAGATTTCTAAACGGTTAAAATATGCAACTATTGGACTTTTATTTGTAAATATATCACTAGGGGGAACACTCACACATTTTGCAGCACCACCTGTGTTGATGGTCAGTACTAAGTGGCATTGGGATACTGCCTTTATGTTCACACATTTTGGCTATAAGGCGATGTTTGCAAACATTACTTCCACTTTATTATATACAATTATTTTTAGAAAAGAATTACGAAGTGAACTTTCAGTCCATAGGAAAAAAGGTAAATATTTTTTAATCCATACTCTTTTTCTAGCTGGAGTAGTTACCTATTCTCATCACCCGCTTATTTTTCTTGGAATTTTTATTTTATTTCTTATTTTTATGAAAATGACAAAAGAGCATCAGGATCCTATTAAGTATAAAGAATCTAGTTTGGTTGCTATTTTCCTTGCAGGCCTTGTTGTTTTGGGGGCGCTTCAGTCTTGGTGGTTGAGGCCGTTGATTCAATCGATGAGTCAATTTTTACTATTTGTAAGCGCCACCTCACTAACTGCAATTACAGACAATGCAGCACTTACTTATCTTGGATCAATGGTAGAATTAAACGATATTTCGAAATATGCTTTGGTTTCAGGAGCTGTTGCTGGAGGTGGGTTAACTGTAATTGCTAATGCTCCTAATCCTATTGCTTACGGTATTCTTAAAGATAATTTTGGTGAAGATGGAATTAACCCTATTACGCTTTTTCTTTGGGCCCTTATTCCTACAATTATAGCAATGCTTAGTTTGTGGCTTCTACCTTAGTTATCCAATTATATTTATCTTCAGCACTACCTTCTTGAATTGCTAATAATTTTGCTCTTAATATACTACCAATTTTACCTTGGGAATTATTAAAGGTGAAACGCTCTCCAGTAGCTTCAGCTAGAAAGTCTATAGATGTAATAATTGCGGCCGTACCGCATGCAAATGCTTCTGAGCATTCACCTGATTCAATTTGTTTTGTTAATTGATTAATATCAATATTACGTTCTTGTACTTCAATCCCAAGTTCTTTCGCTAAAACGATAAGGGATTTTCTAGTAATTCCTTCGAGAATGGTATCTGAAATTTTAGGAGTACAGAGTACGTTATTTATGACTGCAAAAAAATTCATTCCCGACATTTCTTCAACATATTTTCTTTCACGGCCATCTAGCCAAACAGTTTGAACGTAACCTAATTTTTTTGCTTTTAATGATGAGAGCAAACTGGCAGCATAGTTTCCACCCGCCTTGGCAAAACCAGTTCCACCTGGATAAGCACGAGCACCTTCGCGTTCAATCAAAACAGAAAGCACACTTCCGGTAAAATAAGACCCAGAAGGGGAAGCGATTACCATATAACGAAATGAATCTGATGGTCGCACACCAAGTGCTTCTTCAGTCGCAAACATAAATGGTCTAAGATAAAGTGATTCTCCTGAATGGCCAGGTATAATTTTAGAACATAAAGCTGTTAACTCAATAACACTGCTCATGAAAATTTCATGTGGAATTTGTGGCATCGCAATTCTTTCTGCAGATCGATTAAAGCGTAAAAAATTTTCCTCAGGTCTGAAAATATAAGGGCCACGGCCTTCAACTTTATACGCTTTCATACCTTCAAAAACTTCTTGTGCATAATGAAGAACTTTTGCACAAGGAGACATTTGAATTGGGCCATAGGGTAAAATTTCTAATTCTTCCCATTTACCATTTTTGTAAACACAACTGGCCATAATGGGCGCCATAACTGTGCCAAATCCAAGTTGTTCAGGCAAATTAAAAGAGTTTAGTGCCCGACCAACATTGTCATGTATTTTAGTTTTTGTCATAAAATCGCCTTATTTAAATAAAAACAGAGTTATTATATCGGATAAAATTTTAAGAATCTATAGAAAATTAGTAGTAAATAGCCTCATCTTAATTTAACAGTAGCCGATGAGATCACTGATGAAGGATGAATTTTCATCATAAAGTGAGTGATTCATGAATGAATTTGAAAAAGAAGTAAAATTAGATTTTTTAATTGAAGCAACTCAATTATTAAATGATTCAGAGCAGGCATTTTTAGCACTTGAGAGTGATAAAAATAATGCGACTCTAATGAATGAAATTTTTCGTTTAGCACATAATCTAAAGGGAACTTCTCGAGCAGTAGGCTTTGGTGATGTTGCTGAGTTTACTCATGAAATGGAAAACTTAATTTTACAATTAAAGGAAGGCCATGTTGAAATCACCGATACGATGGTTTCTCTTTTGTTGGAATGTAACGACCATGTAAGCTTAATGATACGAACTCTGAATATGGAATTAGATGCCAAATTTGATTCCTCAGAAATTATTAATAAAATAAAAAGTACGTTAAGTGGTCAGTTAGGATCAGCTTCCAAAAAAGAGTCTGCTGCAGTTGAAATAGCAGTTGATAATCATGAACCAGTTGTGGCGATGTCACAGGAACACATAGAATTACTTGCTACATTTGAATCTAATTTTGATAAAACTGAGTCAGTGGCAGAACCTGTATTAGCACCTGTCTTAAGTATAAAAAAACCTACAGAAACAAAGAGAGCAGCACCGGCCGGTAAAGCGAACGAGGATGACAGTATCCGAGTAAGCTTAGCGCGCGTAGAATTTCTTAACAATGCTGTTGGTGAACTTGTCATTATTCAAACTGTATTAAATCAACATCGTTCTGAAATCATAAATCCACTGATGCTAAAATCGTTATCACATTTAGCAAAACTTTCTAAAGAAATCCAAGATATCTCTATGAGCTTAAGAATGGTACCGCTAAAACCTACACTACAAAAAATGCAAAGAATTATTCGAGATACTTCAAAAACATTAAATAAGAAAGTCTTTCTTGAGCTAATTGGTGAAGAAACAGAAATTGATAAAACAGTTTTAGAACATCTTGCAGATCCACTTGTCCACATCGTTCGAAATGCTGTAGATCATGGACTTGAGTCAACTGAGGAAAGAATAGCTGCTGGAAAAGACGAAGAAGGAGTAGTCTCAATTCGTGCCTATCATGAAGGGAATAATTTAGTTATTGAAATTAAAGATGACGGAAAAGGAATCAATGCGGACATTATTAGAGAAAAAGCTATAGAGAAAAAAGTTATTTCTGCAAATTCAAATTTATCTGAAGAAGAAATTATAAATCTTATTTTTCATCCCGGATTTTCTACAAAATCAGAAGTTTCAGAAATTTCTGGACGTGGAGTAGGAATGGATGTTGTTAAAACGAATATAGAAAAACTGTCTGGAGAAGTAAAGGTAACGACTGTTGTGGGTAAAGGCTCAATCTTTAAAGTTGTATTGCCACTTACGTTGGCAATTATTGATGCCATGGTAACAATGATTGGGGATGAAAGATATATTATTCCATTAAGTCAAATTTATGAATCTCTTTCACCAACACCTGATGTCTTACACTATGTAAACGGTGTAGGAGAATGTCTCAACATTCGTGGAGAAGTGCTTCCGTTATTTAGAATCAGCAAGGCATTAAATAGACATGTTGTTGAAAGGAAAATTCACGAACAAATTGCTATTATTGTAAATTCTGAACATCGAAATTTTGCAGTATTAGTTGATGATATTCTTCATCAACAACAAGTAGTAATTAAAAAAATCGGTGATGAGATTATTGATAGAAAAGGCTTTATGGGTAGTTCTATTTTGGGAGATGGTCGACCGGCCTTCATTCTTGATTTAATTGAATTATTTTCGGGAACAATGAAAAAGAAAAGTTCACATATACTTGAAGAATTAGCGGCTTAAGGGGGAATAAATGGACGGAAATAATAACGTAACAAAATTGAAAAAGGGTGGCATGGTAAATCTTAACCGTTACCTTGAGTTTTGTTTGGGCACTGAAGAATATGCAATTCCTTTACTTATGGTTCGTGAAGTTATTTCTGTACCAGAGACAACTCCAATTCCAAAGTCTCCACCTCATTTCCTGGGTATAATGAATTTACGTGGACAGGTAATTTCTGTTGTAGACATGCGAAAAAAATTAAAAATTGAAGCAAAGTCTGTTTTAGAAGAAGCAGTTATTATTGTGGATATTGGCGGAATTAATATCGGTGTCGTAGTAGATTCGATTAATAAAGTTTTGGCTTTTTCCATGGAAGAAATTTGTGAAATGCCAGAAGTTGAAAATCAAATTAATACTCAGTATATTCTTGGAGTATTTAAAAAGGAACATACGCTTACCATTTTACTCGATATTGCTCGAGTTCTGGATATGCATGACATGAATGCTATTCACGCAAATAAAGAAGCTGCATAAAGTTTTAACTAGGTAGGATATGAGTAATAAAGTTCTAAGTTTATCTATATCGCTTGAATTTCGACCAGTCATAGAAAAAGTTTCTATGATTGTTCATAAAATTTCGGGGAATAAATACGGAGACAAGCAATCATTTATGATTGAATCTCGTATCAAGAAAAGGATGTTGGAACTTGGGATTCAAGATCCAGATGACTATCTTGAATATATTGAAGGGAATGAATCTGAATTAAATAATCTCGTCTCATTGATGACGACACATCATACTTTCTTCTTCCGTGAATTTGCTCATTTTGAATTGCTAAAAGCAATGTTACCACAAGTTGTTGCAGCAGCAAAAGCAAGAGGCGAGAATACGCTCCAAATTTGGTCTTCCGCTTGTAGTCGAGGGCATGAAGTTTATTCATTGGCCATGTTTATGGAATATTTTTTACCAACAATAGATTCGAGTATGAAATATGCAATTTTAGGTACAGATATTGATAGTGAGTCAGTAAGGATTGCTGCGAACGGTGTCTACCATCACAATGAGTTAAAAGAAATACCAATGAACTTTCTTGGCAATCACTGGGCAAAAGGTACAGGTGATATAGCACTTTTTAGCAAAATCAAAAAAACAATTAGATCCAAGTGTGAATTTAAAATCGGAAATTTATTAAAAATAAAAGATTCAGTTGGTAATCAAAAATTCGATATTGTGTTTTGTCGTAATGTTTTTATTTACTTTGAACCTTTTCAGATTGAGGTGATTGCAAAAGAATTATTAAATACGATGCATCCCAATGGAATATTTTTTTCAGGGATGTCAGAGTCATTAATGGGGTATAAGTTAAATGTGACTTCAGTTGGCCCATCTGTTTATATTAATTCTGGAGTTAAGCCAACACAGACTCAAACCCACAATATAGAAGCTATCGAACGCTCAACTCATAAATCTAAACGTGTTTTAACAGTTTTATGTGTTGATGATTCACCAAGTATTATTACCATGCTAAAGAAAATACTTTCTATAGAATCAGGGTTTGAGGTAGTAGCAACAGCATCGAATGGATTAGAGGCAGCAAAAAAATTACAAGAACATAAAATTGATCTTATGACTCTTGATATCCATATGCCAGAAATGGATGGTATTTCATATCTAAAGAAAAATTTTAACAGATCTCATCCTCCTGTGGTTATGGTTTCATACGCAGCTAGAGAAGATTCAGATGTTGCAATACAGGCGCTTACATTAGGTGCTAGTGATTACGTCGAAAAGCCAACGCTAATGAGTTTCGAAGATCGTGGTGACGAAATTAGAAATAAATTACGAGCCCTGGCCGGTTTAAGCATAGTTCCTCATAAAATAAGTTCCATGGATCGAGATTTTCAAAAAAAAATAATTATTGAAAATACTGATGATAAATTAAGACTAGTAGTGGCCACATTAGCAGATTTTAGTAAAATTATTAATTTTTTTTCTGAGGCAAATGGTACACAACCTGCAACAGTCATCCTTTTGGAGGGATATGGCGAAATTCTAGAAGCTATTGTTGATGAGAATAGATATAAATTTAAACAAGAAGTTATTTATTGTGAAAATTCAATCATTGAATTGAAATCTAATAGTATTTACTTTGCGGATGCTCGAAAAGTAATGAGTACTCTAAAGAAAAGTCATGTTGACAAAAAAACATCAATCTTGTGCTATGGTATAATGTCCCGCTGGATTTCATTAGAAGTTTCATCTTGGAAGGCAAGTCATATATTACTTGAGGATTATGGCGTAAGTGAAAACATAAGACATCCTCTGTACTCTAGAGCACATGATATTGCGCCTGCAACAAGCTTTTATTATATTTCAACTATGTTTTTAGGAAAAAAATAAAGTAGTTATGAGCATAATACAATCTAGAAAAATATTATCGAGTGAGCAAGGTGGAGAATTTATTATTCCAATCCTGCTTGGTGATATTTTTATTTCATTTCATCTTCCTACTGGGCAATGTCTAGCTGTATACTTAGCAAGTGCAGACATTAACCAAAAGAACTTATCTGAAATTTTTTTTACTGCAACTAATTTTTTTAATGTAAATGTTTTTGCTGTAGAAATTAAACTTATCGGGAAGCATTCTGTAATAGAAAGTGTTGAAAGTTTTTTTAAAATTAAAGACTTCCCTTTAGTAAAAAAAGTTGAAAGAGATGAAAATCTGGATGTGATGTTCTTGCCTCGGATAAACAAAGTTAGAGTAAGTAATAATTTAGCAAATAAAAAAAATGATAAAAAAATAAGAGTTTTAATTGTTGATGATTCAAAAACAATTAGAACTATTCTTACAAAAATTTTTAATTCTGACCCTGAGTTTGTGGTATGTGGTATTGCTGAAAGACCTAGTGAAGTCGAAGCATTAATTCTTTCTTGTAAACCTGACGTAATAACACTTGATATACATATGCCAGAAATGGATGGAATTACACTTCTAAAAAAGATTGCGCCCAAGTATAAGATTCCTTGCGTGATGATTTCTTCGATAAGTTTTGCTGAAGGTCCATTAGTATTAGAAGCACTGGAAAATGGAGCCGTTGATTATATTCAGAAACCGGAAATGTCAGATTTGAATGCTGCTATTCCAGTGATTTTAGAAAAAGTTAAAATTGCATCACAAAGTAAAAAAAATACAGATAATGTGGGAATTCAGAAAAAAGTTATGAAATCCAATTCTGTATGTAATTTAAATTCTCTTATTGTGCTTGGAGCATCTACAGGTGGCACAGAAGCGATAAGAACAGTCTTGACAGGTTTACCTAATAAAATACCTCCCATCTTAATTGTTCAACATATTCCTGCACTTTTCTCATTAGCTTTTGCCAATAGGCTGAATGATCTTTGTTCGTTTGAAGTCAAAGAAGCAGCTTATGGCGATGAAGTTAAAATGAATAGAGTGTTAATTGCTCCTGGTGGGAAGCAAATGAAAATAGTTGTTAAAAAAGACAAAACTATTGTAGAGATTACAGATGATGCTCCGGTAAATCGTTTTAAGCCTTCGGTTGATTATCTTTTTAGTTCAGTTGAAAAAAATCTATATTGTCACACTGTAGCTGTTTTGCTTACTGGTATGGGGAAAGATGGTGCTCAAGGCATGTTGGGTCTAAAAAATAAATCGGTACAAACTATTGCTCAAGATCAAAAATCATGTGTAGTGTTTGGTATGCCTCGAGAAGCAATTGAGCTTGGTGCTGCCAACTATATAGAATCAATTGAACATATCGCAGAGAAAATATGTTTTTTAACTCATGAACAGAGTCAACGAAAAAAGGTAAGTGCAGGATGAAAAAGATATTAATAATAGAAGATGAAGTTGAGATTCAAGAACTTTTAAGAGACTTATTTATTGTCGACCTTGGTGAAATTGAAGCGACATACGCAATGGATGGTTTAGAGGGATTTGCTTGTGCAGCTAAAGAGAAATTTGATCTTATTTGTACAGATCATATGATGCCTTTATGCAAGGGAGCAGATTTTATTTTAGGTATTAGAGAAAAAGAGGGGTTAAATCAATCAACTCCCATCATACTTATTTCCGCTAATATTCCAGAAGTACCAGAAAAACTTCATCAATTACAAAATACTTACTTCATGCAGAAGCCAATAGATTTTACAAGGCTTAAACGTTACGCAAGAATGGCCATGAAGTAATAGCTGAGGTTATTACTTTTATCACAAATTAAATTGAAATACCTTCTCTATAATTGCTACAATTTTCTAATCACTTATGGATTAAGGTTAGTGATTTGTCCTTTAATCTTGTCCTGCTGGCTTGTTTTCATTTGTAAAATTTTAGTTGTTGGTACTTTGTCGTCGTATGTTTATTTCACCAAAATCTTTACCATTCTGCAGATAGACAACACTCTTTTTCATAATATCAACTTGAAACGGAACTCCATTTTCAGAAAAATTGAAATATCCATTTTGAGAACTTAAAGAACAAGATCCACTAACGGGAAGTTCTTCACTGCTTTTCAAAGGACAATTTCTCACTTTGTTAATTAACATATCTGCGCGTAATTCTCCAGCTAAATTACCATAAGTATCACATGTTAATATAGCATCGTAAAAACATTCGGCATATTGCTCACCTGGTTCAACTACGACGTTATGTGGGGTGATGAATACTCTAAAATTTCCTGTTAGTTTATTTTCATATAATGAACAAGATTCAGGAATACTGTCATGTTGATCATTAAATACTATTTCTAAATTATCGACATGAGTATTATTTTGCATATATCCATCGCGAAGAGAGTATTGGAACTTAAAAAGATCTGATCGTCTGCCACAACCAGTATATGCATGTAATAACTCAAATGAAAAAAGTTCATTTTCACTTATCGCGCTTGTAAATAATAATATTGGATAATTATAAGTAAATGGTAAGTCCTCTGATGGTTGGTAAGTGGCAAAATTATTTAGCGACACGAAATTTCCGTTATTTGATTTTATAGATAATATGCCACCAAGTTGAGGGATTTTATTCGGCACTTGATTATAAAATAATTTATATTCAATTCCACTTGTGAAAATTGGTTTTATATCAACTTTGGGAAGCTGAATCAAAGATAAATTGATTAGCATTGACTTTGCTTTCAAAAAATTACATTTGGGATCATGCCAACAAGACGGTTCAGTCGTAATTGATGAATAAATTTCTTTATCATTTATTGTGACTTTAAAATAAGTTTCAATATATTTTTCTTTAAATGGCCCGGGGGTAAGTGATAAGGAGGGTACCGAGTAGCTACCATCACTATTGATAGGAATGGAGACTTCTTTGTTTCCGCAATGATACTGATCAACAATAATGATATAACTACAATTTATTGAAAAATGAATTTTTATTGAATTGTTTGAAATGCCTGTCAGATTGTGTAGTTTTCCTTGAAATTGTGATGTTGTAAAGGCATTCGCCGAAGCAGTTATGAATATTAAAAATACAGATATAATAATACAAAATTTCATACGGCTCTCCAGTAAGGTATAAACGAATCTATAGTAAAATTTAACTTTATAAAGAGAGTTAATGTCTATAATAAAACCTGACACAAACATACCCTTTGTGTCAGTCTATTGAGCCAAGGTTCTCTAGGATGGTGAGCAAAAAGAGAAAATGGCCTTTGATCACATTAAGGAAAAAGTATTAAAAGGAAATTAAATAGCTGCAAAAACCTCTCTAATTATTCCAATCCCTTCAAGCAATTCATTTTTACTAATGACCAAAGGGGGAGTAAAGCGAATTGTATTTTCATGTGTAGGTTTAGCCAGTATTCCTTTATGCATGAGTTTTATGCAAATATCCATTGCTTCAATTTTGAGTCCACTATGGATTTCAATTGCATTCATTAATCCCATACCTCTCATGTCTTTGATTAAATAAGATTTAAACTTTTTTATTTCTTCTCTAAAAATTAATCCCATGGAGTAAGAATTTTCTGAAAGGTTTTCATCACGAATGACTTCTAAAGCTGCAATACCAACAGCACAGGCAAGTGGGTTTCCACCAAAAGTTGAGCCGTGTTCTCCTGGTCGAATACAAAGCATAATTTCAGTGCTTGATAAAACTGCGGAAACTGGAAGAACACCACCGGAAAGAGCTTTGCCTAATATTAAAATATCCGGATGTACCTCTTCATAATTACAGGCCAATAATTTTCCAGTTCTCGAAATACCTGTTTGTACTTCATCAGCAATGAAGAGAACATTTGCCTTTTTACAACGTTCAAACGCTCCTATTATGTAACCTGTATCTGGAACTATTACGCCAGCTTCCCCTTGGATTGGTTCGACTAAAAAACCAGCTATTGTAGGATCTAAAAGTGCATTCTCGAGCGCTAATAGGTCATTAAAGGGAATTTTTACTATTCCAGGTAAAAAAGGACCAAAGCCATTACGAGAATCGGAACTGGTTGAAGCAGATATAGCGAACATTGTTCGTCCATGAAAATTATTTTCACAAACAATTATCTTCGCCTGATTCATTGGGATATCTTTTTTTTCATAGGCCCATTTTCGACAAAGTTTGAATGCGGTTTCAACCGCCTCAACTCCTGTGTTCATAGGAAGTAATCGATCATATCCAAAATACTGAGTTACAAATTCTTCATAGCGCCCAAGTAAATCGTGATGAAAGGCCCTAGAGGTTAATGTAAGGCGGGAAGATTGTTCAACTAACGCCGAAATAATTTTGTGGTGAGCGTGTCCTTGATTAACGGGTCTTCATGGTTGACAGTGGATGGCACTGAATCAACAGTATCTTAGTCGGTCAAAATGAGTCTTAATATCTGATTAAAAAAGCATGGCATTCACTGCTTGTAAAATAAGTTTGCGACAACTATTAACAAGGAGAAACGAATGGCCACGCCTGTATCTAAGCTTATCAAAGATCTTTTTCTTCCGGAACTTAAACTTGTAAAAACTATTTCATCACCAAATAAATCTCGTCGTATATTTGTGATGGAAAAGTTTTCAGAGTTTGAAGTATGTCCTAAATGCGCCAATAAAGCTCACACTATTTATGATCATGTAACTGTAACTATCCAAGATACTCCACTTCGAAATAAAAATATTATTTTAAAAATTAGAAAACGAAGATTTTTATGCAAGCATTGTAAAAAGGTATTTAGAGAACCTGTTCATGGCATTTTTAAAGGCTTTAGAACCACTCAGAGATATCGACATCACGTTATGTGGAATTGCACTCAGTTTACAAATTTAAAGCGTGTAGCAAAAGTCTGTGCATGCTCTGAATGGTTAGTTTACAAATGTCATTACGAACAACTTGAACTCGAAAGAAGAAAGTGCCAATCAGAATGGCCTACTACTGTTGGTATAGATGAGCATTCATTTCAAAGAAAATTTGGTCACAAGGAATTTGTAACTGTTTTTGTTGATTATAATAATAGAAAAGTACGTGAAGTGATCTTAGGAAGATCCCCCTCTGATATTTTAGAATCCGAAGAAATTTTAAAAATACAATCACGAGAACGAGTTAAAAATGTTGTTATCGATTTATCTTCTGGATTTAAATTAGCAGCTACAACTTTATTTCCAAATGCAATTATAACTGCGGATAAATTTCATGTAATCAAATTACTTTTTCCAGCAATAATGAAATACAAAAAACAAGTTGTCTCCAACACTCGTAACAGAGTATTTAAAAGATTACTTCTTAAGAATGGTATGAAGTTAAAGTTTCATCAATCACAGGTTTTACGAGCTGTTTTACATTTTTATCCAGAGTTAAAAGATTTATATACAGCTAAAGAAGCCATCCATTCACTTTATCGTTGTAAAGGTTATAATGTGGCCAAACGTGCTTTTATCAATCTTACAAACTGGTTATCGTATTCAAAATTACCTGAACTGCAAACTTTTAGAAATACGCTCATGAAGTGGCGAGATGAAATTTTAAATTATTTTAAAACCAGAATCACTAACGCCCGAACCGAGGAATTTAATCGTAAAGCAAAACTTATCCAAAGAAATGCTTACGGTTTTAAAAACTTTCAGAATTATCGATTGAAGATTTTGTATTCTTGTCGATAGATCTCGAAGTTCTAATTTAATATAAAAATGGCTTTTATAAAAAGTTAATGGATAACTGTTTTTTGTTTTGAAAAATTAACTTAAGAAATTAATCATTTACGACCGATAAGGATTTGCAGGCATACAAGAAAGAGTGTTTATCTTTTTAGAATGATTGAGCTTTTTTGACTTACCCACTGCCAACCTAGTATATCCCTTCAGAAAAGGTTATGAGAAGCGGTACCTCTGAAAAATCTCAGACTCCTTAATTGGAAGCCAACTTAAAATTTCTTCTGAGGTTATTTCCGTAGAGTCAATTTCTATATAAGCTTCGGTAAAGCCAGCACCATGGGCGAGGTTTAATTGTGAAGATAAAAGATTTTTCAAAATCTCCAATTCATTCAAACCTCTCTTGGCGTATGACCAACCTATTGCCAGCTGTCCTTCTTTTAAAAAATTTTCTCTGGCCTCTGAAACACCTAGAATTTGATCATTCTTAGCAATAAGAACACTTAGCGTTTTAGATCTCTCTTCATTTACTATTTCGTCCCAAATCTCATGGGCACTGTCGCGTGGCGGACTCCATTGGTGTTCTTCAACGTATCTACTAATTCAAAACTTTTGAACTGAATCGAGAGAGTTCTTTCTTGCTAAAAAATTTGAAAAATTTTCAACATGATAAGCTGGTGGAACGTTATTTACTTTACACAAATCAACAATTACAGAGTAGCAATCTAGATACTTAACATATCCTAATTTTTTCATAAAACTTTGCGGTACTGACTGATTATCATATCAACAACCATCTATGCCTATCTCCGTTTGTTTCAGAGGATTCATCTCAATTAGTGCTTTATGGAGTGCAACTCCAATTCCTTTTCTACTAAATTCTGGCAAAACGGCAACAAAAGCTTCTGGGACACAGTTATGTAAATCGCCGTACTTTAACCCGGCTCCACCTACAATCGTATTATCAATAATTGCTACAACTCGATGAGATGGGTTTAAAAGACGCAAAGGAGAATTATTGTCAAAACAAATATTGAAAATTTGGTTTAGAATTTCTGAATCATCATTGTTAAATTTACGAATAAGCATTGAGTGTAAATAACATAAGTTCATTAGATGGGCCATATCAAGGAAGGTGGAATAGTCAATGGTCGCGGGTTCGCCCAGCGTTCGATTTGGTAGGCGGGACAGGGGTCGAACCTGCGACCACTTGGATGTCGACCAAGCGCTCTACCACTGAGCTACCCGCCTAAAGAGTTTCTAATACTAAATACCATATACATTTCTGTCAATTTTTTTATTGGCAAGCCTGCAGAATAAACTTTATAGTAAGTTAATGAAAAAACGCTTTTCTCTATCCTTTAAGTCATTAGTTGCGATCCAATCTAAAGAATATTTTTTCTTTTACTTCTTTGGGATTTTAGCACTTTTTTTTACTCATAAAATTCAAAGTAATCTTCCTTTCTTGGCCAAAAATTTAGCTGAGAATATTGCTGTTAATCCAAGTAGTATTAAAGTGAGCGATTTCTTTTATTTGGCCGTAGGAATAATTTTCTTTCGAACGTCATCACGTATTTTATTTTTCTATCCAGCAAGATTATTACAAAAATCACTTCGTAGCGAAATGGTTCTAAAACTTGAAAATGCTTCTCCATTTCGATTTCGGCATATTAATTCTGGACAATTATTTCAGTATTTAAATGGCGATATCGATCAAATTAGGGCGCTTATTGGTTTTGTAGGATTACAAGGCGGAAACTTTTTAATAGCAATGATTGTTTTAATTCCAAGATTGTTTGCTTTTCACCACCAACTTCTTTACGCGCTTACGCCAATGGTTCTGTCTTTTTTGCTGTTTACTTTTTTTGTTTCCAAATCCAGTGTATATTTTAAAAAAATTCAAGACACAAATGGAGATCTGCAAAATCTAATAATTGAAAGCTATACAGGCAAGAAAACTATTAAAAACTTCCATGCCGAAAAATCTTTTTTTTCCATTTTTCAAGAATTGTCTCTATTGGAATTGTATTATTTTTATCGGGCCAGTTTAGGAATATCAATCTTTCTTCCTTTAATAACTTTTGGAGTTGGGCTCTCTCTGTTATGGGGTGCCTATTTGATAAAGACCCAGCATTTAGGAGCCTCGTCACTCATTTTATTTTCTGGTTTTATTTTTCTTTTTATGGAACCTGTTAGTTATCTTTCTTGGATTGGTATAGTTACAGCGCGTTCACATGCATCTTGGAAACGTTTGGTAGATTTTGATAAGGTTTTAGAAAAGAAAAGTGAAATTGAAATTAATTTACATTCACTTAATCAAAAAAAATTAAATCAATTAAATTTTACTTTACCATTTTGGGATAAAACTATTGAACTTCAATTTGTCCAAGATAAATGGAATGTTATTGTTGCTAAAACGGGAGATGGGAAATCTGAACTCTTAATAAAAATAGCAGAAGTTTTAAAACAAAAAAATGCAAATTTTAGCCTCGTTTTACAAGATCCCTATATTTACAATGATACTATTATTAGAAATGTGTTCTTAAATAAAAAAGAATCTGAAGCTGATGTCATTATCGCAAAACAGATGCTCAAGATTTTAGGTCTTGATTATGTTGAACCAGACTTTGATAAACTTTTAGCGCTTGAGATAGGAGAGAATGGCAAACGTTTATCAGGTGGACAAGCAAAACGATTGTGTTTAGTTAGAAGTCTAATGAGTGATGCCCCATTATTGATCTGGGATGATCCCTTTTCTTCGGTCGATTTAATTTTAGAAAAAGAAATTATAAACGAATTAAAAGTTAGTCAGATTTTAAAAAATAAAACTTTAATTCTTTCAAGTCACAGACTATCAACAGTAAAAAATTCTGACGTTGTTTTTTATATAGAAAAAGATGCAGGACTTGAAGAGACAGGTTTAGTTGAAGAATTATTAATCAATACAAGTAAGGTTTATGAACACTTCAAAAAACAAATGGTATAGATTTTTTATTTTTAAAGGGTCGCGGCATATGCTTTTTTTGCTTATTGCCAGTCTACTTGTTTCGTCTTATTTAGGAGCAAAAACACCTTTCTTAATTACTAGTCTTTCGAAAAACTATGATAATGAATTATTATTTAGATCCTCAATATTAAGTTTATTTCTCAACTTTTTATTTGTTTATATCAATCGAGTTGTCTTTCAGTTGTCTGTAAATAAATATGTTCGACTACTTATGCAATATGCTCGCTGTGAAACTTACGGCCGATGGCTTAGTTCATACGATTTAGACAGTGATAAGTTTCCTCAAGGGGAAATTATTTCAAGAGTTTTAAACGATACTGATGCTCTAAGAGAAATGGTTTCATCTGGTGGGTTTAGTTTACTGATTGATTTAGCATTTGTTATTTCTTGCTTATGGGGCTTTATTCATATTCAACCTTTCACTGGATATTTTGTGAGTGGAGTTGAAGTACTGGCTACTTTTATTCTTTTGTGGGGTAGTAAATTAATGCGATCAAAGTTTTTAGAACTTCGCAATGCCCAGGCAAAAGTAAATAGAGTTACTGCAAATGTACTTGGTGGATTTCAACAAATTTATTATACTAAACATTTGGGATATGCTTCACAAAAGTGTGAATCCGCATTTGAAGATTTTCTTATTAATCAAAATCAAGTGAACACAATGGATGCTGGTTACTACGCTGTCGCGGAGTCTTTGTATCCTCTGATGTTGGCCTTAATTATTTTTATATTTCCATATTCGCACTTAACTGAAGCTGCCTTAATTTTTGCAATTGTTGATTTAATACAAAGATCAATTGGACCTATAAAAGAGATTTCTGGAAAATTGGCGAATATTCAACGGGCCTTGGCCGGTGTTGATAGAATTCAAGGTTTCTTAGAGCTTATTCCTGAAATGAATTTTTCAACTCAGACTCACAAGAATGAATTTAAAAAAATGACTGTCAGCCTATCAAACTTTTCTTATCCCAAAAGTGAAAACTTTGCGCTAAAAGATATAGCCTTTGAGGGCCTACCGGGAGAATTAATTGGTATTGTTGGATTGTCTGGCTCTGGAAAATCTACTTTATTAAATATTCTTGCAGCCAATATTGTTGCTGAAGAAGCAAATGTCGAACTTCAAATGTCTGATAAAATAGTAAGCTATAAAAATCTTCTTGATTATAGACAAGAGGTAAGTATTGTTTCTCAAGAATCCCATATTTTTTCTGATTCACTAAGCTTTAACTTAACTCTCTCTCGCACGATACCAGATGATTTTTTGGCCGAATTTCATTTTCTTCAAGAAAATATTCCTTATTTAAAAAAATGGGGGATTATGCCAGATGATAAAATTGACCCTCAAAGTCTCTCATTAGGACAAAGACAATTATTAGCGGGAATCAGGGCCTGTTATTTGAAAAAAAATATAGTTTTCTTTGATGAAATATCTTCAGCTCTAGATTCTGAGTTAGAATTGGCACTACGAAATTTGGTTTTATTAATTCAGAAAATTTCTCTTACTATTATAGTTGCTCATCGAGTAGAAACGATTATTAATGCAGATAAAATTTTAGTTATGGACAAAGGCCGAGTGATTGACTCGGGAAAACATTTGGACCTGATGAGCTCATCGTTAGTTTATCAAAATTTTATTGGTAGACTATCGCATTCTTAGAAAAAAATAGTTAGTATAGTAAAAAATAAACTTGGAGATTTTATGAAAAGAAATAATTATTTTAAAGGCTCTATCTTACTTGTCTCGTTCGGACTTCTTTTTTTTGCTTGTGATAAAAAAGTTGAATCTAAAACAAATTACATTTTTAAAGCAGCACCATCAAAGGACGTAGTGGCCAGTGTTGGTACGGAAAAAATTCTTGAGAGTGAATTTATTAAAGGGATTGAGAATGATCTTTATGAAGCTGAAATGAAAGTTTACGATATTAAATTTGCTCGTTTGCAAGCAATGCTTTTAGAAAAGTTTATGGCGAAAGATCCAAATAAGAAAAATTTAACAAATGATGAATTTCTTAACCAAATCATTGCTAAATCTATCAAAGTAACAGACGTAGAAATTGAAAAATTTATTAAAGACCGTCAAATTCCTAAAGATCAAGTTAATCCAGAAATCAGAGAGAGAATTAAGCAATTTATTGAAATGGATGCCAAAAAAGGTGCCGTTGAAAAATGGTTAGCACTACAAACAAAAAATACTCCTGTTGAAGTTTATATTCCAAAACCAGCAAGACCTGTATTTGAAGTTAATGTTGGAGAAGCTCCTTTTAAAGGTGCGTCTGATGCAAAAGTTACGATTGTTGAATATTCAGATTTTCAATGCCCGTTTTGTTCTAAAGCTGCAGTTATTGTTACAGAGTTAGAAAAAAAATATGGAAAAAAAATAAAAATTGCATTTAAAAATTATCCACTACCAATGCACTCGCAAGCACGAATGGCCTCAGAAGCAGCTCTTTGTGCTAATGAACAAAATGTTAAATTCTTTTGGAAGATGCATGATGGAATGTTTGCTGATCAAACAAAACTTGATAAAGACAGCTTGATTGCGACTGCAAAAAAAGCTGGCGTGAAAGAAGCTGATTTTAAG
Organism: Bacteriovoracaceae bacterium; assembly: GCA_036171615.1. Taxonomy (GTDB): domain Bacteria; phylum Bdellovibrionota; class Bacteriovoracia; order Bacteriovoracales; family Bacteriovoracaceae; genus Bacteriovorax. Next base: position 55,348 of record JAVHRK010000173.1, read on the forward strand.
ACTTGTCTAGATTCAGAAAAATTTAAAACAAAAATTGAGGAAGATATTGCTCAAGGCCAAAAAATAGGAATCAAATCTACTCCTACATTTTTTGTAAATGGTAAATTAATTAGCGGAGCGCAACCAATTGAAGTGTTTTCAGAACTTATAGATGAAGAACTAGCGAAATAGACCAACTGTTTTAGTGGGGGAATGGACTTTTTTTCCCCCACTCCAAATCTACACCCTTTCTATTGTAGAATTTATATAGGATGGATGTAAGAGATTATTCACAAAAACTAAACCAAGTAAAAGAGCGCTACCAAGACGCTGCTAAAGATATGCGTACGTCCGCTGACCGTGAAAATGAAAATATCCAAAAAACTGCTGATCACAAAATAAAAAAACAAGCTGCTGTTTATGATACTGAAAAAAAAGAGATGGAAGAATCGGCTCAAAAAAATAATGATTATTACACTGAAAAGACTAGAGATACGATTGCTAAACGCCAAGATGATTATCGAAAACAATTAAGTTCTAAAACTTCAACATTTGATCAAGAAAAAAATGACTTAAAAAAACAATATCGTGAAAAATTATCTGATGTGACTAATACTTATCAAACAAGTGCCAATGAAAATAATCGACTTCATTCACAGTCAAAAGATTCTATGAATGAACGTTTCTTGAAAACTACTGGTGAACTACAAGAAGATTATAATAGTAAAGTTAATAAATTTAGCGAACATGCTAAAAATGAAATACAAAACGAAAAAGAAGTTGACCATGAACAAAGAAAAGAATTAACAGCAAATTATAAAGATGAAATAGGAGATTTACGTAGTAAGTCTCAAGAAAAAAACTTTAAAGAAGTTGCTCGATTAAGTGATGATAATGAAAAACTACGGACTAGTTTTGAAAGAGAGAAAGATAATCTTAAAGAACAAAAAGAAGCTCGTATTAATGATATTTTAAGTATGAAAAACGAAGAAGCCAGTGTTGGTCAAAAACATTTTGAAGATCTTAGAAAAACAATTTCAGCTAAAGAATCCCTAGACCAAGAAAAAACTCGCTTACAAAATCAAAAAGACGCTAAAAATTTAGATCATAAATATAATGAAGATTTAAAAGCTATTCAGCGTTTATCTAATCAAAAAATAAAAGGTAGTGGTGAAGTAGAAGGTCTTAAAGAAGATAATAAAAGATTAAAGTCTGTTTATGAAAATCGGATATCTTCACTTAATAAAAACATTACAGAAGATACTGTTAAAATGAATGAGAAAGAAAACAGAAATATAAATGATACACGTGATAAATTAGCTGCACTTAAATTTAGTTATAATGAAGATAGAGAAAAAATAGATCGAGAACGTGATCATGAAACCAAGAAAACAATTCAAAAACTGACTGAAAAGAATACAGCAGCTATTGATCGCTACAAAGACGAATCAGTAGTTCAGACCAAGACAAGTGATGATCATTTAGAAAATACTATTAAGGATTCAAAAAATAGATTTAAAGATCAACGAGTAGAATTTGGTAAAGTCGTAAATAAAATTAATGAAAAAAATTTAGAAAATATATCGACACTTAAAGATGATTTTGCCAAAGATAGAACAGACTTAGTTGTGAAAACGCAATTGGATTTAAGTCAGGAGAAAAGAGATTTGCGTGACAAACTTCAACAATCCTTATCCGCTAAAGATGGTTTGAATCAGAAAAAAATTGAAGAAATTAAAAAAGAAACTTCAAAAATTTCTGAAAATTATGAGTCAAAATTAGAACATATGGCCCGACAAAACGAAAAAGAAATTGCAATGATTAAGGCCTCTAGTGAAGAGAAAAATATAAAACAAGAACAAATGGCCAATCTTACTTTAGCGCTAACAAAACAAGAAGCTCAACTGGATTCAAAGAATCTTCGAAACCGTTATGAGAAAATGATTGAAAAAGATCGAATCACAAGTGAGCAACAAACGAATCGTATAGTACAAACCTATGAAGATCAGCTAGAACGAGAGCGTTTGGCGCATCAAAAAGAGTTAACACTCAGAACCAACGAAGCTCAAGCTCAATTTGAGAGATTTTATCGGGGATCTGAGATTGAAAAAGAAACTATTAAGTCTCAGTATGAAGATCGAATAGATCATATGAAACTCACATCTCTTGAACAAGTTAATGTTAAAAAAGCATAGATAGTGATAGACTTGGTTAAATTTTTATTTTAACTGAGGATAATTCATGAGACGTGCAAAAATCATAGCAACGATAGGCCCAGCTTCTTCTTCTGTAGAAATGCTTACATCTTTAATGAATGCAGGAATGAATGTCTGTAGACTCAATATGAGCCATGGTACTTACGATGGTCACCGAGAGGTTATAAAAAATATTCGCGAAGCTTCTAAAATAACCGGTTATGAAGTTGCTATTATCGCCGATCTACAAGGTCCAAAAATTCGAGTTGATAAATTACCAGAGCCACTCAAATTAGAAAAAGGTTCAACTTGGGCAATCGGTTCTTCATCACAAAAAGAAAATCATCCTGAATATAAAAATAATTATATACCTTCTGTTTATGAAAAATTAGTTGAAGATTGTCATGATGGAGCTCGGATTTTATTTGATGATGGTTTAATGGTTGCTGAAGCCGTTAAAAGAGATCGCAATGTTTATCTAATTAAAATTTTAGTTGGTGGAACTCTTAAATCAAATAAAGGAATTAATCTTCCAGACTGTTTAGTTTCTGCTCCGGCCTTTACTGACAAGGATAAAGAAGACTTAATGTTTGCTCTAGAAGAAGGCGCTGATTATGTTGCACTTTCATTTGTAAGAACAAAAGAAGATATCTTAGCTGTAAAACATCTCTTACACGCTCTTAAAGTAAATATTCCTATCATTTCTAAAATTGAAAAACCTCAAGCGATTGATAATCTAGATGGTATCTTGGAAGCCACAGATTTAATTATGGTGGCCCGAGGTGATATGGGAGTTGAAGTTGGTAACCACTTAGTTCCTTCAATTCAAAAGCAAATTATTTTAAAATGTAATAATCGTGGTATTCCGGTTATCACTGCTACTCAAATGCTTGAGAGTATGACTGAAAATCCTACACCTACGAGAGCTGAAGCATCTGACGTTGCTAACGCGATTTGGGATGGAACTGATGCAGTTATGTTGTCTGGTGAAACAGCTTCTGGAAAATATCCATTAGAAACAATTCAAATGATGGATAAAATTGTAATTGAAGCTGAACGCACACCGAAAGAACGTCCACTTTTAAGAAATCAAGATTTATCAAATGTGACAGCTTCTGTAATGGTAGCTGCTTCAATGATCGCTGAAAAAATTGATGCGGTAAAAATTATTTCGGTTACTGAATCTGGTTCTTCATGTTTGAGAATTTCTCAATTCCGTCCAAGTACTGCTGTTCTAGGTGTGACAAATTCCATAAGAGTAGCAAGAAGAATGTGTATGTATTGGGGAGTAAGTCCATTTATTGTGGCCGTACAACAAGAAGAAGAAGGCCCTTACTTCATGAAAAATGTTTTACAAGATATTAAAGAAGAATATAAATTTCAAAATGGTGATAAATTAGTTGTTACTAAAGGTGATGGACGATTTTTCTCACAAGGAAGTTCTAATTCAGTAAAAGTAGAAATAGTAAAAGATATTCCTAAAGTAAAAGGTGGATCACAAGGCCTTCAAGAAGGTAGTGATGATAAGAAAAAAATACTTCTTGATACAACCATCTGTGCTTCTTGCCAGGCATGTATTCAAGTTTGTCCTCACCAAATTTGGGCCGTAACAAAGGATGAATCTAAAACTACTTATTTAAACGTAGCGAATATTTCAAAATGCGCACTTGATATGGCCTGTGTAGATAGTTGCCCAACTGGTGCGATTGAAATTATTCCAACTTCAAATTAATTATTAAATGAAATTAGAGGCCGAGTTTCTTCAAGTATTAGGTGTCGTAGATTATGCCTATACTGAAGAATCCCAGGCCTTGCATTTTGATAAATATCAAATTTGGCTTAATGAAAAAAATCATGGACCACTTACTTATTTGGAAGGAGATAGGGGAGATAAAAGACAAGATTTATCTAAATTCTGGCCAGAATTCCAATCAGCAATGGTCTTTTTATTTTCCTATAAAAACACAAAAAAGATTTTGGAAAATGAAAGGCCCTCTAATCTAAAAATTGCTTCATATACATTAGGGTTTGATGGCCTTGATTATCATCATGTTTTAAAAGAGAAATTAATTCTAATAGCAGAAACTATAAGTAAAACGAACCCTGGTTTAAAATTTCAAATTTCTCTAGATGTTCACCCTGTGTTGGAAAGAGACCTCGCACTTCGTTCTGGTTTAGGATGGGTGGGAAAAAATTCTATGTTGATTCATCGAAAAGAAGGAAGTTATTTCATTATTGCCTCTCTTCTTTTTAATCAAAAATTTGAAATGCCTAAAAGATCAATCGAAACTGACCATTGTGGGCAATGTACAAAATGTATCGATGCGTGTCCTACTCAGGCCATTGATATAAAAACTCGAACACTTATTGCCAAAGATTGCATTAGTACTTTTACCATTGAACAGATGAAATTAGATGACTTGCCCTCTGCTAAAATGGATTTAGGTACAAAAAATATTTTTGGATGTGATATATGTCAGGACGTTTGTCCTTGGAATAAAAAATTATTAAGTATATTGTCTTTAGCACCAGTACTCATATCTCTAACGGGATTACAGAGTACTATACTAGATTACTTTTGCCGACGTTCTGCAAATGAAGTAATAAATGATTTAACTTCAGATTCCGATCGTCAGTTTCGTAAAAGGTTTATGCGAACATCATTTGAGCGCAGTGGAAAAAAAGGTCTACTTAAAAATTTTCTTTTTTATCTAAAACAATAGTAAAATAAACTATCATTTTTTTGGAGGATCTATGTTTAGAAAGTTTATGGCCACGGTTTTTTTAGTTTCTATTTATTCTACAACTGCATTTGCAGAATTATCTTTAAACGATTTGGGATTTAAAAAAGAAGATATTAAAGTTGATTCAAAAACAGTTCAGATGATGGAAGTTCGTAAAAATAAATTACAAATTCATCAAAAGTTAGGATTAGCGACAATGGCAGCTATGACAGCAACTCTTTTACTTTCTGATACTGCAGAAAGTGAAGATGGACCATATAATACAAATAATGCACATAAATATGCAGGGATTGCTACTGGATTAATGTATTGGACGACTGCTTATTTTTCTCTAACAGCACCAAAGCCAGATGATATGAAAGATAATGGATCAACAAAAATTCACAAAACTCTTGCTTGGGTTCATGCGCCGTTAATGGCACTAGTACCTGTCTTAGGATATTTGCATGATCAAAATAATAAAAAAGGAAAAGCTTCAACAGGACTTGTAAGTGCACACGGTTCACTTGCAACAGTTGCTTACGCTGCATTTATGGCCGCTGGTTTAACAATGTATTTTGACTTTTAATTTAGAGGAGTTTTTATATGAAAATTATTTTAATTGCATTAACTATACTCTCAACTTCTGTACAAGCAGAAGTGCTGTCTGGAAATTACGAATTAAAAAAATCTAAGGTTGACTACTTAGTTACTTACTTAATTAAAAAAGCTCCTGCCGAATCTGTTGAATCAAAAGGTAAAGGCGAATGTAAGGATGCAGCCTGTGAATTTTTAATTGCCGCTCCTGTTAAGAGCTTTGTTTCAAAAGACAGTAACCGTGACTTAAATATGTTGGGAGTAGTAAAGGGAGATAAATTTCCTCTTGTCGCTGTACATGTAAAATCAAAAAGTGATATTTCATCTGGAAAATTAATTGCAGATTTAGAAGTTGATTTTGCTGGCATTAAGCTTAATTACCCAGGTGTAGTTTTTACCGCAACTAAAACGGCCGATGGATTTCATGTAGCTGGTAAATTTGATTTATTATTACTAAAACATAAAATTGAAAGACCAACACTTTTAGGTGTGGCAATTGATGAAAATGTTCCTATGACTATTGAAGCTGATTGGAAAAAAATATAGTTTTAACTTTCTAGTTCAACGACACATCTCTCTTTTGAAAAGGGAATTGTGATCTCAAATTTTTTATTATCAGAAGAATTTAAAATAAACCTAATGCTTAGCTTTTCATACATAAATGAAAAGCTTTGCTCTTGGGTGATAAATGTTGAAAATGAAGATACTTCTAATTTAGTTTTGTTAGGAATAGTAACAGTAGTATTAGGCAAACATTTTATCAAATACATTAAATCATCACGTACTTTACAGCTTTCAAGAGGCCAAGAAAATTCTAATTTTTTATCAATAGATGAGAGTGCTCTTTTGGCAGATTTTACGAGAGAAAAATTTCCAGCTGTGACTATTCCCGAATAAAGTGGAAAATGTTCTTTGCCATCAATATTTTGATAAGTAAAAAACATTTTGTCTTCTTTGCTGTTTATAATTACTGAAGTTTTAAGATCAACAGAGAGGCAAGATAGACGAAAATTGTCGGCCATTGCACTTGTTGTAATCAAGGTCAGTAATACTACGACAAAAATTCTCATAGATTAAATTGTAATAGCAGATTAAGTATAATGGCAATACCTGAGCTTTTACGATAATATGACTAGATGATTAAATTTTTTTTACTGATATTCTCTTTAAGCTTAAACGTATACGCAGATGAGGCAGAAACTATTCCACAAATGATTGGAAATGATTTTATCTCACCAGTTAAAGACAGCTATCGCAATTATTATCTCTATGGTGTCGGCGGAATCATTTTGGGTGAAATTTTTTTACAAAAAGTAGAGAAAAGTTTTCAAAAAAGCATTGTTGGAAGTAAACCTCTAGGATCAAGTTCTAAAATAGGAGATGTATTGGGACAAGGAATCCCCAATGCACTCTATTTTTTAGGTATGGAAATTGCGGGAAATAATCATCAGGCCGGATTAATGTTAAGAACTACCCTTGCCTCTGGTATAACAACAAATATTTTAAAATACACGATTAGAGAAAAGCGACCAGATTCAAGTAGTAAAAACTCGTTTCCTTCGGGACACACTACAACTGCCTTTGCTTTTGCTTCTGTCGTTGGAAGTGAGCATGGAATAATGTATGGAGTACCAGCTTATATGATGGCCAGTTTAGTCGGTTTCAGTAGAATAAACGATAATAAACATTATCTTTTTGATGTGCTATCAGGCGCCCTTGTGGGTACTATGTACGGCCTTTCTATCACTCATCGTAGTATTAGCGAAAAATCTAATTCAGTCAGTTATGATTGGATTCCAATACTAAATCATCAAGAAGTAGGAATAAATTATCAGCTTTCTTATTAGCAATTTTCCTTTAGAATTATTTCATGGATGACAAGAAAGATAAGGACGCAAAAAATACTGAGATTAAAGAATTTGGTCACGATGTATTAAATTCATTAACAAGAATTATTGGTCAATTAGAAGCATCATTACTTACTGATGATGTTAGTAGTATTAAAGAACGACTTAAAAAGACACTGAAGACCGCCCATGACACAGCAGATTTTTGTAAAGAAAATATGCAAGGAAGTAGTACAGAGAAAGAAAGTTTTCTTCTCACGTCTTTTTTTAAAGAACTTCAAGATTCGTATAATAGTACTTTTCCAGATTTCCAAGTACAAATCCAATCAATGAATGTGACCTCTGTTGAAATTGAAAGTAATAAAGTAATGCTTAAAAATGCCATTCAAAATTTAACTAAAAATAGCATGGAAGCAGGCGCCAAAAAAATGGTTATATTACTAGAGCCAAAAAAAATTTGTTTTATAGATAACGGACCTGGAATTTCCCAAGAAAAGGCCAATATCATTAAAGAAAAAGGGACTACTAAAACGAACTCTAAAGGACACGGACTAGGTCTATTATCACTCTCAAGATTTTGCAAAACTAATGAATGGAAATTGCATTTTCACAATAATGCTAATAAAGATTTTTTTCCATCGGGCTTTACCGTCGAATTTATTTTTAAATCTTAATTTATCTAAATCTAAATGAAATATTTAACATTGGCATAATTGACGAATAAGAATCAGTTACTGTCGTTACAGTTGAACCCAAAATTGATTTTGTAATAGTAAGGGAATGGTAATTTAAACTCGCTCCCAGATAAAAACTATTTCCCATTTTTAAAACGGCCCCTAGTGCTGCTAAATAGCTCCAACCTGAAATGTCTTCAGCAACTCCGGCCACCGTTCTTTTACCTTTAGCGAAAGGATTCCATGCCAGAGTGACAAAATAATTGCGCTCATTATTTATATAATAATTAAGTCGAGGGCCTAGCTCTGTGGTGGATAATTTATCAGTTGTTGCCGTTTTATATTGAGTAGAAACAATCGAAATATTTTGTCCGACAACTAATTTTTCTTTCGAATCAAAGCTAGCGCCAATAAAAAAATGATTAGTGATATCTGAAAAGGAATTTTTAGATTTGCCATCTGTATTTGAAGAATATCCAGTTGAGGTTTGCACTTCAAATTTTGCTTGGGCCGCAGAGAGAAAAGTAAAAAATGTTGATATGAGGATAAAATATTTCATAAAGACCTCTTAAGAAAATTTTACCACACAATAATTTTTTTTGCCTTTTCTGATAACTAGGCAAGTCTCGCTGGCCAAATTTTGATGGGTAACCATTAAATTTAAGTCTGTTATGCTGTCATTGTTTAAATAAACACCTTTTTGCTCAAGTGATCTTTTTGCCTCACCCTTACTTCCAAAAAGTGGAGTTAGTGCTAAAAGCTCAGCAACTTGAATTCCAGCAGTTAATTCAGTAAATTTTAATTCTACAGAAGGGACATCTTGAAAAATAGCATTGAGATCTTTGTCTTTTAAGTTTTGAATTTTTTCACCAAAAAATATTTTAGTGGCAGCGATGGCCGCTGTAAGTCCTTCTTCTCCATGAACTAAGCGGACTACTTCTTCTGCTAGTTTTTTCTGGGCTGATCTCAAGTGGGCTGCAGTGGTAATTTCTTCTGTTAATTTTGTAATTTCATCATGAGATAAAAAAGTAAAATAATTCAGATATCTAATAACTGAAGTGTCGTCGGTATTAAGTAAAAATTGGTACATTTGATAAGGAGATGTCATGTCAGCGTCTAGGTAAATAGTGGTTCCACCTTCTGACTTTCCAAATTTATTTCCGTTTGAGTCTGTAACAAGCGGAGTGACAATCCCATACACTTGCTTACTATCCATTTTACGGGCCAGATCGATTCCAGCTGTAATATTTCCCCATTGATCACCACCACCCATCTGAAGAGTGACGTTAAATGTTTTTGCCAAATGCCTGAAGTCGTATCCTTGAATCATTTGATATGTAAATTCGGTAAAGCTAATACCTGCATCCGAGTTAAGTCTAGATTTTACAGATTCTTTTGCTAACATTTCAGATAAGCGAAATCTTTTACCAACGTCACGAAGAAATTCAATAAAAGAAAACTTACTCATCCAATCGTAGTTGTTAACTATGACAGCTGCATTTTCTCCACATGAAAAATCTAATAAACGAGTAAGTTGAGCTTTTTGACCTAAAATATTAGTTTCTATAATGTCTTCGGTAAGCAGTACTCGTTCTGCACTCTTACCAGAAGGATCCCCAATCATACCAGTTGCACCACCGATAACTACATACGGTTTATGACCTTTTAATTGAAGGCGTTTCATTGTAATAATTGCTAAAAGATTTCCAATTTGAAGTGAAGGTGAAGTAGGATCATAGCCAATATAAAACGATAGCGCCTTGCCATTTAAGAGATTTTTTAATTCTGTTTCATCAGGTAGAGATGAAGCTTCAATGAGTCCACGAAGTTTTAGATCGCTATACAAGTCCATGAAAAATTCCTTTTTTTCTGACTAGTATAGAAGTTGAGAGCAGACTTCGCAATGCAAAGTCTGCAATAGAGTTCTGTTATTTAAGAAATTTTTGTAGGTCTCTGATTAAAATATCAAAACGCTCTGAGTAATTTTTTAGATCTCGAATACTAGACGAGATTTCTTTTTGCTCAAGTGCCGCCTTATCTTCTTTTAGGTTTTGAAAACGTGCTAAAAACGCGTAGTAGGCGTCAAGGGATTCACCTTTTTCGATATCACTGCTAAATCGATCATTATTTATTTTGCCTAAGAGATTAATTAATTGAATCGCCTTAACTTCTCGGTCTTGAACACCCTTTAAGATGTCATTTCTCCAATTGATCTCCGCTGCCTGAATTTTCCCTTCTGTTAGGTCGATATTGCCTTCTTCTGCATGGCTGTTAATAGCAGCTAAACATAGGGCAATCATTAAATAGTTCTTCATAAGAGCTCCTCTTGTAGTAATTCGTTTCACCTGTCAAAAAATTAGTCGGACTAAGTCCTCAAAAATTCTTTAAAGTGAATTGTTTTACGTTTATATACTTAGATATAAAGCAAGAGGTGGGCCAAAGATTGACTAGAGAGCTGGCAAGCTAAAAAAGGCCCCTTTTTCATTGGCATATTGCTGAACGATCATTCCGTATCCAGGATATTTAACTCCGTCGATTTCAAAATCTTTACCGAAGCCATCAGTGCCCCAGCTATTTTTAAAATAATAGACACCTTTATGGGAAAAAGTTTTTGTCGTTCCATCAGTCATTTTTACAGCTTTTGTGACCACCCGATTATTATCGTAGCCGACAACTAAAACAGAATGCCCTGATAAATATTTACTTGATTGAACTAAGTCCACACTGCCAGCTTCAGGCGCGAAAACAATTCCTTTATACCAATGATCCATATTTCTGCCGATACCGAATTCGTCAGCATCGAGATGGTTCCAAGCACCATAATAAAAATCTAATTCTAAAACGATAGCTGTCCCTTGATCGAGGTGATTTTTTACTTGATTGGTTGAAGTGTGATAGTAACCGGTGTTTTCAAAAGTTAAATAGTGGTCACGGAGAGAAAATGCTTCTTCACGGGCATTGGTAAATTGTGAGTCAAAATTATTTGCGGCAAACAGTAAAGTTGGATCGTAGTGAATAATTAAACAAGTTTTTTTAATTTTTTCATCAGTTATATGGCCGCAACGAGTTTCGCTTAGAGGATTAAAAACTTTTACCCAATTTTCTGCGATATAAGGCATAGCTTTTTCACTAGCAATTCCATATTTTCTGAGCGCTTCAAAATTATTTGGCCCATCAGAACCTTCATAACCTTTTTCTCTAATGGCCGTGTACTCTAACCATTCTTCAGATAAATCTAGCTCTCCATTAAGTAAACCTTCCAGATAGGCAGTGGCAGAAAAAATAGAACAAGTTCCACGTGATCCTTGCGCTTTGACACTGGATTGAAGTGCAATAATCGCTGCAGTATTATTTTTCGCATTACCTTTTTCAGAATTTATTGAAACTTTGGGATGAATCATATGAGTGTATCGAGGGTCTAAAAATGAGTGATCAACATCAGCAAAGCTAGTTGCGCTGATTAAAAGTAAAAATGTGCAAAATAAATTCTTCATATATTGTCCTTTTTTTAGTAAATATTAACTTACTTTTTACGATGGAGCCAATAATGCCAACAAAAATTTCTGCACAGCACATTCTTGTTAATCATGAACACGAAGCACTTGATATCTTGAAAAAACTTGATGCAGGGGAGAGTTTTGAAAAATTAGCACAAGATTTTTCCAATTGCCCATCGGGAAAAGAAGGCGGAAATCTTGGTGAATTTTCAAAAGGAATGATGGTTTTGACCTTTGAAAAAGCAGCATTTGCCCTTATGCCGGGTGAAGTTTCTAAGGCCGTTAGGACGCAGTTTGGGTTTCATATTATTAAAAGGAATTGATTACGGATTTTAGGAAACTAACTTTCTTTTTAGGTAGGAGGAATTTTTTCCAAAAATCAATTTCTATAAGACTTAAAATTTCATTTTGAGGTCTTGCTTCTTGAAAAATTTTAGAGAAAAAGAGATGAATATTTTTTGTCATCTCTTCTTTATTGCCCCAGTAATGAGCAATCCATTTATCTGTCGCTTCAAGTTTTCCTGTTGAAGATAATGCCTGTGAAAGACTGAACTGTTCTATAAGCCATTTCTCAATATTTTGTTCGCACATTTCATCAGTGCTTAATAGTGCTTTGGTTAAAAGTTCAATTTTGTTTTTGCTATCAAGGCCTACCACTCCGGCGTTCCACATGGCGGATGTCTTATTAACAATCATTCCACCAAATATTTTATTTTGGGCCTGTTGCCACATTCTTTTTTTCATTAGGGCCTTATCTTCTGATAATAGACTTTCTCGAACATGCATAAAACATTTTTCTTGATCTAGTTTTTCAATCATTGATGAAAAATCTTGCAGAGCAAATGTGTCAGTATCGACATAAACCAAATGCCCTAAATCTTTTTCTGCACTGTCTAGCATGGCCATAATTTTAATTCGCCACACGAAGTTAAACTGGCCTTGCCAATCCTCCATCGTCTGTTTTGTCATTAATCTAATCTCTACAAAAGTAGACGAGTATTGATAATATTCAGGTCGATCAGTATAAATAACAAAACGAGCATTTGCTGGAGCAAATTTTTTGAAGGTCAGGAGTGAAAAATTGGCCATAGAATGATTATTAAAATTATCTCCAAAGGCTAAATAGAGAAAGGTAATTGATGACATAATAACTCTCAAATTGGACACTATTGAGCTAAAATGATACATTTTTTTCTAACTAAAATACAGAGATTTAAATATGAGCATAATTATTACCGGTGGCGCAGGCTTTATAGGATCAAATTTTGTCAGACTATGGTTGGCACAAAATCCAGATGAAAAAATTATTAATTTAGATAAACTGACTTATGCCGGCTCACTTTCAAATCTTAAAGATTTACCAAATGAAAAAAATCATATTTTTGTCAAAGGTGATATCGGCGATAAGGAACTAGTCACTAAACTTTTAAATGAGTATCGTCCTCGGGCCATTTTAAATTTTGCTGCCGAATCACACGTTGACCGATCAATTGACGGCCCTGCGGAATTTGTAACCACAAATATTAATGGAACTTTTAATCTTTTAGAATGCTCGCGAATATTTTTGCAAAATGCCGACAGCGATTTTAAAATTAAATTTCGTTTCTTGCATGTTTCTACTGATGAAGTTTATGGATCTCTTGGTTTAGAAGATCCAGCTTTTACCGAAGAACATCCCTATCTTCCCAATAGCCCTTATTCTGCTAGCAAGGCCAGTTCAGATCACTTAGTGCGCTCTTATTTTCACACATTTAATTTACCAACTCTTACTACAAATTGCTCAAATAATTACGGCCCCTACCAAAATACCGAAAAATTAATTCCACTAGTTATTCATAATGCCCTAAAAGAAATTGCTCTCCCCATTTATGGCGATGGAAAAAATATTCGAGACTGGTTATTTGTCACAGATCATTGTCAGGCGATTATCAATGTTTTAAAAGCCGGCCGAATTGGTGAAACTTATAATATCGGTGGCAATACCGAAAAAACGAATCTTGAAGTGGTAAATACAATTTGCCAAACCCTTGATGAAGTAAAACCTAGGGCCAACGGAAAATCTTATAAAGAATTAATTACATTTGTTAAAGACCGTGCCGGTCACGATAGACGTTATGCGATCAACGCCACTAAAATAAAAACTGAATTAGGATTTCTGCCCAAAGAAACTTTTGCCACAGGAATGCAGCAGACGGTGAAATTTTATTTGAATCATTTATGAGTTTTACTCCCTATATTGGAATTACCGGAGGACTTGGCCTTATTGGTAAGTCACTTCGCTCTCATTTAACCCAATTTCCATTGGTGTTTATGAGTAGGCAAGCTCCGGTGGACAATTTGCTTCTTAATGAAAAATGTTTGGTGGGAAGTTTTACAGACTCTCTCATTGCAGAGCAGTTTACAAAAAATCTAGATGTGCTTATTCATGCAGCAACCGCTGTTGGTCCTCGATCAGAATTCGAAAATCAATTTATTGAAAATGATTTAGTTGGAACAATTAATCTAGCCAAAATATTTTTTAAAAATAATCCTAAAGGACATTTTGTTTTTTTAAGTACTGCTGGTGGATTATATGATTTAGAAAACAAAGAAATAAAAACAGAACTTAGTCCGGTAGATACAAAAAGTATTTATGGTGCGATAAAATTACTAATAGAAGATTCACTTGAAAAACTCAGTGGCGCTGAGGGGAGAGTGACAATCTTAAGACCGGCACCGGTTTATGGTGACTCTCATAAAAAAAATAAAACAATTGGACTGATAGACAAACTTTTAAATTCGATTTCTGGTGAGAGTGTTCAAATATTTGATAAGCTTGAATCCGCTCGAGATTATTTACATGTTAGTGATTTATCGAATGCTATAAAGACATTGCTCTTAGCTGATTTAAATTATCGCTATGAAATTTTTAATATTGGAACTGGCAGCGAGACGTCTATTTTTGAAGTAATTAATATTATAAAAAAAATAAGTGATGAAGACATTCATTACGAGATTTTGGAAGTGGATAAAAAGGCCAGTTCGTTGATTGTAAGTTCTGATAAACTTTTTAAGCTTATTGGGTGGAAAGCCGAAATTCGTTTGGAGGATGGGGTTTTGGAAATGTCTAGGGAATTGAAGGAGCTGGGATGAAAATAGGTTGTGCTTGAGAGGGTATTATCTAAAAATTGTTTTAAGAATTTGAACTTTGGTTTGACAAAAAAGGACTGTCAGTCCATTATTGACAAGTATGTGGATTCAAAGAGATATTTCTAAGATTATTCAGAATAATACAGATACCATTCAGGTTATTAGGGGTCCACGTCAGTGTGGAAAATCTAGTCTTATATTACAGCTTGATCCCGAATTTAAGGAGCTTTCTCTAGATGATCCCGCCCTTCGCGAGCTTGCACAAAATGATCCTGAACTTTTTTTAAAACAATTTGCTGAAAACAAACTATTTATAGATGAGGCACAGTATGCGCCAGCACTTTTTCCGTCACTTAAGCGCAAGGCCGATCTCTATAAAAGAAATTCTAAAAATAGTCCCCAAACAATTCTTAGGTTAACTGGATCAAATCAAATTTTAATGGATAGAAATATTAAAGAAAGTCTTGCTGGTAGGGCCAGCTTTTTTGATATGAATACGCTCAGTATTGCTGAAATTTTAAATGCCAAGACTACATCAATTCAAGATATTCTTTTTAAGGGCGGATGGCCGGAACTGCACGCCAGTAATAATCGAGATCCAAAAAAATTTCTTGATGATTATATTAATAGTTATGTTGAAAAAGATATTGTTCTGGCCGCTGGTATTCAAAAAAGTCGCGAGTTTTTAAAATTTGTCAGACTTTTAGCTGGCCGAGTTGGTGGAATTCTTGATTTTGCAAGTCTCGGTAGAGATGTAGGAGTTGATAGTAAAACAATTAAAGACTGGGTTTCCATTTTAGAGCGCATGCATATTATTTATCTAGTCATGCCGTACTTATCAAATTTATCATCACGACTTATTAAATCACCAAAAGTTTATTTTATAGACACAGGTCTTGCTTGTCGCCTACAAGGCTGGACTTCAGCTGAACCAATTTTGACTTCTCCTCAGCAAGGAAGTTTATTTGAAAATTTAGTTTTTTCAGAAATTTTTAAATTGAATATTAATTATCAATTAGGTTGGCAAATATATCATTGGCGATCTAGAGAGGGCGAAGAAGTTGATTTTCTCATTCAGCAAAATCCTAATCAATTTCTTTTTATCGAAGCGAAAGTTAGCGCCATTAAAGTAAGAGATGTATCGGAATTACCTGAAGTTAGAAAAGTTTTTCAAAATAAATTACCACAACTGATTGTTTGCCATCAAGAGGGAGAGCATATTCTTAACCAACAAGTTCCAGTGGCATTATTAAAAGAGTTTTTGTTAGATGCTTGATAACTATTATCAATAATTATTTTACTTAAATAATCTCACACTCATTACTCAACGATCTCGGAAGACAATCAGCACTTAAAATCACAGTATCACCAGCACGAAGTCCCTTATCTTTTGGATGAGACACCCCACAACCTAAAAATAAAAAACCACCATTAGGTGTAAGCCCTAGTTTCATTAATTGATCAACAATTTCTTGAGGAGACCTATTAAATTTTTCAGTATGATAACTAGTCTCTGAAATATTTTTTCCATCACGAATAACTTGGCATTTTAAATTCGTCAAAGGCATTTCACTGCCAAGCCTTATCATTGGTAATATTGAAACACTACCTTTGTAATATTTTGCCTGCATTTGATAGAGAGGATTTTGTTTTTCAAGATCGACGGCCGTTACATCGTTACCAATGGTGTAGCCAATTATTTTTCCTTGGCGATTAAAAACTGCGACCATTTCAACTTCTGGGATCGTAAAATCTGAGTCAGATCTTATGCCAATTTTTCCATTAGTTTCTGCAATATTATTTTTATCGCCTTTGTAGAAAAACATTGAGCGCTCATTGGTGTAAAGTTTTTTATAGACGTCATCATTGGAAAGAGAAATTAATTTTTCCTTGCTCCATTCAAAAGTGCATCCTGTGGCAAAGATTTTAAAATCTTCGATAAGGGGGAGGAAGTCTTGATTGTCTGGAAGGGGAAGAGTTAACGGTAGATTGGGAATGCTATCTAATGAGAGAAAATCTTGAAGGGAGTTTCCAGCAGTGGTGTAATTTGTGCCGTCGGTGAGGATTGATTGATTTGAGAGCTTGGCGAAGAAATAATTATTCATAGCAAAAATCCAATATTTAAGGTTAATTATGTAATTGATTTATCCTTGCATTGTGTAGTTGAGTGTTCGATATATTGTTATATTTTTATTTTATCATTAAAATATAAGGATAAAATAGATTATATGCAATAATGATATATAAATGAAAGGAAAAGATCATGATTCAGGCGTTTTAGAAAAGAGTAACTGGGTTAAAACCGAGTATGGGCTTTATTATAGCAAAGAAAAAATTAAATTTATAAAACTAACTAGTGGCTGGTGCCATTTAACCTGAAAATTCAATATTTTTTATAAGAAAT
>JAVHRK010000174.1:0-1551 GCA_036171615.1 Bacteriovoracaceae bacterium
CCCATGTAGAGATTTTGGCACTCGGCAAGTTATAGTAGAGGTAATACTTGATCTCAAAAAAGGAGGATTTTTTTGAGAGAACTTTGGGTACCTCTATCGGGTGCAATTGCTCAACAACGGAATGTAGAAACTATAGCCAATAATGTGGCGAATGCAAACACGCCTGGATTTAAAAAAGAGCAAGTTGTCTTTAAAGAATATTTAACTGCTCTTGAAAAAGGAGATGCCGCAATTGATCTTCCTCAAAAGGAATTTAAACCTGAAGATTTTTATCGGAGTAACAACGCTGAAGATTCATTTGTTAAAGTGGATGGAGCCTATACACTACATGAACAAGGTCAGCTCGTCCCCACTGGAAATGCTTTTGATAATGCTTTGAGTGGCCAGGGTTTTTTTGAAGTCCTCACTCCTAATGGTGTCAGATATACCCGAAAAGGAAGTTTTAGTATTAATAATGAAGGTAAGCTTGTCACAGATCAAGGATACTTAGTTCTCTCAAAAGATGCTCCCCCTACGCTTGGAGCTGATGGGAAATTTGCCTTATCTACCCCCCCTGAAACGAGAGCAATTCTTGTTGGAAAAAACAAGTTTTCAATCAGCTTGGATGGCGATGTTTTCAGTGGTGATAATAAAATTTCAAATCTTTCGTTGGCAGAATTTAACGATATTCACGCCTTGAAAAAAGAAGGAAATTCCCTTTTTATTAATCCAGATCAAAAAAACATTAAGGTCGGTGAAATAAAAACTAGTGTGCACCAGGGCTTTGTTGAACAATCAAACGTTAATGCAGTCGCAGAAATGTCCTCTCTAATAAATGCAAATAGGAATTTTGAAACCATACAAAGAGTAATTAAAACGTACGATACCATGAGCGGAAAAGCTGTTAATGAAATATCAAAATTCTAATGGAGATTAAGTTGAAAAAAATTATAACGATTATATTTCTTACGACATTAATGACAGATAGCCAGGCGATGCTAAAAGCACTGCATACAGCTGCATCTGGAATGGCCGCTCAAGAAACTAACGTCAACACCATTTCCAATAATATTGCCAATGTTAATACTACGGGCTTTAAACGTGGAAGAACAGAAATTGATGATTTGGGGTATGAAACAATTCAAGAACCTGGTGCAAGATCCAGTGCAACTTCAACTTATAATGTTGGCGTACAAGTTGGCTCTGGTGCTCGCGTCTCCTCTATAAGAAAAGAGTTCACTGTTGGAAGTCCACAAATTACCAATAACCCTTTCGACTTAATGATTAATGGTGAAGGATTTTTTGGAATTATTATGCCTAATGGTGAGTTAAAATACACAAGAGATGGATCGTTTAATGTTGATTCCCAAGGTGTGATGGTTAATAAACAAGGTTATAAAGTTTATCCCAGCTTTACCTTTCCCCCTAATACTGCAAACGTCAGTATTTCAGATAATGGAAAAATAGATGCCTTTATTAAGGGGCAAACAGAACCGACCAACGTTGGTCAAATTCCAGTTTTTACGTTTGTAAATCCAGTTGGGTTAAAATCCTCAGGCGGAAATCTCTATC
>JAVHRK010000175.1:0-7857 GCA_036171615.1 Bacteriovoracaceae bacterium
TTGAGTCACGTTGAACTTAAGTGGGCTGGCTAAATGGCACCAGCCACTAACTAAAGAGATTTAGAAAACATAGCTATTAGTTTTAAATACATAAGGGCGGTATTTTTAGCATCTTCAAGCGCCGTATGCTTTACTTCACCCATGCCTAGAAATTTCATCAAGTGAGAACCTGAAGAGCATTCAGCTGGAATCATTTTTAAATCAATTAAAGTATTTGCTGTTGATGAAAGATCAAGATTTCTGTGATGAAAATATTTTCTCATAAATAGCCAAGTAAGGTCGCGATTTAAAAAAGGTAAATCTATTGCACTCATTGATTTGCCAAATAGAATTATTTTTTCTTTATTTTCATTTTTAAAATAATTTTTTACTTCTTTGCTAGTTAAATAAGTTTCTAGTTCATCTCTAAATGTATCTAGTTGCATTCCAAAATTATGTGCTTTATTAATTAATTGTTCGTTATGCTCAATTACCCACGGATCAAGAGTTGGTTTTAGTGATTCAAATGATGGGCATTTTATAAAATAATTGCGTGCAAGTGATTCATCTACTTTTTGATCTTCAGTACAAAAAGGAATCATGCCAAATTCAATTACGTAATCGTTTTCATTCAGTCCGGTAGCTTCTAAGTCTATTGATAAATATCTCATAAAACTATGCTAAATTAAGAGAGAACTAAAGTCTACAAATATGAAATAGAAATTATTTGCTGTGATGAAAGTGAGAGAAAAGAACTAAGCGAAATTTGACATGATATTAGCTTTTCATTAACTGTACATTTTTGACAGACACCTTCTCCTTTACAGCTAGATGCTATAGGAATACCTTGGGAGATAAGGTATTCCATCAATGAAATTTCTTGAAGATTTTTATCTAAAACAATAGTTTTTACAACTTTACCTGAAGCAGCGCCCATTATAGTTATGGAATACATATAAGCTTCTTTGATGTTCTATCATCTTTGATTATAGAAAAGAGATGATTGGAGTGTTGAGTTGCAATAGCAGTAATTTCACCAATATTTTCTACATGATAAATTGGAAAATTCATTTGTAGAAAAAAATTGAGTTGCTCTTTACGACCTTTTTTAGATTCATATAAAATTCGGTCAGGGTTGATAAGAAATAAATGTCTAGCAAAGTTTAGGGTGTGACTAATACTATCAAGAGATAAAGAATTCATTAAATCATATTCTAGTAAATGCTTAATATGCTGAGAAGGAATACGTCCAGTTGATGAAGTAAGTGATAATTCTGTTTTAAGACTAGTATTTTTCAAATGACAAATTGGTAGTGGCGAGGCCATAGGTCTGGCATTAATAAAGAATTCATCCTTCATTTCAATAGGATTTTTTAAGTGAGAGGAGGTTACTGCTAAAAAGTAATTATTATTTTCTACATACGAAAATGAATTGGAGGAGTAGGCTCCATCGAAAGATAGCTGGTCTGAACTGACTATATTTTTATTAAAAGAAAAATTGCAGGAAGTTGTATTCTTTTGTGCATCCGTGGTTGTAAAATCAAGTCCATTTTTTATGACCTCATAGCTAGAATCATCAAATAGCTTTTTCTTCTGAAAAGATTGAATGGATTTTATTAGATTTGCCCTTTGAAAAGTCTCAAACTTCGTTAGTATTTCATCTCCTTTCATATATAGTTTTTCTAACTCTTTATTTTTTTTAATATCTTTTTTATATTGTGATAAAAATGATTCAAAACCTGCACTAACAGGTAAATGATCAGGCGTGATTATTTCTAGTCTTTTTGTAAGCTCAGTTAATGAAGTTGTGGATTTGTATTTTCTTAATAAATATTGAAGTCCATATAAATATGATATTTTGGAATCGTCCTCAAGATTTTTTGGTCTGAAGTCAAAATATTGCATTTCCCCATTAGTCCGGACTATTACTTGGAGTCGTGAGTATGGTCCGGTGATATCTGGTCGACGTTCCATTTCAAAGAGAGAAAGTAAAATTGATTTTTCTATAAATGAAATTGAATTATTCTTAAATTGCGTTGAAGACAAAAGAAGTGGATCTTCTAAAAGAGATTGAATATTACTTTTACTATCGCAATAGTTTTTAGCAACTTTTATTTCATTTGAATTTTTTGTAGATTTTGATTCTAATAAATTCTGAAGTTTTTGAGAAAGTGAAGAGCAACTTGCAAGTATAATAATAATAAGACTGAAAATTAAAAGTTTATAAATTTTCATTCGTTTCATTGTTTATATAATATAGACCTTCTACTTTTTCGCTAGATAAATTGAGTCCCATAGGCATCTCGTCTAGGTTTAAATTATTGGCCTTGCTATTTAACGCTCTCACAATACAAATGATCCACATACCCGACTGATTAATTCCATAGGAACTTTCCGTTGATATTGAAATAATTTCATATCCTAAATTTATAAACTCAAAAAATAGTTTATCAAACTGCTTTTCCCTGTAACCAGTTGAACGAGTGGGAGGAGAGGGGATAAAGAAGGTAAAAGATTGAATTTTAAAGTTATTAGTGGGGTTAAATATGTTTTTAATGAATTTTATCATAATATATTTTACGAATATTCTTATAAATTAGTCAACTTTGAAGGTGGAAAAGTTTACCATGAAAAATTTATTACTTAAAAAAATAATTTATGGTTATAATAAAAGTGTAAGAGACAGGATGTTTCTTTACTAGTGGCAGGATGCCAAAAAAATGGGGCCTTTGCAGGGGGCCCCTTTTTTTTTAAAAGCAAAAATTCTTTTTAAATTCTAAAGGTAAATTATAACTCAACTGACATATTTGTAGGTTTGCAGAAGGGAAGACATCCCAATTGCTAAATATTGTAGAGGCCCTTCCTTTTACAACGCCAAATAATTTCATTTTTCCATTTATGGTCGCGAAGAGCGGAGCACCGCTATCACCTTCTTCAACTCTCGAAGTAGAAGTTGACTGGAGATAATTTCCAAACGTCCATTTAAACTGGTTGAGACCTGCACTTTTTCTGGTGTTGGTCGTTCGAACTTCTGCAAATGGATTTATACTTACTACATTAAAAGAAGTTGAAGCTATATTTTTTAAAACTGTTTGGTATTCATTTTTTGAAAGCAATTCTTGATAAGTAAGAGAATCCGTTTCAGGAAGTGAGTCATTCCACCATAAAAGTGCTATATCATCTTTTGGATCAATAATTGCTTTTTCACCTCTAGTGGCTAGCTTTTGTTTTAGTGAGGTTGTCAGTTCGATATGTACGTCTTGGACAATCGTATTTTTTGTAGCGTAGCCAATTCTTCTGCGAGATCCATCGGGATTTACATGATATAAGTATGAACCAAATCTAATATTATATTTAGTATAATTTGAAATATATGCTAAGGCCGCACAGTGTGCAGCGGTTATCATGACATGTGAATTTAGTAAGGTGGCGTTACAATACCCTGGAATTGTTTCTCCATGGGAGTCTGGTGCATCGTTACTAATAAAGACAATATTATCAAAACTTACTGAGTCTGCAGGGATTGAATTAGTTAGGGCATATGTATTCGTAAGAGTTATGAAAAATAAAAAAATAGGTAATAGCATAAACACCCCCAATATAGATTGAGCATTTATCTTCCAGAAATAAATATCATATGAAAAGAGTCAGTGTGGTAAATGTAAGTTTGTATCTGAAATTCCAGTTGCCAATTTAATGACATCAAAGGATTGCCCATTGGGTCTAAAGACACCCATATCGGTTACAACAATATCAACAACATTTTTTCCTGTTAATGGTAGAGAGCATTCGGCCAATAGTTTAGAGCTACCATCTTTACTGAAATGATTCATCATCACAATTACTTGCTTTGAGCCATTTACTAAGTCCATGGCCCCGCCCATCCCTGTTATTTTTTTACCTGGAACCATCCAGTTTGCCAGATTTCTTTTGGCATCCACTTCCATACCGCCTAAAACACAGTAGTCAATATGTCCACCACGGATCATTCCAAAACTCAAAGAACTATCAAAAAAACTGGCCCCTGATTTTATTGCAATTGTTTCTTTTCCTGCATTAATTAAGGTCGGTGAGACATTATTAGAGCTTGGTCTTCCCTTTATTCCTAATACTCCATTTTCTGAGTGAATCATAATTTCTAAGTCAGTTGGAATTCTTTCTGCAATGATCATGGGCATTCCAATGCCTAGATTTACCGATGCGTATGCAGGAAATAATTTAATTACTTCATCTGCCATTTCTTCTGTAGTCCACGACATTATATTTTCTCCGTAATTAAAAATTCAATATCATTTTTATAGTTTTTACCTTGGAATATTCGTTGAACGAAAATTCCTGGGAGGTGAATATCTTCTGGCAAAATTTCACCAACTTCCACTAATTGTTCGACTTCGACAATTGTAATTTTAGCGGCCATCGCCATAAGTGGAGAAAAATTTCGTGCAGTTTCTTTGAACCATAAATTGCCATACGTATCACCTTTTTCTGCTTTTATAATGGCAAAATCAGCATGAAGTGCAGTTTCCATTATACATGGTCTATCAAATGTTTTTTCCTCTTTACCGATTGCCACTAATGTTCCGTAACCGGTAGGTGTAAAAAATGCTCTAATACCTAGACCTGCAGCTCTTATTCGTTCAGAAAAAGTTCCTTGTGGTACTAGTTCAATTTCAATAGATTTATCTAATAATCTTTTTTCTAAATCGGGATTTCCTCCGACATAAGAGCAAAATGCTTTTGATATTTTGTCTTGTATAAGTATTTTAACAAGTCCTCTTCCCGAATTACCAATATTATTGGAAATGACCGTGAGGTTTTTTACATCCATCAAGGATAGAGCATCAATACAATTTTCTGCAATTCCACAAAGTCCAAAACCTCCGCTCATGAGAGTCATATTAGATTTAAAGTCATGTAGTGCTGCTGTGGCATCAGTATAAACTTTCGGATTTTTTTTCATGTCCTGTCCTTTAATACTGTAAAGATTATATTGAGAGATTCGAGTAATGTATCAGTATCTATTATTAGAGGTGGAGCAAGAATAAGTCTATTTTTTTGAGCTACTAGATATACTCCAGAATCAAAAAACTTTTTCCATTCTACAGTTGTAGTTAGGTCTATTGCACACAATAAGCCTTTTACTCTAATCTCTTTAACTATTGGTAATATTTTTAATTTTTCTAATTCAGTTGAAAATATTTTCTCTACAGTTGAGAGATTTTGTTTAAAATTTTGATTATTAAGAATTTCCAGTACACCTGAGAGTGCGGCTATTCCCATTGGGTGTGCATAGTTAGTTAAGCCGCAACAAAGAATATTATCTTCATAATATTGTGCAAGTTTATTTGAAACCCAAAGAGCTCCGAACGGAATTAATCCGCCAGTTATTCCTTTAGCTAAACAAATCATATCTGGCTTTAGGTTATTATAATGTTGGTAAGCAAAAGGTAATCCTGTGCGATGAAATCCACAAACAACTTCGTCTAAAATAAAAATTATTTTAAATTCATCACAAAGTTCTTGAATTCCATTATACCATTCGACTGACGGTATAATAACACCATTACCGCCAGTAATAGTTTCTAAAATTAGTGCAGCAATATTTTGAGGTCCCGTTTTTAAAATAATTTCTCTGGTTTCCTTAATGGCATCCGGGGAATCTGGTTCCGGAATTCTGACAACCCACTCGGTGGTTGTCAGATGTGCTGGATTTCGCCAATCGCCTGTGACTGATAAAGCGCCAAGAGTAGCACCGTGATATGAGTTTTGTCTGGCGAGAATAATTTTTTTATGTGAAATATCACGAGCAATTTTTAAAGCATTTTCGATTGTTTCAGCACCACCAGAAGTATAAAATATTTTTCCGTCTGGTTTGTTCATATATTGCAAAAGTTGCTCGGTTATCTCATTTTTATGAGGAGTGATGCCTTTTGGTGAGCTCATTGGTATGCTATCTAATTGTTCTTTTAGCTTTTTTATAATGACAGGGGGATTGTGACCAAAATGTGCTTGGTAGCTGATAGAGGACATATCAATAATTGGACGATCATTTAAGGTGTAAATACGAACACCATCTACTTTTGTAATTGGAAAAGTTAAAGTATCTTTTTGTTTAGACCAAGAAATAAAATAAGGTAAGGTCATAATTATCTCACTAGTTGTAGCATTTAGAGAATATTTTTTTCTATAAGTTGTTTAATAAATAAGTTGTAACTATGTCCATGGTTCTCCATCATCTTTGGAAACATTGAAATAGGTGTCATTCCTGGAAATGTATTTATTTCATTAAGATAGATTTCACCACTGTCAGTATAGAAAAAATCTATTCGAGACAGATGTCGTAATTTTAATTGCTGAAATACTTTTTTGGCATATTCACGCATTTTTGATGAAACTTCGGGAGTCAGTCCTTTTGCAACTAATTCTGTTGTGGTCGCACTTTTTGCATTATATTTTTCTTCGAATGAATAAAACTTTCCTGGGCATACAATTTCACCAGGGAGAGTTGTTATGATTTCATTATTAAATTCATAAGTTGATATTTCAAGCTCGCGGGCATTTAGCATTTTTTCAACTAAAACATATTCAGAAAATTTAAATGCTTCAGTAATAATATTCTTTAAATCTTCGCGTTTGAAAACCTGATAACATCCAACACTGGATCCTTGAGAAGCTGCCTTTACAAAAAGTTTCCCAAATCGGTCAAAAAGTTCTAGGGCCTTATCAAAATCATTAATGCTAGTTAGAAATGCAAAAGGTGTATTGGGAATATCAAGAGCATTAAACCATAGCTTACTGGTAACCTTATTAAAACAGATCATGCTAGCTTCTGGGCCACAACCCATATAAGGAAGACCAATCATTTCAAAAAAGTTTTGTATTTCTCCGGTTTCTCCCGGTGGACCATGAATACATGGAATAGCAAAATGAAGTGTGTATTTATTATTTTTTGTAATTAATTCTTTTTTAAGATTTAATTCACATATATTTCCAGCTTCATCTCTTAATATTTTATCTCGACCTATTTCGACAAGGTGGATATCAAAAAGTCCAAGATCAATTAAATTTTTGTGGATAAATTTTGAGGAGAGTAGTGAAACATCATGTTCAGTTCCACCACCACCGCATATAAGTAAAATATTCTTTTTCATTCCTTTTCCTTGGTCAGATTAAAAATCATCTTGATTTTTATTAAATTATTATCTTAACTTTGCAGGAATACTCTCTTTATTTAACTCTAGAAATTTGTCTTTTAAATCTAGAAAGCTTAAAGTTTGAGAATTGGCAGCTCCATATGCTCTGAGGCTAGCAGAATTCGTTTCCATTTCACGATCGCCAATAACCAACATAAATGGGATTTTTGCTGTTTGAATTTGTCGAGTTTTATACCCCATAGTCTCATTGCGCTCGTCAACTCTAACTCTTAGACCAAGTGCTTTTAACTCATCACAAATTTTCTTAGAAAAATCTAAATGCTTATCAGTGGATACTGGTACTATAACTGCTTGTTCTGGTGCTAGCCAGAATGGAAATACTCCAGCGACATGCTCGAGGTAAACACCGATGAATCTTTCAAGAGAACCTAGCAGAGCTCGATGAATAACAACAGGAGTAGTTTCTACACCATCTTGACCTGTATATTTTAAATTAAATCGACTTGGTAATTGGAAATCCAATTGAATGGTACCTAGTTGGTGTCTTCTCCCAATAGCATCTGAAATTTGAATATCAATTTTGGGCCCATAAAATGCTCCATCTCCAGCATTAACATGATATTCCTTTCCTGAAGCATCTAAAGCTTTCCGAAGTGCCTCTTCCGCAATATCCCAAGTAGCTTCATCACCAGATTTAGATTCAGGTCTAGTAGATAAACCAATT
>JAVHRK010000176.1:0-1517 GCA_036171615.1 Bacteriovoracaceae bacterium
TACACACAAGGGAAAGCCGAAGCAAGCTTCGGGGAATTAAACCCAAGAGATTAAATTGACCATTTTTAAGCTTTATAATATTCTTAACTTGCTGATGAAAATTAATATGGAGTTCATATTTTTTTACCACATCATTTAAATAGTCAAAAAATTCTTTTTTTGTCATGTCTGTAATGCACATATCACCAAGACAAGCGGCCATACGTCCTTTATAGTTAGCTAAAATAGGTTTCTCATCTGGATATTTACTAGAAATCATATAAGCAATCTCGCCGGCCTTTTCTATCATTATAATTTCTGGGGCCTTAAATCCTCTATTCATTGCCTCAATTGCAGCTGCTATTCCAGCAGGACCGGCACCAATTATCACAACAGGAAATGTACTCATAAATTAACCCTTAATAAAATTATATTAATCAAGTAACTAAACACGAACATTAATATAGCATAAATAATTGCTCACTATCATCATTTTTAATATTAGGTTAATATCAAATCTCATAAATATTATTTAAATACGGAGAACACAGATGAATAAAATTATTATTTTCATGGGGCTTTTTTTAGTAACCACTAAAATAGTAATTGCTGATGATAATATCAAAGTAAATATTGGTACTCAAACCTATCTTTGCCAGATTACGACACAATTAGAATGTAAGGCCGTTAATCAAATTCAACAAAAAGAAATTACACTTAAGAAGAATTCTGGAAAAATTCAAATTGAAGACAAAGAAAGAAATCTCGCAGCAGATATCGCAACATCATTGGATAATAATAATATTGTATATGATATTACACTTTGCTCATCACAATCATGTAGCTTAAGCACCATCACTTCGGATACTACAGGAAGAATTAACCAAGTAATGTCTGGTCAATACAATATTAATGAAAAATCATTTTATGTCTTAGGATTTTTTATTAATAACCATGGAACAAATATTAATTTTGAACAAAAATTATTAACAAAAATTGCAAATTTAAATTCTAATTTACACTAATTAAATTATTCAACCAACATTACGGCATTGACCATCATATTCATTGCACAACCAAATTTGACTTCACCTTTATCTAATTTTCCAACTTTAATATCTACCTCTTTATTTAGAGGTAGATCAATTTTAATATTCTTTGAAGGAATAACTAATGTTCTAGCACAGGTAGAATCTGTTTTTCTTGTGACTTTTAATATGACTGGGGAATTATTTTTAACCTTTAACGTGCTTGGCTCAAAACCATTTTCAGTAACGATTAGGGAAAATGTTTGATCTTTACTTAACTCTTTAGCGTGAATGCTAAAAACAGAACAAGAAAACAAAACGAATAATAATTTTTTCAAAACACACCTCAAATAGTATCTAAGCGTTCAATGAATTGAATGAGCGCAAGTCGATTTTGTTGATAATAATAATCAATTGTTGAATAATTAGGCCATTTATTATTTGAAAGTTCAATCGTTAATTGCAAATCTTGGTGCCAGAAAATACTCCAATCTTGCATTCCACCTTTAA
>JAVHRK010000177.1:0-29109 GCA_036171615.1 Bacteriovoracaceae bacterium
TTAGGGGATGAAATTGTAAGAGGAAAAAATCCAGTCATTAAACAATTGATGGAGATCTCAGAAAAAAATAATCAAGCGAATGTTATCGCTGTTATGGAAGTTGATCCACTTGAAACTTACCGTTATGGAATTGTTAAAGGCGATTTTATAGATGCAAAAAATCGAACTCTTCGCATGACTAATATGGTGGAAAAACCGAAACCAGAAGTTTCTCCATCTAATTTGGCGACACCTGGGCGCTATATTTTTAACCCTGAAATTTTTGATGCATTAAAAGTAATTCCTAAAGGAGTTGGTGGAGAATATCAACTAACAGATGCAATTAATTTACTAGCAAAAGAAAGTGCAGTCTTTGCTCATATATTTGAGGGCGAGCGCTTTGACACCGGAAGTATCGAAGGATATCTGAATGCAACGGTTGAATTTGCACTGATGAATCCAGAATCAGAAGAATTGATGAAGAAAATAATTAAAAACAAAATGGACAAATATAATATTTCTTAAAGAGGGCGATGTGAAAAAACAATATTTACTACTTACTTTTTTATTAGCATTTCAATCTGTTTTGGCTGCAATCCCTACCGAAGAAGGATTGTTGCAAAACTTAAATAATCAGGCACTCACTGGCAATGTCGTAACAGTGAAAATGGCACTAAAGCAAGAAAACAGAAATGAATATTTAAAGTTTATATTTTTACTGGACAGGCCTAATATTATTAGTCTAGTACAAATTACTTATGGAGACTCTCAAATGCAGAGTACCCAAATTAGAGATATTAAAGTTATTCAAGATTTGAACTCAAAACTAGCACAAGAAAAATTACCAGAAAGAAATTTATTTTATGGTACGCTTTTAATGTTAGCGACTAATAAACCGAGCGGTGTTGAAGTCTTCTTGAAAAAAAATGGAGTCGAAATAACTAAAAATAAAAGCTTAATGAACGAAGAAAAAATGAAATTATTGAGAAGCTACAAAACGTATCTCACTCAGAATAAGAGCAAAGGCGAAGCTGATTCTCCTTTGGCCCCAACGGATCCTGAAGAAAAAAATAAAGTAATCTCGTTGTTTAAGTCAAATACCTACACTCAAACGAAAAATATTGAACTTGTTAAAGATGGATCTGATTTCTTATGGAAAGCCGATTGGAAAAGTGTTCAAGCTTTATTTTCAAACGAAGAACGACGTTTAAAAAAAATAACTTATAAAAATCTTGATAATGAATATACTATTGAAACAAGAGATTATACTTCCTTTAATGGCCTAAATGAACTTCCTAAATATATTGAGATTAGTAATGAAAAAGGAGCTGTTGCGTCCTTTCAGGTTATCAGTGAAGAAGTAAATTCTAAAAGAGACTTAGAAGATATTAAGAAAAAAATTGTTCCGTTTAAGGATTCTCAAGCAGTTTTAAGCTTCCTCTACTGAGATAAGTATTAATGACTGAATATTATTCCATCGCTGTAAATTCACCATTTAATAATTCAATTCTGACCTATAAAGCAGATAAATTGATTCTATTGCCCCGTGGGACTCTTGTGAAAGTTCCTCTGGGTAAAAGATTAGTGGATGGGTGTGTGTTGGGTGTTGGTTCTCTTGAAGAGAATATCGATCACTCTAAAATCAAAGAGGTTAAAAGTATTGAAACGGAAATGATGCTGACTCTCGCTGAATGTGATTTTTATGAGTGGATGTCTAGTTATTATCATTATCCGATGGGGATGTTAATTCATGAAGTACTTCCTACTTTTTTGAAACGACCAAGAAAATTAAATTATAGCCAAGGCGAAGGAAATACTTTTGATTTTAATTTAAATTCAGATCAACGAAATACTGTAGATAAAATTATCCAGAATGGCATGGAGAGTTTTTCAAAATGGCTTATTCATGGTGTAACTGGTTCGGGAAAAACAATTATCTATTTATCACTTATTAAACATGTGTTGAAAAATAAGAAATCAGTTCTTTTTCTATTGCCTGAAATAAATTTAACTCCTCAGTTTTTAAAAACCTTTCAATCGTACTTAGATGTTCCTATCTATTCATATAACTCAGCACTCAGTAACTCGAATAAGTTTGGTTTGTGGAAACTATTGCAAGAAGATGATGAACCAAAACTTATCTTGGCCGTAAGAAGTGGTATTTTTCTACCCATTAAAAATCTTGGGCTAGTTATTGTCGATGAAGAACACGATCAATCATTTAAGCAAGACGACCATTGCACCTATAATGCTCGCGACTTATCCATTAAAAAAGCATCGATTTATAAAATTCCAGTTGTGTTAGGATCTGCCACGCCAACAGTTGAAACCTATAAGGCCTTTATTGACACACCTTTTTATTTCTCACTAAAAGAGCGCGCGCAGAAAGCAGTTCTACCGCGAGTCGAATTAATAGATATGAGAGGTCGAGCAAAAATAGAAAGTGAAAAAAATCTCTGGCCATATACAACTGAATCCATAACTAAAATAAAAGCTGCACTTTTAAAGGGTGAGCAGGTTTTGGTTTTTATTAACCGCTTGGGATACGCCAATTATATCCAGTGCAATGCTTGTGGACATCAGTTTTCTTGTCCAAATTGTTCTGTGAATTTAAAACACTTTAAAAAAAGAAATCAACTAAGTTGTCAAACCTGTGACTATCTAATACCGACACCAGAGATGTGTCCTGAATGTATGACGATAAATCTTTCACCTAAAGGATTTGGAACAGAGAAGGCCCATGAGATTTTACAAGATCTTTTCCCGAACAAAGTTATTAAACGCTTTGATCGCGATGAAATTAAAACTTTTACCCATTTAGAGAAAACATTAGACGATTTTCATAAGCAAGAAATAGATGTATTGGTGGGTACTCAAATGCTATCCAAAGGACATAATTTTGAACGAGTGAATTTAGTCGTTATCTTAGGAATTGATTCTCAATTAAATTTTCCTGATTTTAGATCAAATGAAAGAGTCTATCAGGCGCTGACTCAAGTAAGTGGTAGGGCCGGGCGATTTGGTGCTGATGCAGAAGTTGTCATTCATACGCTTGCACCTGATAATAAAATTTTTTCCTATTTAAAAAATCCAACTTTTCATGAATTTTATCAAGATGAAATTCCACTTAGAGAAATGTGCTCATCCCCACCTTTTAAAAAAATTATTCTCATCTATTTTTCTTCAAAGTCACAGGCCCAAGTTATACAGGCGGCAAGTTTTGAAGCAGAGTCCTTGCTGGAGCTGACAAAAAAACATTTTAAAACTGTAGAAATTTTGGGGCCAAGACCTTCTATGATAGAAAAAAAAGTAAATAAATTTACTTGGTCAATAATGCTGAGAAGTTCAGACATTAATGAACTACACAATTTATTTAATACCTTTATTAATAAATATAATCAGCCATATACGCTTTCTTATAAGGTTGATGTAGACCCTTATTCATTCGATTAAACTGTTTTTGTCGTTTATCTCCTAAATTATTTGTTTAAAATTTAAGGTTTTCTGCTTTTTTTCCGTAAAGACCATGAGAACAGTCTAACAAGGGAATTGTATGAGAAAGAATGTCATGAGATTAACGGTGCTAAATATTGCAACAGCAATGCTATTTTCACCAGTAGTTATGGCCGGAATAAGTAGCTCTAGGAGTGCTGGTAGCAGTAGTTCAGGTGGGCGATCATCAAATACTCCAACTGTTGTTATTCCAGGTAAAACTCATGATGAAAGATTGCAAGAGCATACAGCGACTGGTGGAAAATCTTGTACAATGGATCCAGATTCCTCAAAAGATTTTCCATTAGATTTTTTCCAACATATTAGTAAGGATGGCTCATCAATAAGTTTTGAACAAAGGCCTGATAATAAAATTTTGGTAAATGTTCCAGCTACACTTAATGGTTGTGGAAAATTTATTCCTCGAATCATTCAAAGTCAGGATCATATTGAAAATGTAATTATCACCATGTCACTTGATAATGGAAAAACTTATGGCGAATATATTAAGTGCTTAGAAGAAAAACAATATCTAGTTGATGGAAAAATTGACCACGATAAAATTAGTGGCAAAGAATATTCTGAATATCCTTACGTTGTTGATTACACTTTTGATAAAGTAAAAGACGTAAAGAAAACTCTTAAATTATCATATGGGTATCCCAAAGCATTTAAGGGTAACGATGCTGGAAGTTATGGTACGCCATTTGGAAAAGATCAAAGTGTGAGTATGCCAGATTCTCTCTGTATGGAAGCCGAAATGATCGCAGCTGATCCGATTTATTTAAACCGTGGTCAAGATGTTCTTCTTGAGCAGATCGCTATTACTTGCCGTACAGGTGATGCGCAACATATTGCAGAAGCAAGACGTTCAATCGGAAATGCAGAAGCATTAAAAGATATTGCCGATAAACTGAGAGCTCAATTAGACTCACGATACTTGGTTGTGGTGCAAGCAGATGTTGACAGAATTTCAACAGCACTTGATAAATTAGAAGATCAAATCAATAAAGAAAAAGATTCTATGGATGAAAAAACTGCAAAAAATATTGCAAGAAAATATGCAGATTTAGTAAAAGAATTGGATACAATTTATTTAAATCCAGCAATCAAACATTTAAATGAATTAATGACAGCTCGTGAAGCAATGGAAGATGGACCAGCTAGAGATAAGGTAGATGAAGAAATATTAGCTCTCAATATAAATATTGGAAAATTTTCTTCACGTAATCAAACCTCGTTTTCAAATTTATATGGGTTGATGGAAAAATATGCGTTAAATGACTCTGCTAAAAATATCGAAGATATAAGATTAAAATCTTATGTTTATTCGAGAGTGTTTGCAGGATCAGCTACTGATAAACGCGGTAAGCCGATGACTTTTGAGCAAGCAAATCAAAAACAAGTAAGTATTTTGAAGAAGTTTGATCGAACACTTGAAGATTGGACAGACCAATATTTAGTAGGACAAGGTAATACTTATCCACTAAAGAAAACGGAAAAAGTTAGACAAGCGGCCGTTAATAAAATGAATACAAGATGGCAAAAATATCAGGAAAAAGAAGCTAGTGATTATCAAAAATATTGTACTGGAATTTTTGGGGCCTCTAATCCAGTTCGATGTAAAAGTTTTATGTCTGGTGCAGAACAACGTCGAGCAAGTGAAGTTAAAAAATGGCAAAAAGATAATCAATTTGTCACCGGACAAACTACTAAATTAGAAAGAATGGGTGGAAATTATAATACATATTTAAGGGTCACCGCTGAACAACGCTCTCGTGAAGAAGATAATTATGATCCATATGGATCTTCATATTCAAGCTTTGAAGATAATTTTGATGAGACACATCCTGCCTATCAAGCTCCTACTGCAGCTTCTGCAGGATACGATACTTGGAGATATAGTATGGCCGGACAAAACCCTCAACAATTTCCAATGCCAAATTATGGACAACAATGGGCCGGACAAGTTCAACCTGGTCAATTCCAAATGCAACAACCGCAATCTTATGCCGCTGGTGGTGGAGCTTGGCCTTCAATGTAAAATTTAGTTAAATTTTAGATAAAAAAAAAGGGCCCTTAGGCCCTTTTTATATTTAGAAAGCAATTGCTGTATTAATCTGTAGGAGCATCGAGCTCTTCACTTGATTGGGAGTAGCAGTATTATTAAATCCAAAATAGTCACCTGTAATTAAGTAACCAAGGCCTGATCCAATAGAAACTTCGTTATTCCAACGATATTTAGCGCTGAAATCAAGTTCTGTCCCAAGAGAGTCAGATTGATTAGCGGCCGCTAAAAATGTATTTCCTGTTAAGTGGTTATAGGCCTGAGTTGTATTATTTGCTGTTTCCATTGCTGTGGCATAAATAATAGCCGAATCGAAAGACCATTTTTCAGAATTATAAGTTGAACGCAATTTGAAGTAACGTGCATTTGTGATGTAGGCATCATAAATACTTTCATTCGCTACATTTTTTGCAGCTAAATTATATCTAAATAAGAGATTTGCTACTTGAAAATTTGGGTTTAAGTAGGCGGCTCCAAATTTAGATGCACTACCGGTACTTCCACTAACTTGGCCAGCATCAAATCCATAAGTCCAATTATCATTATGTTTATAATTAGATTGGATGATAATGGCCTTTGCATTATAGCTTGTAATTGTTGTTGCATCTGTTGCGTGTCCTAAACTTCCAGAAAAGAGTGGGAACTCAAGAGTAAAATCAAACTTATCAAAGATTTTTTTGAAATAAAAATCAAGAATTTTTGTATCAGTTTCAAGAAGACTTGTAGCTAGAGTATTTGATGATTTATAATTTGTATTATTTGCATGGTTACTTTTTATTCCGTAAAGTAATCCAAAGGCCACGTCTCTTTCTGGATTGTCGTATAGAAATCCTGAACCATATTCCGTTGAAGCAGTAGCACTTGTATAACCTGAGTTATCAACTCGTGACCAAAACGGAGACATATGAAAATTACCAATTTTTACTTTCATAGTTATCCCATCTCGAGAATAGCTATGGCGGTCAAAAACTTCTCCACCTTCATTATAGATAGCACCAAGGGCCCATTGGTAAGAGTGACGTCCAACTAAATAAGTTGCTGTATCAGAATACAATTCAACATAAGCTTTTTTTACATTCAGTCCTTGACCTTTTGCTTGGTTATAATAATAAAGATTAGAACCAGGATTTGCTTTTACGTCTGTCTGAGCGCTATCGCCTAAGTAGCCACCATTGGCATAACCAGTAGTTAATTCTAATTTCAAAGTCGCAGCATCATTGATGATAATTACTGGATTTAATCTTAAAACATAACTCTGCCAAGAGGCTCCTGCTTCACTGCCAGCATCAAGTGGAAGTTCTTGAGTTCCAGTATTAAGTGCAGAATTATCGGTATTAGATTTTATGCGACGTTTGCTGGTGACCATAGTAGAATCGACACCAAATGCTCCATGCCAATCGACAGGAAGGGCGTGTGAAATCACAGGTAGTGATAGGATGAAAAGGGTGGTAGTTAGTTTTTTTAAATTAAAAGACACTGTTGCTCCTAAATCTAATGGAAAGTTTTATAAAAATACTATATGAAATGGATAGAGTTAAGTCAAAATGTGAGATCAGTTAAATGACAATGAAGCAATGGGCAATTCGTATATTAAAAATTTTTTCCCTGATGGTAGTAATGATGGTGGTGGTAATCGCCATTTTCGTTAAATGGACCTTATCTGAAACTTCATTAGGTATTTTAGAAGAAAAAATCGAAAATGCCACTACGGATACACCAATTGGCCTAGAAGATGGATCCTTGGTAAAAACAGATGAATTAAAAAGTTTTTACTTATTTTCAGGTGAAAAACTTAGTTTTGATGAATTTATTTTTGAGAATAAACAAAATAATAAGATTACCGATTCAAAAGAATTGCCAGGTCTTTTGCAAATTAATCAAAATATAGAAATAAAAAATGTTTTAAAAAACGATTGTAAAGATGTCTATTGCTATCAGCACTACCTGACCTTTGATTATATTCCTTCTATTTTTTGGAAAGGACTGATAGCTGTAGAAGATCAACGCTATTTAGAACATTTTGGAATCGATTTTAAATCTGTCTTTAGAGCGTTTGTGACTAATATTCGTCAACACCGATTTGTTCAAGGTGGTTCTACTATATCGCAACAATTAGTTAAAAATATATTTTTAACTAATGAGAAAACATTTTCTCGAAAACTTAAAGAAGTGGTTGTTTCCATTTATATTGAGAATCGATATCCCAAAGAAAAAATTCTTGAAGCTTATTTAAATGAGATTTACTGGGGAGCTTTACAAGGGATAAGGGTAAAAGGAGTTTTCGCTGCTTCACTTTTTTATTTTGGAAAAAAACCTATCGATATAACAAGCTATGAAGGAGCGATTCTGATTAGTCTTTTAAAAGGCCCTAGCTTTTTTTCACCACTTAAAAACCCAGATCGATTAAAAGAACGCGCCAAAATTGTCTACGATAAACTATTAACAGAAAACCAAATTCCCAATGACCCTAAAGATATTTGGGGGCCAAAAGATTGGAATCGTTTTATACAGAGATTAAAAGAATTAGAAGATAAGCATTATTATCAATCCATGTGGCGAGCGATGAATGATCAAGAATTAGGTCTGTCTCGTTATGAGAAATTTGTTCTTATTCAAAAAGTAGCTGACGTACAACAAAAAATTCAAATGAAAGATATTTCTGTAAAAGTTATTTTAGGGCCAGTTGGTGGTGCTGAAAACTATAGTTATTATTCCAGAGTAGAGCGAAATAAAGAGAAGGCCATACGAAAGGAAACACATCAGATTGGCAGTACGATTAAGCCAATTCTCTATAGTATTTATGAAGATTTGGGAAAAAAATTACATGATTTAGTTTTAACAGCACCGATTAAATTAAAACTTTTATCAGGTGATTGGTCTCCTAAAGAGTCGCACCGCAACTTAGAAAAAGAAGTTACATTAATTGATGCACTCTTAAAGTCTTATAATAGACCAGTTGTGCGTATTGCAAGTGAGTTAGGTTTTGATAAAGTAGAAGAGAAATTAAAACCATACTTTCCTCAATTAAAAACTCCACTTTCACAATTCCCTTCCGAACTTCTGGGAGCACCGGAAATGAGTTTGGAAGATATAAAACATACTTACTCTTTATTTATAAAAGAAGAATGTAAAAAAATTCAAACAGGTGAACGGCCAACAGAAGAAAGTGTTTTGTTTGCATTGTCTGACCCAAATCTTACAACTGTAGAATATTCAGTTGATGTGATTATGAAAAAATTGAGATTTTTTGGTAAAACGGGTACTACAAACAATAGTTATGACAATTGGTACATCGCATTTGATGGAAAAAATCTTTCTATAATTTGGGTCGGATACGAAGGCGCACGTACGACTAAATCACTAGGGCTTTACGGTGCAACTACTGCCTTTAATGTATTTCAAAATTATTATCGAGACCGAGGTAAACGCTTTGTTCAATTTGGTTGCAATCTCGTTAACTAGTTCTTGCAAAAAAGAGATTGTCCGCTTATATTTGAACGAATATTTCTAAATATTGGGGTGTCGACAAGTGGTAAGTCTGCAGATTTTGATTCTGCCATGCCAAGGTTCGAATCCTTGCACCCCAACCATTTTAAAAAATTCTCAAAAGGAGATCAGATGAAACGAATAGTACTGGTTTCAGGTACTTCAAATCTAACTCTTTCTAACCAAATCTCAGATTTTCTCGACGTACCTTTGGTTAATCCGCAAATTGTCCGTTTTGCCAATGGAGAAATTTTTTGTGAGATTGAAAAACACGTACGTGGAGCAGATGTTTTTGTCATTCAATCTACTTCAGGACCTGTGAACGATAATTTAATGGAACTTTTAATTATGATAGATGCCCTTAAAAGAGCATCAGCAACTTCTATAACAGCTGTTATGCCATTTTATGGTTATGCACGACAGGATAGAAAATCAGCGCCGCGGACACCGATTTCAGCAAAATTAGTTGCTGATTTACTAACTGTCGCAGGAGCAACACGGATTGTGACTATGGATTTACATGCCGGTCAGATTCAAGGTTTTTTTAATATTCCATTTGATAATATTTATGCATCTCCCGTATTATTGACTTATATAAAGAAAGAAATTTTCACTGAAAATTCAATCTTTATTTCACCAGATGCTGGTGGAGTAGAGCGAGTCCGCTCTTATGCAAAAAAATTAAATGCAGATATAGCGATGATTGATAAACGACGAACCGGGAAAAATATTGCTGAAGCGATGAATGTTATCGGAAATGTTTCGGGTAAAGAATGTATTATTATAGATGATATGATTGATACCGCAGGTACTTTAGTTCAGGCCTGTAAAGCACTACGAGCCAACGGCGCGACTAAGATATATGCATGTGCCACTCATCCTATTTTTTCACCTCCTGCTATTCAACGAATCAGTGAATGTGACGAACTTGATCGAGTAATTGTAACAGATACAATTCCTCTCCATGAAGATGCCTTGAAGTGTTCAAAAATAGTTCTGCTTTCAACTGCGGAACTTTTATCTAAGGCCATTCATCGTACATTTAATAATGATTCTGTTAGCTCCCTCTTTGTCTAATATGGATCAATTAATAGTCGGCCTAGGAAATCCAGGCATAAAATATCATCATACAAAACATAATATTGGTTGGGATGTTTTTGAAGAAGTTTCATTACTTCGTGATGTTCGCTGGAATGAAAAATTTAAAGGGCTTTATACCGTTGCTAGTCTTGATGGTAATAAAATTTATTTTTTAAGACCTCAAACTTTTATGAATCTTTCCGGAGAGAGCGTTTTACCTTTGATGAATTTTTTTAAAATTTCCATTGAAAACCTTCTCGTTATCCACGATGAGATAGATTTGCCCTTTGGAAGCATTGCTTTCAAAAATGGTGGCGGCCTGGCCGGTCATAACGGCCTTAAGTCAATTGCTGCAAGTCTGGGATCTCAAGAGTTTAAGCGATTAAGAATGGGAATTGGTCGACCTATTCACGGAGATGTTTCCAATTGGGTATTGTCAGGGTATACGGGTGAAGACAAAGATTTTTTAGGACATTATTTAAAAGCAACTGCATTGGCAGTTGAACAATATATTAAAACTGGATTTGAAAAAACATCAAATCATTACAATAGTAGCAAAAGGAAAAAAGTATGGGATTAAATTGTGGTATCGTAGGTCTTCCAAACGTTGGTAAATCAACAATTTTCTCTGCGATAACTTCAGCTCCTGCTGAAGCCGCCAATTATCCATTTTGTACTATTGAACCAAACGTTGGAATAGTGGCGATGCACGATCCACGTATGAAACAAATTGGTGACATCATTGGGCCTGAGAAAATGATTTACACCACTGTTGAATTTGTAGATATTGCCGGACTTGTAAAAGGAGCATCAAAAGGTGAAGGATTAGGTAACCAATTCTTAGGACATATCAGGGCCGTCGATGGAATTATTCACGTTGTTCGTTGTTTTGAAGACGGAGATATTATCCATGTTCATGGAAAAGTTAATCCAAAAGATGATATTGAGACAATTAATTTAGAACTAGCATTTGCAGATTTAGAAGTAGTTGATAAAAAATTACAAAATATTCCAAAGTTATTAAAAGCACAAAATAAAGATATTTTAAGTTTGGCCAAAATTCAATTACCACTTTTAGAAACATTAAAAGGGGAACTTGAATCTGGAATCGCTGCGAGAAATTCCTCTTTATCAGATGAAGACAAACTTATGCTTCAAGATTTAAACCTCATTACAATGAAAAAAGTAATTTATTTATGTAATGTAGATGAAGAAGGTCTTATGACTGACAATGACCACGTTAAAATGGTTAAAGAATATGCTAAAAATGAAAATTCAGAAGTCATGGTTACTTGTGGAAAACTTGAATCAGAAATAGCATCTCTTGAAACTCTAGATGAGAAAAAAGAATTTTTAGAAGCTGCTGGCATTACAGAATCGGGATTAGATAAA
Source organism: Bacteriovoracaceae bacterium (assembly GCA_036171615.1). Lineage (GTDB taxonomy): Bacteria > Bdellovibrionota > Bacteriovoracia > Bacteriovoracales > Bacteriovoracaceae > Bacteriovorax. The sequence continues at coordinate 11,498 of JAVHRK010000177.1, forward strand.
TTAACTCGTGCAGCTTACCATATGCTGGGGTTAAAAACATACTTTACTGCAGGAGTAAAAGAAGTACGTGCATGGACATTCCATGATGGCTACAAAGCTCCTCAGTGTGCCGGGATTATTCATACCGATTTTGAAAAGGGATTTATTAGAGCAGAAGTTTTCTCTTTTGAAGATTTAATTAAATTTGGATCAGAGTCGAAAGTTAAAGAGGCTGGAAAATTTAGAGTTGAAGGAAAAGAATATATCGTTAAAGATGGCGACATAATGCATTTCAGATTTAACGTTTAATCGAAACTTGAAATGAATCTTGAATAGGTGTCATTAAGATCGATTTTTCAGATAGTAAATTATAAATAAAATAATTTCGGTAGATCAGCTTTACATAATTTCTTGTTTCCTCATAGGGAATAGCTTCAATCATAGCAAGCGGATCTTCGGATTTGAAAATTTCTTTTTTCCATCTATCGATGCGGTTTTCACCCGCATTATAAGCGGCCAGAGCAAAAATTAAATTTCCATCATACCGAACAAGAAGTTGTTTTAAATATTTAATCCCAATCGTTAAATTTATTTCGGGATTATTAAGATGTTTGGCCTTTAATCGACGGTTAAACCTTTTTGCAGTCGCTGGCATTAATTGCATAAGTCCCTTGGCCCCAACCACCGAACTCGCATCTGGATTAAAACCTGATTCTTGTCGAACCAAAGAGATAATGACCAAAGGATCAATGCTTAGTGAATTTTTTTTAATTATATTTAAATAATTCAAAGGGAAAATATATTTTATAAACTTATAATTTAACGCTAGCGAGTTTTCTTCAAGGGAGGAATAAAAAATTTTAAAAGAGGAGAGATACTGGTTTTTTGAGTTGAGAAATCGCACAAGATTGATATTAATAAAATTTTTGCAATCCTTGTCCAGAATTTTAGAAGTAAATAATTCATTTTTAAAGAGATCAGTTTTTTCTAGACTTTGAATGTTTTTAATTTCAATGGCCATAAATTTGTCATTTTTTATTTTGTCCCATATGGCCAGTCGAGTAAGTGCATGTTTTAAAGTTGTACTAATTTGATTCATTGGATATTCGATTATTGGAGTTTTGTTAATCCATTTATCTAAGAGTGCCTGTTGATTGTTTTTATCTTTTTGGTGAGAAGCAAGAATTTTGAGTGAGAGAATTGAATAATATGAAAATGGATTAATAGTGATTATTTTTTCAAAATAATCAAATGCTTTCTTTTGATCGCCAACTTTGTAAAAAGCATATGCTATCCAAAACTGAAGTTTTGAATCAAACTTAGAAAAGGAAATCTCCAGGTTGTTTTTTTGAATGGTTGCCAACAATCCTTTATCATCCCTGTTAATTATCTTATTCCATAGTAAATTATAGGTCGATTCTTGGTCTTTATTTGGAGTTGACATCATTTTTGCGGCATTGAAAAATTCAAGAGATTTTTCTTCCTGATCTTTATAGCAGAACTCTTTTGCAATGAGAGTTGTTCCATTCCATGCTTTATCTTCTTTTACAAAGTTTTTATTGTTTTGATAAAAATTCAAACTGCTTCGCGATAATTTTGTAGCTAGTGCATAATCACCTTTATCAATTGCATTTCGAGCATCTTTGATTGTTCTTTGATATTCTTCTTGAAAAACCCTAGCGGCCTTATCATCTAGGTTAATATTTTTCTGAAGAAAACTATTAAACTTTGAAGAGATATTCATTTGTGTCAAAAGTGCAGCTGGAGGTCTAATTTTGTACTCCATATATTTCTGCGCTAATATTGCTGATATTTTTTCAGACTCAATGACATTCGATTTAAATTTTTTAAAGAACGATATAAGTTCATCTTGATTTTCACCAGTGATAAAAAAGAGTGCAGCATCTGTCAGAAACTTCAGATCTCTAGTAGAAAAGTTAGAAGAGGATGAAAGCTTAGAGAGTCTATTGAGAAATAAATATCGACAGTATCGATCAAGACTTTTCTCAATACGTTCCTCGATGCTTTCGGAATTTTTATTAACAGATAAGACCGTCGCCGAACAGTTCTTATAAAATGAATCCTGATCAGTGATATTACTCATTTGTTTTAGTCTAATTAGGCTTTCATCAAAGTCAATAAATGCAGAAGCCTTTGTTTGTATTTTCAAAAGTATTGATAAATCTTGTTGTGATAAACGATTCTGAGATAATTCGCTAACAAGATGAGAAAGAACATTCCCATATTGGTATTCGGTATTTGTGTATGTTAGTTGAAATGGAACAAGACTCGCTTCAGTGAAGGAGCAAAACAAAAAAGAATAAACTAGCAAGACGAAATATAATTTATTTTTTAGATACATAACGCTCTTGCATTTCAGAGAGTTTAGTTGAGATTTCATGTAAAATAACTCGTTTATCATCAGGAACAACAAGACTTAAATTATTAATATAGGAATTAACTTCACCTAAGTAAATCAGATCATTTTTATGTAATTCATGGATATGGTCTAGAGTTAAATTCACCTCTTCGGCAATCTCTAAAAAATAGTCGCCTTTTCTAAAAAAAAGCGGGCCCTTAACTCCAAAAATTCTAGCTTCCATTAAATATTGCTTAAGCTTATATAAAGGCCCTGCAATTTTATGAGTAAAGAAAATACAAATTAAAAATGTAAGACATGTAAATCCAAGATGTAGAAGTATTAAAAAAAGAATTAAGGAATTTCTTTTTGTTTCATACATGCCAGCTATTTCAGGATTCTTTAAAGAAAAGAAAATAATAATATTATTCATGAGAGAATAAATTGTAAAAGGGTAGATAATACTTGTGAGTAATACAATTATGCAAACATACAAACTAAATCTAATTTGAAATTTTGGATTTATAAGATAAATTTTTCTACTATAAGACACTGAGTTCGCCCCCTAACTTTACCAATGAGTCATTCTATTTTAGTGTAAATATGGATTTGATTCTATATAATTATATGAGAGAATATTATAACTAGACAAAATGAATCAAGTACAAGGAGATTTAGGCGATGAGCGACAATATACAAACGATTTTAAACACTATAGTTAATCCCAATACTGGCAAAACACTTAGAGAGGAAGCTCGAATTGTTGAAGTAAAAGCTAATGCAAATGAATTAGTTTTCAAATATAAAAGAGACGGAATATCTGTTGAACAAAAAACACTAATCGCTGAAAAAATCAGAGAGTCTGTTGCGTCACAATATAAGCCAGAGCAAGTTTCAATTTTAACGACTTCAGAAACTGCAGATACAAAAAATGCAGCTCAAGTGGCAGTAGGTCACGGCCCAGGTCCAGGCGCCAATAAAAAACGTGTTCCCAATGTAAAAAAAGTTTTGGCCGTTTCTTCTTGTAAAGGAGGCGTTGGGAAATCTACAGTTGCTGTAAATCTTGCATTTGCTTTAAAAAACTTGGGTAAAAAAGTGGGAATTTTAGATGCTGATATTTATGGGCCATCAGTGCCTATGTTATTAAATCAAAGAGAAGCAAAACCTATTGCGAGCATGGATAAAAAGATACTTCCAATTAATGCATATGGAATTTCTTTTATGAGTTTTGGGTTATTTGTTGATGAAAAAGAACCTGTCATTTGGCGTGGACCAATGTTGGGTGGTGTACTCAATCAATTTCTATTTGATGTGGATTGGGGAGAGTTGGATTATTTAATTATCGATTTACCACCAGGTACTGGTGATATGCAGCTTTCTATGGTTCAGGCCACCGACGTTGATGGTGCCATCGTGGTTTCTACACCTCAAGATGTAGCATTACTAGATTCTAAAAAGGGTTTAAAAATGTTTCATCAAGTAAAAGTTCCCGTTTTGGGAATGGTAGAAAATATGAGTTATTTTGCACCAGACGATGAACCGACAAAAAAATATTTTATTTTTGGTGAAAGCGGAGTTCGAAAAGCTGCCTTGGAATTAGAAACACCATTACTTGCAGAAATACCAATGGAAATTGCATTGCGTGAATGTTCAGATAATGGGCATCCTTATATGAATGAAACTAAGTATGAAGGCCGTCCAGTTTGGAATGCGTATATGGAATTAGCAAAAAGCATTAATCGCTCATTTGAGAAAGGCTTTTTTAGAAGAATTTTTTCATGAGTATACTGGCCACTATAAATGAACAAGCAGCTTTTGGATTTAGTGGCAGAATAAATGTTCTCAAAAGAAGTAACGATCAGTTATTTGGTGTTATATTTCAATATGACGGGAAGGTCATTGGTGCGACCTGCGAAAAACAGCGAGGAAAAAAAGCACTGTATTATCTCATTTTTAATGATGTAGATTTAGAAGATATTTTTAAGTTAGTAGTAGAACCTGAAATTATCGGTCCATCTTCTTTTATGTTTGAATTGAGTTTTGGCGAAATAAAAAAAGAAGCAGAATCCCAGTACCCAGAATTTTTAAAGGCCAAGAAATTTAGACCACCAGGCCATTTGAAACTAATCATTGATACAGATATTATTTCAAATAAACAGGAAGTTACACCTGAAGAATTTTTAGTTATGTCCACATTAACTGAATATTCCAAAGTTGACGAAGTTTACCAGGCAAGTCAACTATTAGAATATGAAGTAACTAATGCGCTAGTATCCCTGAGAAAAAAAAAAGCAATTAAAGTTTTGATTAATTAAAAAACTATTTTAGAATAAATAAAATTGCACAAGGGGATAGTAAATGAAAAACCAAGTTTATAATAAAGGTGAATTAAAAGAACTAAAAGTATCAATTGAGAAAGAAATACTAGAAAGTTTTGAAAGAATGGCAAAAAATACCAATATACCAATACAAGATCTAGTAGTTATTGCCCTCAAAAGATTTAGAAGTGCTCATGGGGACTATGATCCACAATCTTCACATTTTAAAAATTAATTAGGTTTAAATTCTCCATTTTCATCTATGTAAAGTCGAAGATCGAATGAACGATTATTTATAATTGATTGTATATACAGCAGTGATTTGTATAGTTGTTCATTTTCAGTTTTTCCAAATCGAAAAGAAACAGGTTCGACATCACTTGCTGACATTGTAAGTTCATAACTGACCAACTCCTCTTGGTTATCTGATGGTAAAAGTGACATCAGAAATCCTGCGCCCTTTTCAAGAAAAAGTGGAAACTCTTTAACTCTTAAAAATGCGTCATATCTCTCTTGAGCAGTTGCTTCAGGTGTAAAGCATAAGGAAAGAGAAGTGCTAATTTCCTTAATATCTTTCTCAAAATTATCTACCCAACTCGTTCCGTATCCATTCCCACCTGGTTCTTCGATTAATGTATCCGTAAGGTAGGGAGTACTTGTTGCCTTAGTTCCGCTTTTTAAATAAGTCGTAAATAATTCATTTAAAGTTTGAGTATCATGTTTTGGAATTTTTCCAATGGCTTCCTTGTGGAAGAATAAAGTGTTTTTAAAAGAAGCATTTAATAAATCACCTTTTAAAAATTTCCAGTCTTTCCAATCAATTTTTTCATATTGAACTTTCGGAAGAATTTGCTTCACAGAATTTTTAATTTTTATTAAATCGGATTCGGCAAAATTAACTTCTCTAATTTCCCTTGATAGAGCTAGTGCCAGAAATTGAGCCGGTGACCAGTCTTCATTGGCAGTTAAAAGCATATTTGAATTTAAAATTTGTGAACTTCCAAAAGTGTTAAAAAAGGCATTATACCCATGAGATTTAGAAAAAACATCAAATAGATATTTTGGCGTATTATCGTGTTTATCAATATTTGATATTCTATTTCTTACAAAACTTTTATTAGCATTAACATTAAATAGTTTTTGGCCAATCGAAAAGTTTGTTGATTTTACGACTGCGCTATTTGAACCTTTAAATAATCTATCAATTCGACGTTTGTTACTTGGTAGGTCACGGTCTTCTTTGCAGATCTCTTCGACTTCTGACATGTCGGTCATGAGCTTACTTGCAAGTGCATCTGTTGATTGGAGTGGATTTAAAATACCAACATCTTTAAATACCGCTTTACTCGAAATTAAATTGGTATAGGCAATTGCAGATTTTGCATCATTTAAATCAAAGACTAAGTCGATTAGAAAAATATCAGAATAATTTTTTCCTGCATTTTCGCTGATGTTGAAATTTACCCAGTCAACAATTCTTCTATTAATATAATTAAAACCAACAACTTTTAAAAGTGAGCCAAATCCTGCTCCCGCATTTACGCCAATTCCTTTTCCGCGATTTGCGATAAATTTCACTCGAATTTTATTATTCTCCATTTTAAATAAATTAATTAAAAAATCACCAGATACTAATGCATAAGCTGAACTTGAGGCAAAGAGACCAGCATTGTAGTAAGCAAAAAAAGATTTTGAAACAACAAAATTTAAATTCGCGTGAAAGGAAACAAAGTCTCCTGTATTTAAATTTTCTTTGGCCTTGGTTGCATTTATAGGAAAATTTTGAATAAGGTTATAAGGAAGAGCAGTTACAGAATCCATTTGAGATTTAAATTGTCTTGCAAAAATAATTTCTGCATTATGACCCATGTTAAAACCAAATGGTAAATTTTTTAAATCTAATAAGTTATTAAAATTTGCATTTGTTGATAAATTTATCTGATCTAAGCGAGTATAATATCCATTAACATATGAAGGTTCAGACTGGGCCTTGGCATTTAGCGCCTCAGTTAATCCATTTGCGACTGGTAAGGTAAGAATATTTAAATCAAGACTTACCTTTTGCTTAGCGATCTGTTTTTTTGCCATTTCAACGACACCTGATTTTGTTAAAAAATCAAATTCGGCCATGGCATTAAATGAGATCACTAACATAATAAATAAAATCTTTTTCATATATACCTCTTTAAAAGAGTAACTAAGCAATAAGTGAGCCAGTCTAAAGTCTAGTCTTATAAGGTAGTTCACTGATAGAGAGTGTGTATGTTTTACACAGACTGTATAAAGATTAGACAAATTAGAAGTTTAGAGATGCATAAGTGCTTGAAGGGTATTGACTAAATTTTGGCACGCCCTATGCAAAATGAATAAGTAAGTAACTTAAACGAAAACAAGGGGAAACTTATGAAAGCATTATTAATCACTTCACTTCTTATAATATCTTTAGGTGCAATGGCAGATTCAGATTCAGCAAGACAAGGTGAAAATCAAAAAAGCGATTGTGAATTTGCTAATCAAGGAAATAGAGATGCTAAAGTTGTAGCTCCAGTTGTGGAAGAAAAGAAAGATAAACCATCAGAAACTAAATCTGTAAGTATTTAATTAAAAAATAACCCTAGATACACAAAAAGGCCCATCGAATGATGGGCCTTTTTTATTTTTCATCTAAAATTTTTCTAAGTCGAATTTGTTCTTCTTCCGTGTAGGTATCATCTGGCCTGGAATTCTTTTTCAAAATTGGTTTTTGAATAGCTGAATATTTTGCCTTAACCTCATCTTTTTCAAAAGGTTCAGAATTAGAATAAAGTTTTTTTGAATATCGTTTAGTGCTAGTCATTTTTTGGTGAGTCGTTTTAACAGCTTTGTGAATGTAGGGCGTAGCAAAATTATAAAGTTTGTCAAAAAGATGTTCATTATCGCCAACAGGAATACAGAGCAAAGCAAAGCTTATAGTAAAATAAATTGGAAATCGAATAAAAAACATAATTACTTCCCGAGTAGCCTTTCAATTTTTTCAACAGATTTTAATAAATCATCTCGATCAAAAGGTTTTTGTAAAAAATCAATAGCTCCATTTGAAATAGACTCTATAACCATACTTTCAATATTAAGTGAAGACATCATAATAATAAAGCGATTTGCTAGATTTTTATCTTGAAAATGTTTAGCAAGTTCAAGACCCGAACGTTCAGGCATAACTATATCAATAAAAATTAAATTTGCCTTAGTAGATGCAGCTGCAACAATACCTTCTTCCGCTGAACCAGCTTCGCCAACGACATTAAAGCCTTCTTCAGTTAGGATATGAGACATGGCCTTTCTATTATATTCAGAGTCATCAACGATAAGAATTTTAAGTATGTCATGGCTTCGTGGTGGTTTCATATATATCCTTACTGATTGTTATGGATATATTATAGCAAAGGATTAGCACAAAAAAAGAAAAACCAACAATACTGTTGGTTCCTCTTTTAATTAGTTGAGTAGAATAATCAAAAACTATGCCGCTGCAGGCGGGATTGTTTCTTTTGGACGCTTAAAGTTTTCATTCTTTAAGGCCGCTCTTTTTTCTTTCCATCCCACCAGAGCAATATCTAAAACTTCATCAAGTGTTTTAACAGCAACAAAGTTTAGTTTTTGTCTGAAGATTTCAGGTATCTCTTCAAGATCTTTTTTATTTTTCCATGGAATAATGACTGTTTTAATATTCATTCTCATGGCAGCAAGTGCTTTTTCTTTAAGTCCACCAATTGGAAGAACTTTTCCTGTAAGAGTAATTTCTCCTGTCATCGCAACATCACGGCTAATAGCATGACCTGTTAACAATGAGACAATCGTCGTGGCCAGGGTAATCCCTGCACTCGGACCATCTTTGGGAGTGGCCCCAGCTGGCAAATGAATATGAATTTCATTTTTTTCAAAAATTTCTTCATCGATATTTAATTCTTTTGCTTGGCTTCTAATAAATCCGATGGCCGTTTGAGCAGATTCTTTCATGACATCGCCTAATTGACCGGTCAGTGTTAATCCATGACCCTTCATTTTAGTCGCTTCTATATAAAGGACTTGTCCACCATATGCTGTCCAAGCAAGTCCAGTTGCAACACCGACTTCATCATTTTCTTTTTGATCATCTTCGGTGTACATATGCGGTCCAAGTAGTTTTAAGACTGTCTCTGGAATAATATGTGTTTTTCCACCTTCGCCTTTAGCTATTTTGGTAGCAACTTTTCGACAAATTGTTCCGATTGTTCTTTCAAGATTTCTCAGTCCGGCTTCGGCCGTATAGTGTTTGATAACACTGGCCACACCTTCATCAGTAAACACAATATGTTCGTCTTTGATTCCGTTTTCATCCATTTGTTTCGGAATAATATATTTATTCGAAATGGCCACTTTCTCTTCTTGGGTATATCCAGAAAGATTTATTATTTCCATACGGTCACGAAGTGGAGCTGGAATTTGATCAAGCATGTTTGCTGTAGCAATAAACATGACATTTGATAAATCGAATGGAATGTTTATATAGTGATCACGGAAATTGCAATTTTGTTCTGGATCTAAAACTTCCAGTAGTGCCGATGAAGGATCACCCTTGTAGTCTCCACCCATTTTATCAATTTCATCTAGAAGAATAACAGGATTGTTTGTTTTAGCTTGCTTAAGTGCTTGCATAAAACGACCTGGCATTGCTCCAACATAAGTTCTTCGGTGTCCTCTAATTTCTGCTTCATCTTTTACACCGCCGAGTGAAATTCGAACAAATTCTCTTCCACAGGCCTTAGCAATAGATTTTCCAAGGGAGGTTTTACCGACTCCAGGTGGTCCTGAAAAACAAAGGATAGGGCCTTTCATACCATCACCTTTTAGTTGCCTGACAGCTAAATATTCTAAAATTCTTTCTTTTACTTTTGAAAGATCAAAATGATCTTCATCTAAAACTTTAAGGGCCACATCCAAATCGATATGGTCGACACTGGCCTTATTCCAAGGAAGATCGCATAGCCATTCAAGATATGAGCGTAAAATGGATGACTCTGAAGAGTCAGGATGCATTTTTTCCAATCTCATAAGTTGTTTATTAGCTTCTTTGTCTGCTTCTTCACTCATGTGAGCTTTTTTAATTTTTTCTCTTATTTCAGCAAATTCATCATCAGCTTCTTTGCCTGCTTGTGATTCATCTCCGAGTTCAGATTTAATAGCTTTAATTTGTTCTCTTAAGAAATATTCTTTTTGCGTTTTAGATATTTCTTCTTTTGCAGTACTTTTAATTTTATTTTGCATTGATAGAATTTCTAATTCTCTTGTTAGAATATCATTTATTCTATGCAATCTTTCTAAAGGATCAAGCACTTCTAAAATAGCTTGAGCTTCAGTGACATGCAAGTTGAGATTGGATGCTACTAAATCTGCTAGTCTTCCTGGATCTTTAATGTCTTCGAGGATCATTAAAATATCTGGAGATAACACTTTACCTTGGCTAATTACTTTTTCTAATTGCTCACGAATGTTTCTCATCATGGCATTAGCTGGAACATGATTTTCAGTTAAAGCCACATCATTTACCTTCATAAGTTTACACATATAAAATGGTACTTCTTGAGTAAATTCTGTAATTCTCGCTTTTGATAAACCTTGTACCAAAATTTTCATTCGACCATCTGGGAGCGCACGTTTTCGCATAATCATTGCAATTGTACCGATGTCATAAATTTCATCAGGTGACGGTGCTTCTGCCTTCATATCTTTTTGACTAGCAAGAAGTATAAGACGATCTGTTTTGTTGTACGCGTACTCCACGGCCATTATTGATGATTCTCTTCCAACGAAAAATGGAAGAATCATAAATGGATAAACCACGATGTCTCTAATTGGCAAGAGAGGGAGGTGATCTTTTAGTTCGATGTTGTCACCCTCATAATTAGTTACCATACTTTTCCTCCAGGATTGGCCTGTGCAAATTCATTTGCATTCAAGGTACAATTCGGGAAATTAGAGAAAGTCTTTAAAGAAAAATGCATATTTATTGATTTTTTTCGCTTTTTTTATTCATACTTGATTGCAATAATCAGCGTATTAAATGAAAATGGGATGAATTAGTTGACGTATTTCAAAGGAGATTGGCATGATTTTATCTATAGGGGCAGTTGTGCTGGCGGCCGGAGAAGGAAAAAGGCTAAAATTGGATACACCAAAACCTTTGGCACCATGTTTGGATAAAAAATTAATAGATTTTCCACTGTCTGAGCTAAAAAACTTTTTTAGTCGGAATAAATTAAAAGGAAATATAACTGTTGTCATTGGTCATCAAAGAGAATTAGTTAAATCGTATGTGGAGAAATCGCATTGCGAAATAAATTTTGCTATACAAGAGAAACAATTGGGAACTGCCGATGCATTAAGAGCATATTTTAATTCACATAAAGATACACAAAATTATGACTACACGCTGGTGATTTGTGCAGACACACCGGTGGTGTCTGAGTCTGAATTATCAGAAATGTTTCATTGGTTACAAACTGAAAACTTAGATGCAGTTGTTGCTAGCTTTATGGAAAAGAATCCTACTGGATATGGCCGAATTGTTAGAGCTAAAAAAGGTTTTCATATTGTCGAAGAAAAAGATGCAAGTTCTGAAGAAAGATTAATAAATGAAGTTAATTCTGGTTTATATATAATGAAAACTGATTATGTCTTAAAACATTTACAAGAAATTAATTCTAATAATAAGTCAGGTGAGTTTTATTTAACTGATATTTTTAAAGATTCACTTAATGTAGATGCGAAAGTATTTGCTGAATCCTCAACTTTTCTAGGCGTAAATACACTTTTACAATTGGAACAAGCTGAGCATGCGCTTAGAAAACGAAAAATAATGGAATTAAGAGAAAGTGGTGTTCGATTTATAGATGGTCGACATAGTTATATAAATAGTGATGTCGAAATTGGATCAGGTACTGTTATTTTTCCTCAAGTCTATATAACTGGTAAAACTATAATTGGAAAAAATGTAGTTATTGAAGTTGGTGCGGTCATAAAAAACTCTATTATAGAAGATGACGCCAAGGTTCTGGCCTATTCTGTAATAGAAGATACTCATATGCATATCAAAGCTCAGGCCGGCCCATTTGCTCATTTAAGACCAGGGGCAGATATTGGTAGTGAGGCAAAAATTGGAAACTTTGTAGAGATTAAAAAATCTGTATTAGGTAAAGGTGCAAAAGTTTCACACTTGAGTTATGTGGGAGATGCTTTTATCGGAGATGAGACTAATATTGGATGCGGTTTTATTACCTGTAATTATGATGGGGAAAAAAAACATATTACTAAAATAGGCAAGAATTGTTTTATAGGGTCAGATTCTCAGACCGTTGCTCCGGTTGAAATTGGAGATAATTGCTTTGTCGCCTCTGGCTCAACAATTAATAAATCAATGCCCAATGATTCCTTCGCAATTTCAAGAGGTCAGCAAGTGACCAAAGAAGGAATAGCCAAGAAATTTATCAAAAGTAAAAAATAAAAATAAAAGTGTTTTGAACTTCTTACCACTCTTTTTACAAGGGAAATAGCTCTCTTTAGTGAAGACATACTGTCAAGATTGATGCTATATTTTTTAAATTATTTCATTCTCAAAAGGTATTGATTATGTGCGGAATTGTAGGATATTTAGGGCCATCACAAAATTCAGTTAATGTTGTTTTAGAAGGACTAAAGCGTTTGGAATATCGTGGTTATGATTCGGCCGGTGTTAGTTTTTTAGATGAACATAATGTTCTGCAAAATTATAAAAAAGCAGGAAGGCTAGATAATTTAAAAGCTGAATTAAATGGAAAAAATATAATAGCTAGGACCTGTATTGGACACACTCGTTGGGCCACTCACGGGGGAGTGACAGATGAGAATGCTCATCCACATCATAATGAAATTTTATCTATCATACATAATGGAATTATTGAAAATGCAAATGCGATAAAAACAGAACTTATGAAAAAAGGTGTTAAGTTCAAATCCGAAACTGATAGTGAGTCGTTTTTAGAGTTAGTTAGTGATCATTTAAGATCAGGTGAAGAAATTCAGAATGCAATAGTTAATGCTTTTAAAAAAATTCATGGTAATTCTGCATTTGTTATTTTATATCCTAAAACAGGTGAGATATACGCCATAAAAAGAGGAGCACCTCTCGTCTGCGGAATAAATGACATAACTTCAGAAGCACTAGTTTCTTCAGACCCGTATGCACTCGCGGGGATAGTTCATAAGTTATATTTTCCTGAAGATGAAGTACTGGTTTATTTATCAGCGGCCAATAAAAATTTAATTAATTTCTACGAGCTCGATCTTAGAAAAACAAAACGCTATCTTTCTAAAAAACAAGATATGTCTTTAGAGGTTAGTGAAAAAGGTGATTACGAACATTTCATGCTTAAAGAAATTCATGAACAACCAGAACTTATTAGAACACTTACTCAATACTATTTTGCAGGAGAAGGAAAAGAAACACTTCAAAAAATGAGTCATATAAAGGCTAATCATATTTATATTTCTGCATGTGGAACTGCTGCATATGCAGGCTTAGTGGTTCGAGATTTTTTTGAAGGTATCAATCGTATATCTGCAACTGTTGAACTGGCCTCTGAATTTCGATACAGAAATCCCATCTTAAAATCTACTGATATTGGAATTTTTGTTTCTCAGTCTGGTGAAACTGCAGATACATTGGCCGCACAATCGCTATGTAAGGCAGCAGGTCTTCAAACATTTTCAATTGTAAATGTTGAAGGTTCAACTCTCTATCGTGACTGTGATGAAAATTTACTTATTCGAGCAGGAGTTGAAATAGGAGTGGCCTCGACTAAGGCCTTTACTCAACAAGCTTTAACAGGGCGACTACTTTCGGCCGCATTGGCCGGTGATTTATTAGACGAAAATAAAAAAATGAAATTAAGTGGTAAATTTGCACTACTAGCTGAAAGGATAGATCGTTTACTAGTAAATAGTGCTGCCATCAAAGATGTCGCTGAATCAATTTATCATATGAAAGGATTTTTTTATACTGGTCGAGGGGCCTATTTTCCGATAGCACTGGAAGGTGCTTTAAAGCTTAAAGAAATTGCTTATGTTCACGCTGAAGGTTATGCCGCAGGAGAATTAAAACACGGCCCAATTGCTTTAATTGACGATGAAATGGTTAATATCGCAATCGTTGCACCTGACTTATTTGAAAAAACAATTTCAAATGTTCAAGAGATCAAGGCACGTAAAGGTAAAATAGTTGGTATCGGTCCAAAGGATAATAGTGAATTACAAACACTTTCAGACTATTTTATTGGATTAGATTTTGAAGGCCTTGAAGAATTGGCCCCGCTCTATGTAAATGTTGTAAATCAATTATTGTCCTATTATATGGCAAAATTTAAAGGGACTGATATAGATAAGCCTAGAAACTTGGCCAAATCGGTTACTGTTGAATGATTAAATTAGAAAACTTAAATCCAGTACAACAGCAGGCCGTACTGTTAACGGACGGCCCTGTAATGATTTTAGCAGGTGCTGGATCAGGAAAAACTCGAACTCTAGTTACTCGAATTACCTATCTTCTGACTGAAAAAGATGTAAGTCCTCACCAATTGTTGGCGCTTACCTTTTCTAATAAAGCTGCAAAAGAAATGAGAGAACGAATCTCTTTAGATGTTGTATTTGATTTAGGCGCTTTGCAAATTACAACATTTCATGCCTTCTGTGCCAAGCTATTAAGGTCAGAAGCAAATTACTTAGGACTTAGTAGAAATTTTACAATCTATGACGACGGGGAATCTAAAGCGATTGTAAAATCACTTTTAGATCGACGAGGAATTTCAACAAAAGAAATAAATCCTTATGAAATTTTAACTTATATAGACGGCCTTAAAAACAATGCATTTTATTTTGGAAGAGAGGCGTGTGATGTTGTTGCAGATACCACAGATGAATACTATTCATATTTTGAAGAGTACGAATCGGAACTTCATCGTGCCAACGCAGTAGACTTTGGTGGATTGATCACAGCGGTTGTCCAGCTCTTTGAAAAATTTCCAGAAGTTTTACTTCGATATCAAAATAGATTTAAGTACGTGCTGGTTGATGAATATCAAGATACAAACAGAGCACAATTTGAACTTATAAAACTCTTATGCGAAAAACGGAGAAATATTTGTGTAGTTGGCGATGAAGATCAGTCGATCTATTCATGGCGAGGTGCAGATATTAAAAATATTCTAGATTTTGAAAAGATTTTTCCTGATGTGAAAATTTTGAAACTTGAACAAAATTACCGCTCAAGTAAAACAATTATTGAAGCTGCCACTTGTGTGATTGAAAAAAATATCATGAGAAAAGGCAAGCAGATGTGGACTCAAAATCCAGATGGCGATGCTATTGAAGTTGTTGAATGTTTTAATGATAAAGATGAGGCAGAATTTGTTGCAAAAGAAACGCATAAACTTTATCAAACAGGAGTGTCATATAAAGAGATGGCAGTATTTTATCGTTCAAATGCACAGGCACGATTAATTGAAGATTCTTTACGAAAATATAATATTAACTACCGAGTAATTGGAGGAATGAAGTTTTACGAGCGGAAAGAAATTAAAGATATGCTTTCTTATTTACGTTTGATAATCAACGCTAAAGATTCACTGGCCTTAAGTCGTATTATAAATGTGCCAGCAAGAGGCGTTGGCGCGACTTCGCTTAGAAAATTAGAAACAGAAGCAATAAATTCCAATTCCTCATTGTGGGAAAGTATCGAACAAATTGTGGATTACTCTGCCGAATACACTCAAATAAAACTTTCGGCTAAAATTAAATCATCTCTCTCAGAATTCGTCACCCTTATAAATGAATTAAGGATTCTAGATCAAAATAAAGTTAAGCCTTCAACAATTTATGAAAAAGTTTTACATGAATCCGGTTATTATTCATTTTTAAAGGCCAATAAAGATTATGAAACGCTAGCGAGACTGGAAAATCTTGACGAGCTTTTAAACGCCATCACTCAGTTTGAAGAAGGTCAAGAAGTACCGACGCTTTCTGGATTCCTAGAGACAATTACTCTAGATAGCTCAAGTGATTTTGATGAAGATAATAAGGAAAAAATATTAAGTGGCGAGGTTTCCCTAATGACTGTCCATGGTGCTAAGGGATTAGAATTTACTCATGCTTTTGTTATTGGTATGGAAGAAAATATTTTTCCAAGTTATAGAAGCGTAGATGGTGGGCCTAATGCTTTAGAAGAAGAACGTCGCTTGTTTTATGTGGCAATGACTAGGGCCATGACAAAATTATATATATCATTTGCTCAGGGGAGAATGTTATTTGGCCAAGTAAAATTTAATGGGCCAAGTCGTTTTATAGATGAAATTCCTCAAAAGCTTTTCACTACGAAAAAGTTTAAAAATTTTTCAAGTAGTTTTGAGGAACGTCATGCTAGAAGTGATGAAGACTATTCTCAAGAAACGAAATATAACGATGAGCCAGTAGTCTATCAGATTAAAGAATCATTTCATCAACCTAAATTTCCTAAAGGATCTAGAGTTTTACACACACTTTATGGACCAGGTAAAGTCGAGTCCTCGGAGGGGTCAGGAGAGGATGAAAAAGTAATGATTAAATTTAATGATGGAAATAAAAAAAAATTCATGGTGAAATTTGCGCCAATTTCTATGATCTAAATTTAATTATTTTATTTCTTATGCCTGCATTTTGCACTCACCATTCTATTTTCGACTGTATCACCTAAACTGGCCCTTTTTTCATCAGAGAACGCGTCTATTGGATTATCTAGTAATACAAATTTACAGGATAAATTAGACACGTTTTTGGCATTTTCCATTTGAGTTGCAACATTGATGATATCATCTAAAACATTTTTTGCATCTAGTTGTTGTGCCGCCGTCAGTTTAATAAAACTCGTTTTTTCTGGTAATTGATTTTGGATTTCAAGCAAATCAGCATAGGTAACTTTATCAAGTTCAATATAGCGAAGTATTTCTTGCAATTCTTGTTGTGTGATTGTGTATTTATCGTCAATTGCAAAAGCGTTACCAGCAACCTGAATGAGATAAGTAAGAGTGTTGTATTTTCTATCTTTAAAAACAACAGAAACAACCTTGGAGAGTGAGGTCATATTCCCAGTCTTAACTTCTAAAGAGTTTTGATTTTTTATATCACAGACTTCGCAGTGAGCATTCTGTTGATATATGGTAATAATCATGAATATAATAAAAAATAATTTCAATCTAACTTCTTGGTAAAAATACTATTAATAATAACTCTTCGGTAATACTTGATAAATATTGAGTGTTATTTTGAATGCCAATAAATAGACACAATTATTTAAAATGCCCCAAAAGAGAACTATCGTAATATCAATAGTTTTAATTACAATTTTGATGAATATAATAATTGAAATATAATGTTTTCATGAAAATAACTAGCATTGGAATGGGGCAATTTAATGAAGTTCAGGGTACATATAGGGCGCCTATATCGGACTTTATTCCTGAGCCAATTAAAAAAACTAAATCAATTATGAAAATGCAGCAACAAATTCTTGAGTTAGAAAATGATACAAAATTTATAAAACAAACGGTGGAGACAACGGCACTCTTTAAATTTAATCATGTTACAAGGTTGAATATCGTTTAAAAGAAGTAGTAAGATTACTGGATGAAAAATAAAAAAATCCAGTTGATGTTATTTGCTATTTTAGTGGGTGTTCTTGCAGCGATCATTTCATTTTTATTTGTCAAATCATTACGTTTTGCTATCAATTTCAGGGAGGAAAATCCTTGGATGATACTTCTCCTTCCCTTGGCCGGAATATTCATCGTCTGGCTCTATGGTAAATACGGCAAAGATGTTGAATCGGGCAATAATCTTATATTAGACGAAATACATGAGCCCCAAAAAATTATACC
>JAVHRK010000178.1:0-7546 GCA_036171615.1 Bacteriovoracaceae bacterium
CTTTTAAAGCTTTACCTTTAAGGTCTTTGTTTTCAGTTAAACAAGCAGCTTTTGCTGCTTTGTATTCTGCAGTCATTTTTTTACCTTTTGCTTGTGCTGCTACTGATACTAAAACTAGAGCGATGATTACTAAATTTTTCATGTGTGTCTCCATATGTTTAGACAAATAATTTTGTCTATTTGAATTAAACTCAATATCGGTCATGGGGGTTAAAAGGAGATGTAATTTAGATTAAAAGATTTTAATCTAAATAGTCGATCTGCGCACTAAATAAATAAGGAAATCTTGCGTATTTCTATTGTAATTTCAATAGGCTTAAAACACAATTTTATATCTAAAACTAGGGAATATTTTTTATGAAAATAGCTTTTGTCTTTAATTTAAAGCGGTCCGTCAGTATTGAAGAAGCAGAATTTGATACCCAGGAAGTGGTAGATCAAATTACATCTGCACTTAAGTCAGGCGGTGATGAAGTTATTCAAATTGAAATGACCAAAGATGGTGAATGGATTGATAAATTAAAAAAATATAATCCTGATTTGATATTTAATACCTCAGAGGGATTTTATGGAATCGGAAGAGAGGCCTATGCTCCAACTCTATTTGAACAACTTAAATTACCCTATGTAGGAAGTGGCCCCTATACTTGTTTTCTTACGCTTGATAAATATCTCACTAAGAAAGTACTTGAATCAAAAAAAATAGTTTCACCACCTTCATTTTATATTTCCTCAGCAGAGGATGTAACTACAATTTGTAATGATTTAGATTATCCAGTATTTGTAAAACCTAATTTTGAAGGATCAAGTAAGGGAATCACAAAAGATTCATTCTGCCCAAATTCCGAAACATTCAAAACATTCGCCTTAAATAGTTTGAAAATTTATCCTGAAGGATTACTTGTCGAAAAATTCATTCTGGGAAATGATATTACTATTCCATTCATTGAAGGATTGGGCGATGGTGGAATACTAGAACCGGTTGAGTATACTGGAACTTTGCAAAACAATCTCAATATTTATGACTACCATATGAAAAATTCCAAAGATCATAAAATTGGAATTAAATGTCCAGCAGCGATTGATCAAGAACTAAAACATAAACTTATTAGTCACATGAAAACTGTTGTTAATGTTTTGGGAGTTAATGATGTGGCCAGGGGAGATTTTAGAGTGACCCCTAGTGGTGAAATTTACTTCCTAGAACTGAACGCACTACCGAGCTTGCAAAATGGTGGTGCACTTATGGAGTCTGCTAAATTTCTAGGACTAAATTACGATAAAACAATACAAGCGATTTTAGACTCTGCTAAAAAAAGAAATAAAACCAGGCCGCTTGGTGTAACGAGAACACGTGCCATTAAAAATCGCCTACCAAATCTGGCGCTTGTTTTTAATGTGAAAAGAAAAAAACCTGGTGACATCGGCTACGAAGAAGAAGCCGAATTTGATTCACCTAAAACAATAGAGGCGATTGCAGATGCAATTCGATCGAATGGTTTTGCACCAATCTTAATAGAAGCAGATCGAGATTTATCAAAAAACTTACAACAACATCAAATAGACATTGTATTTAATATTGCCGAAGGACTTAATAAACAATCGAGAGAAGCTCAAGTTCCTGCAATATGTGATCTGCTAGGAATTGAACATACAGGTAGTGATGCTTCTTGCCTCTGTATCACACTTAATAAATCTCTCTCATCAAAAATAGTACAAACTGAAAATATTTTAGCTCCAAGATCAATTGTCTTTACTCATGGTAAAAAGAAATACATCCACAATTTGAGTTATCCTATTATTTTAAAACCTAATTTAGAAGGAACATCAAAAGGTATATATGACAATTCTGTTGTTGATAATGAAGATGATTTCCAAAATTTATTACAAGAAAGTTTTAAAACATTAAAAACCCCCATCCTTTGTGAAGAATATATATCAGGTAGAGAATTTACTGTAGGAGTCATGGGCCATCGAACTCCACAAATAATAGGAATTTCAGAAATAAAATTTAAAAAATTCCTAGATCAATATCCTGTCTATTCTTATGAAGCAAAACAACAAAGTAATCCATATGAAAACGACTACTTTTCAGTTAAAAGTCCTCCTGATATCTCAAAAGTTTTAAAAAATAAAATTATAACATTTGCAAAAAAAGTATTTATTGTTACCGGATGTCGAGATATCGCTCGAATAGATTTTAAAGTAACTAAGGACGAAAAAATTTATTTTATTGAAATTAATCCTCTTCCTGGTCTATCTCCAGGTTTTAGTGACTTGACAATTCTAGCTGATAAAAATGGAATGACATACGATGCATTAGTTGGAAATATCATGAAACCAGCAATCAGAAGATGGCGAAAAAACAAATAGGGTATTTATGGAGAGATGTTCTGTAAGAGAGCTAGGTATTAAAATTGGAAAATTTCCAACTGGACCATTTAATAATATTACGGACGTTGAAGGGATAAGAGTTGGCCACACTACTCTAATTCAAAATAGTGATATTCGTACTGGTGTAACAATAATAAAACCTAGTGAAAAAATATTTTACAATAAATTCCTGGCCAATAGTTTTGTCCTTAATGGAGCAGGAGAAGTTTCAGGTCTTACTCAATTAACAGAGTGGGGATTACTTGAAACCCCAATTGCTCTGACAAATACTATGGGAGTAGGAGAAGTAAGCAATGCTGTTGTAAAATGGATGAGTCAAAAATATGAAAAAATTTGGAACTCACGTGATGTAGTTATTCCGATTGTTGGTGAGTGTGATGATAGCTTTCTTCATAACACAGTTTCATTTCCATTAAAAAATAATGATGTCATTCAAGCAATTATGAATGCCAAAGCGGGAAAAATAGAGCAGGGTAGCGTTGGAGCAGGAACTGGAATGATTTGTTGCGATTTTAAGGCCGGCATTGGTTCATCCAGTAGAGTGATAGAAGTCGAAGGTATTAAGTACACAATTGGCATGCTTGTGTTAAGCAACTTTGGTCATATGGAAGATTTGCGTGTAGATGGATTTCCGATTGGAAGAATTCTTTCTCAAAAACAAGGAAATTATAAACGCAGAGTAGATAATTACGGTTCAATTATTGCTATTATGGCCACTGACTTACCTGTTTCTCCACATCAACTTCAAAGACTTTGCAAGAGAGCTGCTCTTGGAATTGGACGTGTTGGTTCTTATGCCGCTCATGGAAGCGGAGAAATTATAGTAGGCTTTTCTACTGCCAATATTATTAAGCATGGACCAAATAAACCACACTATAAACTCAATCTCATTTTGGATGAGTATATTAGTCATGCTTACCAAGGAGTGATTGAGGCAACCGAAGAAGCCATTTTAAATTCCCTAACTTATTCTAATGAGATGACTGGTATTCATGACAATTACGTTCCGGGTATTAATTTAAAAGATCTACAAGATCTCTATCAAAAATTTAATTTAACAGAAACTGAGCTTTCGAAATATTTTGTCTAGAATTTTTAACTTGCACCTAATATAATAAATATTATTTACGTGGAATTACAATGAGCGATTTTATCAATAAACCTAAAACTGGCCCTAGAGCTAGATCAAGGATCAGATTTACTCCTGAGCGTAATGAATTTGCCATCCTTAGTTTTAATCTTGAATTATTTCAAAATGACCTTGAGGCACTTATTATTAACGAATCTACTCAGGGTTCATGTGTACTTTTTAATAAAAAATTTATTCCAACAGATATTGTTATAAGCAAAGGTATATATGTTCTCGTAAAAATTGGCAAATTAGAGCCAGTTCGTGCCATTGTAAGATGGATCAATAATATTGATAGTGACTTGATGAAAGTTGGTTTTGAAAATACAGAACATAGATATACCATCAAGTTTAAATAGTAGTAGAGCGAATACTAGTCGCGAGAAAAATTATCTTGTAGTAGATATAAGCGATCGTCTTGATTGATCAGCTTTAACTCAAACTTTGATTTAGTATTTTCTAGCTCCCAAACTTGATTACCCCAATGACAATTATTCTTTTTGTTAACTATATCTAGATTTAATAATTTATTTTTTCCATCGTTTATAGAAAAATAAATACAAAAAAATGTATTTATTGCTTTCTTGTTTTTTTCAATTTCAAAAGTTATTGGTAACTCTGGATGGTTTTTATAACCATTTTCTAATTCAAATAACTTAATGGGGTTTGAGATTACTTTGAAGGGGAACAGATTTAAATCTAGATAAGTGGATTGAGTTTCTGTTAGTTTTTTTAGTAATTGAGTTATGTCATCTGGAGACTTTATTTTTGATGGTATATTATTTTCAATTTCAATTAAACAACCGAAACCTTCAACTGCAGATGGTAAAAAAATACCATTATCTTTGAGTAATTTTTTAGCATTCGTTAATGTTGGAACCATATTTTCAGAAAAAATATCACTCGAAATTAATTCAGAAAGAATGATATCCACTTTTTCTGGAATGTGTGTTCCAAGCTTAAGTGTATCTGAATGAGCAAAATACAAAGTAATTTTATCAGCATATGGTCCGTTCTCAATATTTTCTTTTGCAAGGTAATACATTAACGGATTTAATTCGCAGGCATAAACGTGTTTTGCGCCATACTCAGCGGCCATTAAACTTAAAAAACCAATTCCCGTCCCAATTTCTAAAACAGTCTTATCTTTAACATGCCTCTTAATCATTTTCTGGTAAAAAATATTTCTATTTTTATCGTTCATCATTGGTATGAACCAGGGCGGAAGATATTTATTGATGAGACGGTTAAGGATAAGCTGTGAACGTTCTTTTTTTCCTGATTTTCTAGTGGCATTTAGTAATTTACAAAATTTTTCAATGTAGGTGATGGGGGGAGAGGCGACATTCATTGATAAACCACTAAGGAAAAGATCGTTGTTACTGTATCAAGTTAGCTTAGCTAAGAATAGTATCTAATACAATTAAGAACTTATAAAATTTTATCTATTCAGTAATTCCCAACTAAAAAGCTCGGGCTTGCTGTCGTAATTAAAAATGCAAATAGACATGATGGCTTTCCGTGGGTGATAATCTTGTCATTATTTGATTAGACGGAGGAATATAAAATGGTAGAAAAAAAAGTAGCTGCACCTAAAGTAAAAGCACCACGAAAAGCAAATCCAGCATTCATGAAGGCGCTTACACCTTCTGCAAGTCTTGCTGCAGTTATCGGAGAAACTCCAGTTCCGAGAACAGAAGTTGTCTCAAAAATATGGGTATATATAAAAGCAAATAATCTGCAAAATCCTGCTAATAAAAGAAATATTCTGGCCGATGACAAATTATTAAAAGTATTTGGCAAACAAGAAATAACAATGTTTGAACTTGCAGGAATAATCGGAAAACACCTTAGTTAATTTTTTAAAAATCACAAAATCATCCTAGCTTCATAGCTGGGATGATTTTTAAAGATCCCGATCAATAGAGCGAAAAAAGTCCAAAATTTTTTATTTTTTAGATTGCCCGATAATAGAATTTATCGGGTAGAGAACATAATTTTTCGTGACGCTAAAATTTAAAATTGAATACTTGAGTGCAATACGCAAACGCTATTATCAATCCACCAAGGCCGAAAAAACCATCATTTTAAATAAGCTGTGTTCTATGACTGGATTCAACCGCAAATATGCAATCCAAATTCTGGCCATAAAACTTCATGAAGGTAAAAAGCTTTCAGGTAGAACTAAAACTTATTCTGAGCGATCAATAAGGCACTTAAAACGTATGTGGGTCATTATGGGCGAGATAAATTATAAAAAATAATTATTAAAATCGTCCATGGTTTTGCAGGGCCCTTCACTTTTATACTTTATATAAATGGAGTTTCTATTCTTAATGCTCAGCATAATTACGTAGGAGGAACTAATTCGCATTTATGGAGCCAAGCATATGGAGTCGTCCCAGCAGGTGGAAACTATAAGGCATGTGGATCGATAACCAAAGCAATGGAATATTATTAATTATATGAAACAAACCGAATAGAATAAATTTTTACGGCCTCATCAATTAAGTGCAAATATTTCTAAGATGGAAAGTCGAACGAGGATCCCCTATTGGCGTACATCCGAACATTATTCTGAATAGAATATCTCAACACTGTACATTCTCACTAGAATGGGTAAGAATATCCAAATATAACTTTTTCGGAGACAAATCTATTATGATAGAAAGTGATACCACCACAACGAATATCGCCACTATTTTTAGAGCCACTAGAAAACTACATAGACTCCAGCAAACAGAAATTGCAGCCATACTAGAAGTCACACAAGGCACTATCTCGAAAGTGGAGTCGGGTAATATGCACCCTGAATTAGGACTGTGGTTCAAACTTCTTAAGTCGTTTAGCATTTCAGATCCCTACTGCTTCACTTACGGCGGTCTTGAATTTAACGAAAATACATTTTCAAATTTAGAGAAAGAAGGATCTCCCTTCTTACCTTTATATCGTTTCACTGGAGAAAACACATTGTTCTCTGCACGAACATTAAGACCAATTTTTGAATATCTTTTGAAAACGCATTTTAAGGCACTAGAAACTTTCCTGAAAGAAAAAAAAGTTGCCCTTGAACTTTTTTACGTTTTAAACCACCCAATTCCTGTTGAATTTGCTGAAGCCTTTTTTATATTTTTGCACGATAATAAAATCAACGATAAATCATTGTCTCATTTGAATTTAAGTTTTGCATCAGCGTACGGGGCATTTTCAAATAATGTTTTGAAAACAAATTCACTAGAAGTGTTTTTTGATATTCTCAACAAAGAAAAAGATGCTATCGCAAAATATAAATATGACAACAATTCTCAAACATATACCGTGACACTCAATAAAAAGAGTCAAAATAAAATGAACCAAATTCAACAGAAAGACTCAATTATTAACTACAACTTACTATTCCCTTACTATTATTTAAAGTCGACCAAACAATCCAAAATGATAAATCCTAAAATTGTTGAGGTGAAAAAAAATGTAGAGTGGAAAATAGCCTATGCAAGCTGAAGTTGTAAATTTTTGGAATAATTTGGAGAAAATCCAAAATATGCTTCTCTTATCTGATGAGAAATTCGCTCAATATTTAGGTATTAATCAAAATCTTCTATTGACCAAGAAAAAACAACTTAGCTACTTGCCATTAAATTGTGTTTTTGAACTAGCGGAAAAACTTAATTTTCATTTTGAGGATTTACTTAAAGATAACTTTACCCTTAATTGCATTTTAAAAGAAGGTAATTACTTCCCCCTTCTGCCTCAAAAGTATTCAATTGCACCCTATAGTTCAACTCGGCCAATATTAAATGTTTTATCTTATCTTCATCAAAAAAAAGGTGATCGAGCCAAAATCAACCTACTGAGAAAACTTCAAACTACTGAATCAACTCTAAATACACCAGATCAAAAAACTAATATACTGCTGCTAACCGATGCAGTAAAACACTTAATACTCACTCATCAATTAAAATCCAATGATTTAATTAGTGGCTGGTGCCATTTAGCCAGCCCACTTAAGTTCAACGTGACTCA